>JAICEW010000019.1 GCA_025923995.1 Vicinamibacteria bacterium | reverse complement strand
GGATCGAGTGGGCGGTCTACGCCACCTGCCATCTCCGACGCCTGGGCGTGGCCACGACGCTCGTCTACTCGTCGTCCGAGATCCGCCGGCTTTACCCCCTGACCCGCGTCTCGGGCGTGGACCAGCTCGGCTTCTGGGCGGGCGTCGAGGACATTGCGGACCTGCGGCTGGTGGACCTCGACGACTGGCGCCCCACCTCCGCGGAGTCGGCCCCCTTTCGCGAGTTCGCGCGCTCCTTCGCGCCGACCGTGGCCGCCTACGACCTGCACGTGGAGGAGAACGAGGAGGGGCCGCTGGAGCCGAGCTACCGGCGCGCCGTGTCGCGCGCGGAGCGGATGCTGGCCGACACCGCCGCCGCGTTCACGCGCATCCTGGGCGAGAACCCGGTCGCGCGCGTCGTCTGCTACAGCGGGCTCATCGGGTCGAGTCCCGCCATCTGCGAGGCCGCGCGGGGTCTCGACGTGGAGGTGCTCACGGTCGAGGGGTGGGCCTGGCGTCCGGGACACATGATCTGCAACCTCAACGCCCCCGCGCTCGAGTACAACCTGTCGAGCTGGCTGCGCGCGCTGGGCCCGTGGGACACGGACCGCGAGCACGGCGCGTCGCGCCTGCTGCGCTTCCAGGAGGGCGCGGCCCCGGACTCGTCGGGACCGGACGAGCTGCACCGGGCCCAGCGGTCCAGCACGCTCGCGCCGTTGCCTCCCGCGCTGCGCGCCTTCGTCGAGCGGCCGGGCCCGCGCTTCCTGATGGCCACCAACGTGGTGGGCGACAGCTCGATGCTGCGGCGGCCGTCCGTCTTCCGCAGCCAGCGGGACTGGATGCGTCACACCATCGAGCGCTTCCGCGCGCGGCCGGGCTGGAACCTGATCGTGCGCGCCCACCCGGACGAGGCGTTCATCCGCCACAAGGTGGTGGTGCGCATGGGCGAGGTGGCGCGCGAGCTGGCGCAGGGCGCGCCGAACGTGTTCGTGGTGGGCGGGGACGAGGACGCGAGCAGCTACTCCCTCATGCCCGGGCTCTCGGGCGGGCTGGTCTGGATCAGCTCGATCGGCGCGGACATGGCGGCGCGCGGCGTGCCCGTCCTGGCCGCGGCCCGCCCGAAGTACCACGAGCTGGGGCTGGTCGAGGAGCCCCAGACCTTCGACGGCTACTTCGAGGCGCTGGAGCGGCTGGCCCGCTCCACGCCGGTGGTCGCGCCCGAGACGCAGGCCCGCGCCCGCGCGTACCTGAGCCTCGTGTTCCGCGACTTCTCGTTCTTCGCCTTCAGCCCCACGTACCGCGCGCGCGACCTGTTCCTGTCCGGGCCGGGGAGCCCGCGCGACGCCGAGCTGTTCTACCGGATCGTGGCCGGCGACGCGTCGCCGGAGACGCCGGCCCGGTCCGAGGCGCGGGGGGTGGCGTGAGCGAGGCCGCGGCCCCGCCCGCGAGCGCACACGTCGTTCCCCCCGCGTGGGCGACCGACCGCCGTGGCGTGCTGGCCGCGCTGCCGCGGAGGGTCCGGCGCCTGCTGGAGCGATGGGTGGTCTGCCGCGGCAACAAGGTCGCCTACCTGCGTCGGCTGGGCGCGCGCATCGGCGAGCAGACCGCGATCCTCTGCCGCGTCGGGGATTTCGGGAGCGAGCCCTGGCTGATCGAGATCGGCTCGCGGGTGAGCATCGCGGCCGGCGTCGTCTTCGTCACGCACGACGGGGCCAGCCGCGTCATCCGCGACCGCATCCCCGGCGGGTCGCCGTACGGGAACTGCTTCGCGCCCATCCGCGTACGGGACAACAGCGTGGTCGGCCTGCGCGCGATCCTGATGCCCGGCGTGACGATCGGGCCCGACAGCATCGTGGGGGCGGGCAGCCTGGTCACGCGCAGCATCCCGCCCGGCACCGTGGCCTGCGGCACGCCGGCGCGCGTGGTGAGCACCGTCGAGCAGTACGTCGAGAGCTATCGCACCCACATGATCTCCGGCCTCTCCTCGGACCGGGTGGAG
This sequence comes from Vicinamibacteria bacterium, assembly GCA_025923995.1. GTDB lineage: Bacteria > Acidobacteriota > Vicinamibacteria > Fen-336 > Fen-336 > JAICEW01. The sequence continues at coordinate 34,357 of JAICEW010000019.1, read as the reverse complement.
CTGCGCCGCCAGCTCACGCGGCGCTTCTGGGGCGAGGAGCGGTGAGCCTCGCGCGTCCGGCGGCCGTCACCGGCCGCGCCTGGGACACGGCGCGCCTGCCGCCCACCCAGGGCGGTCGCTTGGCCGAGCGGCGCACCTTCGTGACGTTCACCGCGTCCGTCGTCGCCGTCAACGTCGCCTCGCTCGCCGGCAACGGGCTCGCGTTCCGCTGGGTGGACCCCTGGTCGATGGGGGTCTGGCACACGCTGCTGCTGCTCGCGAACTACCTGACCGTCTTCCGCCTGGGCCTGGTGAACGGCATGGGCCGCGAGCTGCCGTTCGCGCTGGGCCGCGGCGACCGGTCTCGCGCGGAGCGCATCGCGTCCACGTCACAGACGGCGAGCCTGGTCGGCGGCGCGCTGGTGGCGCTCACCTTCGCCATCCTGCTCGCCGCCCGCTGGAACGCGGGCGGGACCTGGAGGCTGGCGCTCTCCTCGATGGCGGTCGTGGCCACCTCGACCTTCTACCTCACCTACCTGCAGGCCACGTTCCGCTCCGACGCCGACTTCGACCGGCTCGCGCGCGTGCACTGGGTGCAGGCGGTCCTGATGGTCCTGCTGCCCGCGAGCGTCTCCCTCTTCGGCTTCGCGGGCCTGTGCGTGCACACCGCGGTGCAGAGCGTGATCGTGACCCTCCTGGCCCACGCCTGGCGTCCGCTGGTGGTGCCCTCGCGCTTCGAGGGCCGGCTGGCCCGCGAGCTGGTCGGGATCGGCCTGCCGCTGTTCGCCTTCGGGTACCTGCAGACGCTGGCCGCGGGCTTCGACCGCGTGATCCTGCTGCGCCGGGCCGGTGTCGAAGCCGTGGGGTACTACGCGCCGGCGGTGGCGGTCGTCGCGGCCATGGCCATCGTCCCTGGCGCGGTCGCCACCTACGTGTACCCGCGCATGAGCTACGCGCTGGGGCAGGGACGTGCGCCGCAGGAGATGCGCCGCACGGCCCTGGGGGGCGCCGCCGTCTCGCTGGCGGCCGGCCTGCCGCTGGCCGTCGCCGGCTGGCTGGCCGCGCCGCCGCTGATCGCCCACTTCTTCCCCCGCTACGAGGCCTCCATCCCGGCGGTGCGCTGGTCGCTGCTGGCGGGGCTGCTGTGGAGCGTCTCGCCCGCGTCGCAAGTCCTCGGCAGCCTCAAGGCCTGGACCAGCATGGCCGCCTGCGTCGGGGTGGCGCTCGTGGCGCGCTGGACCTTCCCCTGGTGGCTCTCGCACGGCCACGCCCCCCTCGAGGGCGTCGCGCAGGGCAACGTGGCGGCCGCCGCCGTGACCGGCGCCCTCTCGCTCGTGCTCGTCCTGCGCGCGACCGCGCCTCGGAAGGTGGCCACGTGAAGGCGGTGCGCTGGTGCCTGGCGGGGGCGGGCCTGGTGAGGGCGTCCCTGTCGACGGGCTTCTGGACGGCCGTCGCCTACATCCGGCTGCGCGCGCACGGCGCGCAGGTCGGCCGCGGGCTGCGCGTGCGCGGGCCGATACGGCTGCACTGCCATCGCACGGGCTCGATCCGCATCGGCGACCGCTGCCGCATCCAGTCGGGCTTCGCGGGCAACGCGGTGGGCGGCGGCGGCCGCATGGCCTTCTGGGTCGGGCGCGACGGGCGGCTCACGATCGGGGACGACGCGGGCCTCAGCAACTCGACGATCGTCTGCCTGCGCGAGGTCACGATCGGGGACCGCGTGTTCCTGGGCGGCGACAGCAAGGTCTACGACACGGACTTCCACTCGCTGGACGCCGACGAGCGCGAGCGCGCGGGCAACCCGGGAGCGCGCACCGCTCCCGTCGTGATCGGGCCGCGCGCGTTCGTGGGCGGCCACTCGATCCTGCTCAAGGGAGTCGCGATCGGCGAAGGGGCGATCGTGGGCGCGGGCTCCGTCGTGCGCGGCCGCGTGCCCGCGGGGCAGCTCTGGGCCGGCAACCCCGCCGCGCCGGTGCGCGTGCGCATGTCGCCCCGTGGGACGCGCGAGCCGGGCGGGATGCCGGCCGAGGCGTGGCCGTGACGACGCGGACCGAGGCGGCCTGGGCCTGGCCGGCGGCGGCGCCGCGCGCCTCCGAGCGTGTGGTCTGGGGCTTCGGGGCGCTGTGCCTCACGGGGTTCCTGGCCGCGCAGTTCGTGAGCCTGACGCGCGTGTTCCTGATCGACTACCTGGGCGGGATCGCGGCCTATGCCGCGTCACAGGCGGGGCTGGTCTCCGTCGGCCTGCTGCCCGTCGCGGTCCTCGCATACGGGCTCCGGTCGGGCAGCCTGCTCGGGCGCCTCGTGCCGGGCGCGAAGCTGTGGGCCACGCTCGTGCTGCTGTTGTCGGGGCTGCTGTTCCTGTACGGCTGGATCGAGCAGGAGTACCGCATCGAGCCCGTCCTCCACGACCTGGCGCCGTACCTGGTGATCGTCCTGTGCGCGGTGCTCGGCTCGATGTCCCGGGTGTGGGAGGACGCGGATGGCCCGCTGGTCGCGCTGTTCGTGGCCGCGCTGGCCGTGAACGCGCTGGGGATGACCGGGATGACGGAGGTGGTGAGCGAGGCGCAGCCGGACGACCGCGCGGGCATCGGGATCACGGCCTACCGGACGCAGGGCGCGCTCGCGTTCTGGCCGCTGCTCCTGCTGACCGCGCGCCTGCGCCGGCGGCGGGTGGCGCTTTTGGCCTTCGCCGGCGTGTGCTTCGTGGTCGCGCAGCAGATCCTCTTCCAGAAGCGCGCGCCCACGCTGCGCATCGCGCTGTTCCTGCTCGTGTTCTTCCTGGTGCTGCCGCGCCTGCCCGGCGCGCGCCGGTGGCTCCTGCCGGGCGGCGAGAGGTGGGTGCGGACGGCGTTCGCCGGGACCGTGCTCGTGGGCCTGCTCGTCGCGGGGACGCTCGCGCCCTGGCTCTTCCGGGGCCAGCTGGAAGGGCTGCGCGACCGCATCAGCGGCGAGCGCTACGCGGGCGGCGCCGCCGGCATGTTGACCTACCAGAACGAGCGCTTCTACGAGGTCGGCATGTTCCTGGAGACGCTCGAGCCGCAGGAGTGGGTGCTCGGCCGAGGCTTCGGCGGGTACTTCGTTCCGCGTGACGAGGAATGGGGCGTCTGGCTCGACGACGTGCGCGAGTTCGGACGCCGGCAGCTGCACGTGGGGGGCCTGATGCCGTTCTTCAAGGGCGGGCTCGTGCTGGCCGTCGCGTACTACTCGGGCCTGCTGCTGGCCCTCCTGCGCGGCTGCCGGCAGCTGCGCGACCCCTTCGCGGCCGCCGCCTTCTTCGTGGTCGCGATCCACGCGCTGTTCCTGCTCCAGGAGGGCTGGTTCGTGATGTCGATGTCCTACGACCTGACGATGGTGGGTCTCTGCATGGGCTACCTCCTCTCGCAGGAGAGGGACGCGCCCGCGGACACGGTCCCCGCGGAGGCGGCCGAGTGAACGTCGTGATCGTCGGCAGCTTCTGGTTCCCGCAGGGCGCGGCCTCGGCCGCCCGCGTACGCAACCTCGCGCTGGGCCTGCGCGAACGCGGGGCGCGCGTCCACGTGATCGGCACCGTCCCGCAGCCGCGCCCGCTCGAGGAAGGCCCGCGCACCTTCGCTCCGGGCATCACCTACGAGTACGCCGCGCCCACGCGTGCGGCGGTGAGCGGATGGAGGGACGCCGACCGCACGGTACCGCACCTGCGGGGGCGGCTGGTCGACAAGGCCCGCTGGTTCGCCGGGCTGTACGGATCGATCCCCGGCGCGCGACGGCTGCTGGCCGAGCGCGTCGAGCGCGGCGAGTGCGACCTCGTGATCGTGTACGACCGCAGCCTCCTGCGGATCGCCCCGCTGGCGCGCTTGTGCCGCTCGCGCGGCGTGACGGTGCTGCTCGACGTGGTCGAGGCCAGCGAGCAGATGCGGCGCCGGCGGCTCAATCTCCTCTACTGGGACTTCGTGGCGGGAGCGCGGGCGACGCCGCGGCTGTTCGACGGCATCACGGTCATCTCGGAGGCGCTGCAGACGCTCTACCGGTCGCTCGGCTGCGCGCACACGCTGGTCGTGCCGTCCATCGAGGCCTGGCCCGAGCCGCCGCCCGTGGCCGTCACCGGCAACCCGGAGTTCCGCCTGGCGTACGTGGGCGCGCTCCACGAGCGGGACGCGCCAAGGGTCCTGCTGGACGCGATGCGGGTGCTGGCCCGCCAGCGGGCGCCCGTCGTGCTGGACGTCATCGGCCACTACGACGGGACGGCCCAGGGCCGCCGGTTCCGCGCGGAGTGCGACGCCGACCCGACGCTGGCGGCGCACGTGCGGTTCCGCGGGTCGCTGAGCGACGAGGCGCTGCAGGGCACGCTCGCGTCCTCCGACGGGCTGCTGCTGACGCGGCGCGACGCGCGCACCGAGGAGCTGTCGTTCCCCACGCGCCTGGTCGAGTACCTCCGCCACGGCCGGCCGGTGTTCGTGTCCGACGTGGGCGACGTCGGGCGCTACCTGCGCCACGGGCGCGACGCCGTCCTGCTGCACCCGCGGGACCCGATGCGGGTGGCGGGAGCGGTGGCCGAGATCGTCGCGCGTCCCGACCGGGGCGCGGAGATCGGGCTGCGGGGCCGCGAGGCCGGCGCGCGCGCCTTCGACCGTGCGGTGCACGCGGGGCGCGTGCTGGAGTTCGCGGCCGGGCTGCCGCGGCGGAGCGCCGCATGAGCGCCCCGCTGCGCGTCGCGTTCGCGTTCGCCGCCCGCGCCATCGGCGGCGCGGAGCGCTCGATGCTGCGGCTCATCGAGCAGACCCACCCGGACCGGCTCGACTGCCGCATCGTCGTGCTCGCGCCCGAGAACGCGGAGCTGCGGCAGGCGAGCGGCGTGCTGGGCGTTCCGTACCACGGCCTGACGCCGGCCGACATGACGGGGCTGCTGCGCCTGCTCCGGCGCCACCGGCCGGACGTGCTCTACGTGTTCGGGCGCGTCCGCACGATCCCCTGGACGCTCGTGGCCCGGCTGGCCGGCGTGCGCTGCGTGGTGGCCGCGGAGCGGTCCTCGGCCAACCGGCGCAGCGACCGCCTGGCGCGGGCGCTGGACCGCTTCCTGGTCCAGGCCTACGTGGCCAACTCCGACTTCGCCGGGGGCAACCTGCAGCGAACGCTCGGCGAGGGGGCGCCCCCCGTGTTCGTCGTGCCCAACGGCATCGCCGGCCGGCGCACGGCCGACGTCCCGCGGCGGGTGGCGCAGCCCGCGTCGATCGTGTGCATCGGCAACATCACGCCGAACAAGGGGCAGGGGGTGCTGCTGGAGGCGGTCCGTCTGCTGCGCGCGCGCTTCCCGGACCTGCGCGCGACGCTCGTGGGCCGCGACTTCACGCGGGGGCGGTTCTTCGCGCACGCGGACGCCGCGGGGCTCGCGGACACCTACGAGGCGGTGGGCTTCTCGGACGACGTGGGGCCCTACCTCGAGCGCGCCACGATCGTCGCGCTGCCGACGCTCCACCGCGAGGGCATGCCGACCTCGCTGCTCGAGGCCATGCGGGCCGGCGTCCCCGTCGTCGCCTCGCGCGTGGGCGGCGTGAGCGAGGTGGTGCAGGACGGCCGCACCGGCCTGCTGGTGCAGCCGGGCGACGCCCCTGGCCTCGCGGCCGCGCTCTCCCGGCTGCTGGACGACGAGGCCCTGCGGGCGCGGCTGGGGAGCGCGGGGCGCCGGTACGTGCAGGAGCGGCACGACGTGTCGGTCATGGTGGACGGCCACCTGGCGGCGTTCCACCAGGCGCTGGCGCGGGCCGGAGGCCGGGACCACCAGGGCGGTCCGGCGGCGGTCGCGCACGTCACGACCGCGGACCTGTCGCTGCGCTACCTGCTGCTGAACCAGCTGCAGGCGATCCGCGGGGAAGGATACGCGGTCACCGGCATCTCCTCGCCGGGCCCCGACGTGCCCGCGCTCACGGCGCGGGGCATCGAGCACGCGGCCGTGCCCATGTCCCGCCGCCTCACGCCCGGGCGCGACCTGGTCGCGCTCGTCCGCCTGTTCCGGCTGATGCGGCGGCGCCGGTTCACCATCGTGCACACGCACAACCCCAAGCCGGGCCTCCTGGGCCAGGTCGCCGCGCGCCTGGCCGGCGTGCCGGTGGTGGTGAACACGCTGCACGGGTTCTACTTCCACGACCGCATGCGTCCGGCGGTCCGGCGGTTCTACGTGGCGCTCGAGCGGCTGGCCGCCCGCTGCTCGGACGTCATCCTGTCGCAGAACGACGAGGACGTCCGCACCGCGCTCGACCTCGGCATCGCGCGTCCCGGCCAGATCCGCCACCTGGGCAACGGCATCGACGTGAAGCGGTTCGATCCCGCGCGCTTCACGCCGCAGACGCGGCACCGCACGCGCGCGTCGCTCGGCATTCCCGCCGACGTGCCGGTGGTCGGCTTCGTGGGCCGGCTGGTGGCGGAGAAGGGCGTGCCCGAGCTGCTGGATGCCGCGCGGATCGTGATCGAGCGCTTTCCCGAGGTGCGTTTCCTGCTGGTGGGAGGCACCGACCTCGAGAAGGCGGACCGGCTGACGCCGGACGTCGCGCAGGCCAAGGGCGTGGCCGGCGCGTGCGTGTTCACCGGCGTGCGCCAGGACATGCCGGAGCTGTACCAGGCGATGGACGTCTTCGTGCTGCCCTCCCACCGCGAGGGGTTCCCGCGCGCGCCGCTCGAGGCCTCGGCCATGAAGGTCCCCTGCGTCGTCAGCGACGTGCGGGGATGCCGCCAGGCGGTCGCGCACGAGCGCAACGGGCTGCTGGTCCCGCCGCGCGACGTGCCCGCCCTGGCCCACGCGATCCTGTCGCTGCTGACCGACCCGCTGCACGCCCGCCGCCTGGGCGAGGAAGGACGCCGGCGCGCCCTCCAGGAGTTCGACGAGCGGCGCGTGTTCGGCCGCGTCCTGGCCGAGTACGAGCGCCTGCTCCGCGAGAAGGGTCTGGCCCACGCCGTTCCTCCGCCCGCGCACCACGAGGAGGCCCATGCCGCCAGCCGTTGAGCGCCATCGCTTCGCCCGCGCCGTGAAGGCCGTGGCCGACCGCGCCATCGCCGCGGCCGCGCTGGTCCTGGCCGCGCCGGTCCTGGCGCTGGTCGCCGTCGCGGTGCGCACCGGCCTCGGCCGGCCGGTCCTCTTCCGCCAGACGAGGCCCGGCCTGGGGGCCCGGCCGTTCGTGCTGGTGAAGTTCCGGACGATGCGCGTGGGTGCCGGCGGCGACGGCGAGCGGCTGACGCGCCTGGGTCGCTTCCTGCGCTCGTGCAGCCTGGACGAGCTGCCGGAGCTGTGGAATGTCGTGCGCGGGGAGATGAGCCTGGTGGGGCCCCGCCCGCTGCTCACGCAGTACCTCGACCGGTACACCCCCGAGCAGTCGCGGCGGCACGAGGTCCGGCCGGGCCTCACCGGCTGGGCGCAGGTGCACGGGCGCAACGCGGTCTCCTGGGACGAGCGGCTGGCGCTCGACGTCTGGTACGTGGACCACTGGTCGCTCGCCCTGGACGCGCAGATACTGGCCCGGACGCTGTGGACCGTGCTGTCGCGGCGCGGGATCACCGCGGCGGGGTCGGACTCGATGCCTGAGTTCCGGGGCAGCGTGGTGAGCCCGTGAGCACCCGTACGCCCCTGTTCGTGCTGGGCGCGGGCGGGCACGGCAAGGTCGTGGCCGAGGCGGCCCGCGCCTGCGGCGCCTTCGACTTCCGCGGCTTCGTGGACCACGACCGGTCCCGATGGGGCACCGAGTGGGACGGCGTGCCCATCCACGGCTCGCCCGACGCGCTCGACGCGGACGCGTCGATCGCGCTCGGCGTCGGGGACAACCGGGCGCGCTCCGAGGCCATGCGCGGCCTCGACGGGAAGCGCATCGCGACCGTCGTGCATCCCAGCGCGGTCGTGGCCCGTACGGCGCGCCTGGGCGACGGCACGTACGTGGGTCCCATGGCGGTCGTCCACGCCGACGCCGAGATCGGCCGCGGCTGCATCGTCAACAGCGCCGCGGTGGTCGAGCACGACTGCCGGCTGGGGGACTACGTGCACGTGTCGCCGCGCGCCACGCTGGGCGGCGGCGTGACGGTCGGGGAGGGCACCCACCTCGGACTGGGGGCGGTGCTGCTGCCGGGCCTGTCCGTGGGAGCGTGGACCACCCTGGGCGCGGGCGCGGTGATGGTCGAGTCGTTGCCGGACCGCGTGACGGCGATGGGCGTCCCCGCGCGCCAGAGGCCCGTGCCCGGGAGCCGCATCTACCTGTCGCCGCCGCACCTGGGCGACGACGAGTGGGCGCTCGTGCGCGAGGCGTTCGCGTCCAACTGGATCGCGCCGCTGGGGCCCCACGTCGACGCGTTCGAGGCGGAGTTCTCGCGCGCGGTGGGAGCGCCCCACTCGGCGGCGCTGTCCTCGGGCACCGCGGCGCTGCACCTCGCGCTGCGTCGCCTGGGGGTGAAGCTGGGCGACACCGTCTTCTGCTCGACCCTCACCTTCGTCGCCAGCGCGAACCCGATCCTGTACCAGGGCGGGACGCCGGTCTTCATCGACTCCGACGAGACCAGCTGGAACATGGACCCCGACCTGCTCGCCGACGAGCTGGACCGCGCGTCGCGCGCGGGCCGCCTGCCGCGGGCGGTGGTGGTCGTGCATCTCTACGGCCAGAGCGCCGACATCGACCCGATCCTCGCCGCATGCGAGCGGCACGGCGTGCCGCTGGTGGAGGACGCGGCCGAGGCGCTGGGCGCGCGCTACCGCGGACGCAGCCCGGGCACGTTCGGACGGTTCGGCATCTTCTCGTTCAACGGGAACAAGATCATCACGACCTCCGGGGGAGGCATGCTGGTGACCGCCGACGGGTCGGAGGCGTCGACGGTCCGCTTCCTGGCCAGCCAGGCGCGCACGCCCGCCGCGCACTACGAGCACGAGGTGGTCGGCTTCAACTACCGCCTGAGCAACGTGCTGGCCGCCATCGGCCGCGGCCAGCTGCGGCGCCTCGAGGAGCGCGTGGCCGCGCGCCGCGAGACCTTCGCGTTCTACCAGCAGGCGCTGGGCGCCGTGCCCGGGATCGCGTTCATGCCGGAGGCGCCCTACGGCGAGGCGTCCCGCTGGCTCAGCGTGATCCTGGTCGACCCGGAGGCGTTCGGGGCCGACGCCGACGAGATCCGACGCCACCTGGAGGGCGCGGACATCGAGGCGCGACCGGTCTGGAAGCCGATGCACCGCCAGCCGCTCTTCGCGCATTGCCGCGTCGTGGGCGGCGGCGTGGCCGATCGGCTGTTCCGGCGCGGCCTGTGCCTGCCCAGCGGATCCTCGCTCCGGGACGAGGACCGCGCCCGCGTCGTCGAGACCCTGCTGGCCACTCCGCGCACGCGGCGGCGCACCCGCGTGTCGCTGGTGCACCCGGTGCGCGTGGACGGCGCCGCGCGATGAGGCGGCCGGGGGTGCGCGCGATGCTGGCGGTGGCGCTGGCCGCGTGTGCCTGCGGCTCCTCGAGCTCGACCGGGCCCGGCGGGGCGGACGACGTCTCGCCGGCTTCCTTCGGCGCCGTGGGCGACGGACAGACCGACGACACGGCGGCGCTGCAGGCCGCGATCGACGCCGCGCCCCCCGGGGGGACGGTGCGCATCCCGCCCGGCACCTACCGCATCGCGAGCGACCGCGGGCTGGTGCTCAAGGACGACCTGCGCCTCGAGCTGGGCGACGCGACGCTCACCGGACCCAACGTCAACGGCGCGCGCTGCCGCCTGATCGAGGTGTCGGGCCGGCGCAACGTGACCATCCGCGGCGGCACGCTGGTGGGCAGCCGCGTGGGCGCGCCGCAGTGGGGCGTCGGCATCCTGGCCAGCGACGCGGACGACCTGGTGATCGAGGGCACGACCTTCCGCGACTTCTTCTTCGACGGGATCCTGCTCACGGGCAACCGCGGCTGCCGCCGCGTGCAGGTGCGCAACGTGACCGCCGAGAACAACCGGCGGACCGGCCTGGCCGCCCCGGCGGTCGCCGAGCTGACCATCGAGAACAGCGCGTTCCGTGGCAGCCGCGGCCAGTCGCCCCAGGCCGGCGTCAACTGCGAGCCCAACGCCGGCGGGGAGGTGCGGCAGGTCCGCATCACGCGCTCGACCTTCGCGGACAACGCGGGCATCGGCATCTACATCCACCGCGCGCTGGGCGTGTCGGTCTCGGACGCGACCGTCGAGGACAACGTCGTGGCCGGCAACGAGCACGGTATCGTGGCGTCGGCCGTGTCCGGGGTGACGATCCGGCGCAACCGGGTGAGCGGCCACCGGGGGCGCGTGCGGTCCGGCATCGCGCTGGGCGAGGAGACCTCGCGCGCGGTCGTGGCCGACAACGTGCTGGAGGACAACTTCCGCGGGATCGTGAGCGCGGGCGCGACCGAGGTCGAGATCCGGGGCAACATCCTGACCGGCACCGGCACCACCGGCGACGCCGCGTCCGGGGAGGACGGGGACGGCATCATCTGCCGCGGGCTCCGCGGGCTGCTGGCCGGCGCGTGCGTGGTGAGGCAGAACCTCGTGCGCCGCGCGGCCGGCTCGGGAATCGCGGCGCAGCTGGTGTCGCGGGTCGAGATCTCGGACAACCGCGTGGAGGACGCCGGCCAGCGCGGCATCCTCCTGCGGAGCGTCACCGAGAGCGAGGTGCGCGGGAACCAGGTCGCGGGCGCCGGAGCCGAGACCTCGAAGCGCTACGACGCGATCGAGCTGGTGGCGTCGTCCAACGACAACCTGGTGACGCAGAACGTCTGCCGCCTGGGCCCTCAGACCCGCGCCGACATCACCATCGGGCCCGGCTGCGTGCGCAACCGCGTGTTCGGGAACGTCTCGGTCCCCTGGACCGGCGTGTCGCCCTGATCGGGAGGTTCGAGATGCTGTGCATCCTGATGCTCGCCCTGGCGTCCGCACAGGCTCCGGCCGGCGCACCTCCGGCGCCCGCGCCGCCGCCCGCGGCCGGCGACGTCCGCCCGGCCGGTGCCGCCGGCCAGGACTACCGCGTGGGTCCCGGCGACGTGCTGCGGGTGACGGTGTACGGCCACGAGGACCTCACGCAGACCATCACCATCCAGCCCGACGGCAGCTTCGTGTTCCCGCTGCTGGGCACGATCCAGGTGGTGCGCGCCACGCCGGCGGAGCTGGCCGAGCACATCGCCGACCGTCTGGGCAAGGGCCTGATCCGCGATCCGAAGGTCAGCGTCGTGGTGCAGGACTTCCGCAGCCAGGTCGTGTTCGCGGTCGGTGAGGTCACGCGTCCCGGGCCCTACCCGCTCGCGGGCGACGCGACCGTCGTCGAGATCCTGGCCCGCGCGGGCCCGCTCTCGCCCAACGCGGGGACCGAGGTGGTCGTGGTGCGCCCGAAGCGCCAGGTCGACAAGCCGGTCCTCCCCGAGGACGTCTCGAGTCCCGCCGAGGCCGAGGTCCTGCGCGTGGACATGCGTGAGCTCCGCGCGGGGCGCCTCGAGAAGAACCTGCGCCTCAAGGCCAACGACACCGTGTTCGTGCCCGAGGCCACGCGCATCTTCGTTTCGGGCGAGGTACGCAACCCCGGCGCGTTCCCGTTCACGTCCGGCCTCACCATCCGCCAGGCCATCGCGCTGGCGGGCGGGTTCACCCCCGACGCGTCCACCAAGAACGCGCGGGTCGTGCGCGACGTGGACGGCGTCAGCGCGACCTTCAAGATGAAGCTGGACGAGCGCATCCGGCCCGGCGACACGATCGTCGTGAAGGCCAAGCTGTTCTGATCGCGGTCAGGTCCGTGCCGTGCGAGCGAAGACCGCGCTCCAGTCGACCCGCGCCGTCATCTGCATCAGCACGAACAGCGTGAGGATCGCGCCCACCGTGACCGTGAGGCCCGTGAAGCCCTCGAAGAAGAACGCGTAGCCGAAGAGCACCAGGAAGACGAGCTGGGCGGCGCCCGCCTCCACCAGGGCCGTGCGCAGCCCCGCCACCACGCGCAGGTAGCTCACGACCAGGAAGATGCTGACCGCGGACGCGGCGGCGAACGCGACGTGCACGTCCACGTGGTCCACCAGGTACGCGAGCAGGAGGTGGAACGCGAAGAACGCAGCGGCCAGGAAGAAGAAGTTCATGGGATGCAGGCTCTGCCCGCGCAGCACGCCCAGGATGACCATCACGGTCACGAAGAACAGCAGCGACACGGGCGCGAAGAACGTGATGCGCGCGGCCAGCGGGCCGGGGTGGAGACGGTCGGGCGGATCCATGCCGATCGTCTGGCCGGTGACGAGGCTGGTGAAGCGCCAGCTCGACGCGTGCCCGCCGTCGCGCGGCCCGTGCGCGGTCGGCGAGAGGCTGCCGGCGGGGAAGTCGACGTCGTGGAAGCCGGTGTCGAGGTCGAGCTGGAAGTCGCGCACCTGGCTGACGCCGCTGGGCGCGAACGCATAGGTCCAGGGGCCGAGGCCCCGCGAGCGATAGCCCACCTCGAGCGACGTCTCGCCCCCTGGAGGCAGCACGATCGGCGCCGTCACGCCCTGCGAGAGGTCCGTGCCGGGAGCGATCTCGGCACCACCCAGGCGGAACGCGAAGTCGTCGTACAGCCCCTCGCTCGAGGGGAACCTGAAGCCGACGACCAGCTTGCGCTCGGCGGGGTCGGGGTTGTGGAGCCGATACGAGGCGTGGAAGGTCACGCCGTAGGTGTCGTACCACAGCAGCCCCTTGCGCCGCGGCTCGAGGTCGATCGCGACGCGCACGCGGCTCTGGTCGAGCGGGACAGGCACCGAGTCGACGACGTCCTTCGTGACCCGCCGCGTGATCACGCGCCCCTGGTCGTCCTTCTCGAGCGTCTCCTGGACGTCCTTGCGCGGCCGTTCGACCACCACGTGCGGAGCGACCTGCTGGTGCTGGCCGCCCCACAGCTTCGCGACCTCCTGCCCGAGTGCGGCGTCGGACTCGCCGGTCCGGTTGACAACCGTCGCGCCCAGCGTGAACCAGGCGACCGACGTGCACAGAACGATGAACCCCACCGCCAGCAGCCGCACCGCGCTCATGCGCACCTCCCTGGCGCAGCCACAGGCAAGCCGGATGCCCGCCCGGCCGTCGGCGCAAGTCCCTGATCCACTGGCATCAGGCGCTGTGGCCTGTGCCTCCGACGTGTCCGGCGGGGCCGGGCGCGTGTCCCTGTGGACACGAAGCCCCCCCGAAAGTCGGCGGACCAAAGGCACTGTTCGCGCGCCACCGCGGGAGCGACAATGCGAAGGCGATGCGAGGGGAGCGCTCCGGTGCCGTCGAGACGCCGAGGATCGCCGATCGCCTGGCGGCCGCTCGCGAGACCGGGTTCGTCGGCCGGACCGCCGAGCGGGACCTCTTCCGCTCGGCGCTGTCCGCCGCGGCGCCGCCGTTCACGGTCCTCTTCATCCACGGCCCCGGGGGGGTCGGCAAGACGAGCCTCCTCCGCGAGCTGGAGCGCATCGCGCGTGAGCAGCGGCCGTGCGTCGTCCGGCTGGACGGCCGCGACGTGCCGCCGACGCCTGACGCGTTCGCGCGCGCGCTCGAGGAAGCGCTGGTGGCGCAGGGCGCCCAGGGGCCGATCCCGCCCGCCGGCGCGGTCGTCCTGGTCGACACGTACGAGATGCTCGCGCCCCTCGACTCCTGGCTGCGCGAGACGATCCTGCCTGCGTGGCCCGCACACGTGCAGGTCGTGCTCGCGGGGCGCGAGGCGCCCTCCAGTCCCTGGACGACGGATGCCGCGTGGTCCGCCCTGGCGCGCTTCGTGCCGCTGCGCAACCTGGAGGCTCCCGATGCCGTGGACCTGCTGCTGTCGCGCGGCGTCGACCCGGCCGCGCACGGACCGGTCCTCGAGTTCACGCGGGGCCACCCGCTGGCGCTCGCGCTGGTCGCGGACCTGCTCCGACAGCGCGCGGCGCCCGGGGCCTTCGACCCCGCCGACGCGCCGGAGGTGGTGCGCCACCTGTCGGCGTTGTTCCTCGACGCCATCCCGGAGACGTGGCAGCGCGACGCGCTCGACGCGTGCGCCATCGCTCGCGTGACGCGGCTGCCACTGCTGGTCGAGCTGTCCGGCCGCGAGAGGGGGGAGGCTGCGTTCGAGTGGCTGCGCCGCCAGTCCTTCGTCGAGAGCGGGCCCCGGGGCCTGTTCCCGCACGACCTGGTGCGCGAGGTCCTCCTGGCGGACGCGCGGTGGCGCGACGCCGCCGCGCTGGGACGGCTCTGGCGGCGCATCTATGGCGCACTCCAGGCGCAGGCCGCTGGGGCGCAGGGCCGGGACAGGCAGGCGCTGCACATGGACGCGCTCTACGTCACGCGCATGCGTCCCACGAACGCGGGCTTCTTCGACTGGAGCGCGATGGACGAAGCCAGGCTCGACCGGGCCGAGGCGGGCGACGAGGACTTCGTCCTCCGGCTCGTGGAGCGGCACGAGGGGCCCGCCTCGGCGGAGCTCGCGCGGCTGTGGTGGCGCGCGCAGCCGTCGGCGTTCCGTGTCTTCCGCGGAAGCGAGGACGAGCGGGCCGGCTTCCTGGCGCTGCTCGAGCTGGCGGAGGCCGCGCCGTCCGAGCCGCCCGACCCGGCGGTCGCTCGCGCCCGCGCGTTCGTGGAGGCGCACGGTCCCGTCGCGAAGGGCGAGAGCGTCGTCCACCTGCGCTGGTGGATGCACGCGGAGGAGTACCAGGGCGTCACCGCGGCCATCAACCTCACCGCGATGCACGTCGTGTCGCACTGCCTGACGCGCCCCGGGATCGCCTGGAACTTCGTCGCCATGGCGGATCCGGCGTTCTGGGCGCCGCACTTCGAGGGCGTGAACTTCCCGCGCGTGCCCGCGGCGGACTTCGAGGTCGGCGGGCGAGCCTACGGCGTCTTCGCGCACGACTGGCGGGTCGAGTCCCCTGAGGACTGGGTGATGGGCGTGCGCCCGGCGATGCCCTTCGCCGCCGATCCGGCCACGGGCGCGACGGGGAGTCTCGGCCCGGCCGAGTTCGCCGAGGCCGTCCGCCAGGCGCTGCGGGACTTCACGCGCCCCGACGCGCTCGCGAACGGTCCGCTGAGGTCGGCCCGCCTGCTGCGCGCGTTGCCGGACGCCGCCGCGCGTTCGGCGCGCCTGCGGGAGCTGATCCGCGCGGCGCTCGACGAGCTGCGCGCGCATCCGCGCGACGCCAAGCTCCATCGCGCGGTGCTCCACACCTACATCGAGCCGCTGCCCACGCAGGAGCTGGCCGCGCAGCGCCTGGGCCTCCCGTTCAGCACCTACCGCCACCACCTGGCGCGGGGGATCGAGCGCCTCGCGCGGTCCCTGTGGCATCGCGAGCGGGCCCTCCCGCCGTCCTGACCCCACCGCCCGGACAGGAACTCGTCAGTTCCTGATCTGGCGGATGGGCAGCCCCTGGACGCACCTTCCTGCGAAGCCCGTCGAGCAGACGAGCAGGGAGGTGCGAGATGAGAGTGTTCGAGCTGGGAGTCGCGCTCCACGGTGCCGTGGGAGTCAGCGCGCTGGTCTCCTTCTGGGTGGCGGCGCTCGCGCGCAAGGGGGGCGACGTCCACCGGAAGGCCGGGAAGGTGTACCTCATCTCGTTGCTCGCTGTGATGGCCTTCGCCACGTTGCTGGTCGCGGGAAAGCTCCTTCAGGGCGACCCGGGCTTCGCCGTCTTCTACGCGTTCCTCATCTCCCTGGTCGGCACGGCGTCCTGGCTGACGTGGTTCTCGATCCGGCGGCGGCGTGAGCCCACCAGCCTGCTGGGAGGCATGTACCGCGGGCTCGCCACGTGGCTGATCGCCGCCGGCGTGGCGCTGTTCGGCCTGGGGGTCGTTCGCGGCCGTCCCCTGATGATGTTCCTCTCGCTCCTGGGCGTGGGATTCGGCGCCAACATGTGGAGGCTCGCCCTGGCGCCGGTGCGGGATGCCCGCTGGTGGCTCGCTCACCACATGAACGGCGCCATGCTGAACTTCATTGCGACTCACGACTCCTTCCTCACGATCGGACTGGGAACGGTGCTTCCCGAGGTCCGCCAGCCGGTCCCACGGTTGCTGGTCGCGGTGGGCGTGACCCTCATCGGCCTGTCCGTTCGCGCCTGGATGGCCCGCCGGCCGGTGGCCCTGGCGCGTGCGGCCTAGAAGGCCTGGCCGAAGCTGAAGAAGATCTGGTAGCCGGACTCCTTGCGCGGCGGCCCCTCGGCGTCGAACGGCAGCGTCCGGGGGTTGAGCGGCAGGCCCAGGTCCAGCCGCAGCAGGCCGATGGGGGAGTCCCAGCGCAGGCCCAGGCCCAGCGTGTGGAGCCAGTCGAAGCTCACGTCGTCGACCGTCGCGAACACGTTGCCGCCGTCGTAGAAGACGGCCGCGCCGAAGCCGCTGCGGTGCCGGAAGCGCAGCTCCTCGTTGACGATCACGACCGCCTCGCCCCCCGCGAACGATTTCGTGAGCGCGTCGAACGGCCCGACGGTGTCCGTCTCGAACCCCCGGATGGAGTTGGCGCCGCCGGCGCGGAAGCGCTCGGTCGAGCGGATGCTCTGTCCCTTGAGCCCGGTGCCCAGCCCGAGCCGATAGCCCTGCGCCCAGGTGATCGAGGCTCCGAGCGGCCGGGCCAGGAACGCCTGGGCCAGGCCCTTCACGAACGTGAAGTCGCCGCGCAGGAAGTCGGGCGCGTAGTCCAGGCTCACGCTCAGGAACCGCCCGGTGCGCGAGTCGAGGATGCTGTCGCGGGTGTCGCGCAGCACGGAGCCGCGCAGCACCGCGGTACGCGCGGACTGCGGCTCGATGAAGTCGGGGGAGACCACCTCCGAGTCCTCGAAGCGGTAGCCGTAGAGCAGGTCCGTCCGGCGCGGCAGGCGGCGGGTGAAGGAGACCTCGAAACCGTCCTGCGTCCGCTGGCTCTCCCGCTTCTCCCCGGTCACGGCGTCGGGCGTGATCGCGATGTCCTCCTGGATCCGGAACACGTTGCCCGTGAAGTTCCCGAGGAAGGGCAGCGACGGGATCGCGATCGACGCGCTCGCGTCGCGCACGTCCGCGCCCACCCGGCCGCGCGCGCCCGCGCTGGCGCCCCAGCCCAGGAGGTTGCGCATCTCCACGTCCACCTCGGCGGTGCTCCGCTCCAGGAAGCTCGGGGTCTCGTCGCCCGGCTGGATCCGCTCCTGCTCGTAGGAGAGCGCGTAGCGCCCGAAGAAGCGGTCGTCCTCCTCGAGCGCGATCGTGAGCGTCGCCGGGTCCTCGTCCGAGACCGTGGTCACCACGCGCGAGAAGAGCCGCATGTCGAGCAGCCGACGCTCCAGGTTGGCGAGCCGGCGCGGGTCGAGGGGCGAGCCCGGCCGCAGTCGGATCTGCCGGCGGACCAGCGACTCGCGCGTGACGCGCAGGCCCTGGATGACGATGCGGCCGAGCACCGCCCGCCGCCCCTCCTCGACCGTGAACACCACGTCGACCTGAGCGCCGCTGGGGACCGCCGCCGCCTGCACGCGCACGTCGCCGTGGCCCAGCCGGAAGTAGTGCTCGCGCAGCCGCTCGGTCGCGGCCAGGGCCGCCTCGGGCTCGTACGGCGCCCCCGGCTGGAGGGCCACGGCGCGCTCGAGGTCGGCGACCGGGCGCGTGACCCCTTCGAATCGCACCGCGCCCACGCTCGCGCGCGGGCCCTCGCGCACCGCCACCGTGACGCGCAGGCCGTTCGGCGGAACCTCGGCCACCTGCGGCGGATCCACCTGGGCCGTGAGGTGGAACGCGCCGTGGTACGCGTCCTCGATCGCCTGCCGGGCGGCGCCCGGCTCCGAGACGAGGCGACCCGCGCCTCCCGCTTCGCCCAGCAGGTGCTTCGCGGAGAGCGCCTGTGCGCCGGGGAACTCCACCTGCACGGGCTGGTAGCGCGGTCCGGGCTCCGCGGCGAACACGAGCGTGCGCCGGCCGTCCGATGGCTCCGCGCGCGCGGTCGCGCGGGCGCGCAGGTGGCCCCGCTCGTGCAGCACGCGCAGGACCGCGTCCTCGCCGCGCTGGATCGCCTCCTCCTCGAAGAGCGACTCGCGGATGGTCTTCGCCAGGTCGGGAGGGTCGGCCATGCCCTCGACCCGCCAGTCGTAGCGGGCGCCGGTGCGCACGCGGAAGACGGCGACGCCCTCGTCCAGCCGCGCTCCCGCCTCCGCCTCGATGTACCCGCGCTCGATCAGCCGCGCCCGCAGCCGGTCGGCGGCGTCCTGCAGGTCCCACACGGTCTTGCGCTGCCCGGCCCGCACGTCCGCGAGCCGGGCCAGCTCGTCGTTCGGCACCGGCTGCTCGCCCTCGAAGGTCACGGCGGTCAGGCGCACGCGGCGCTCCACCGAGGCGGGCCGCCGCCGCGGCGGGCCGCCGAACTGGAAGCGCTGCCCCACGCTGGCCGCCAGCGTGCCGGCGTCGTTGCGCTGCCCGCGGACGATGACCCCCCGGCCCGGACGCGCTTCCAGCAGGATGAAGCGCGCCTCGGGATCCTGCAGGCTGAGCGAGTAGATGAGCTCGAGGCGCTGCGTGAGGCGCTTGCCGAAGGTGAAGCGCGCGCCCGTCTCGTTGCCCTCCTCGCGCGCCACCAGCTCCGGCTGCACCGACACCTCGTCCAGGCCCAGCTCGCGCACGCGGCGCGTGAGGCGCCCGGCCAGCAGCATCGCGGCCTGGCCGCCCACGGCGACCTTGAGCGCGGATCCGCCGCCGTCGGTGCGGCCGGTGGCGATCAGGCTCACGATCTGCCCTTCCGAGAGGGGCGGATCGGAGGACATCACGAGGCCCGGCCGGTCGAGCGATCCGACCAGGCGAACGGTGACCTCGTACTCCGTCGTCAGGTTGTTGGCGTCGGAGCCGCTGATGAGGTCCGTGGCCTCGATCTCGACGGTCGGGTTCCAGTTGCCCCGGTACGTGAGGCGCCCGCTCGCGATCTCGAACGCGCGTCCGCTCAGGTACACCTTGCCCGCGGTCTCGATGTCCAGGTTCCCCACCGGGGCCGGCGCGTTCATGTCGCCGCGCACGTGCAGGGTGCCGGTGGCCGTGAGGTCGGTCATGTTGTTCCGCACCTGGATCGGGTTCTGGACCTCGACGCGCAGGTCCAGGCCGAACTTCCGCAGCGCGGCCGAATCGGAGGCGACCGTCTTCGGGGCCTGCAGGCTCTGCTCGAACACGATGTCGAGGTCGAACAGGCCGCGCACCGCCCGCACGTCGCCGGCCAGCTTGTAGGCCTCGGGCCCGCCCGTCAGCGTGAGGTCCGCGTCCAGCCGGCTGCGCAGGCCCGGCGGGTACGACAGCGTGATGTCGCGGCCGGTGATCGTGAAGCGCGCATCCGCGAGCCCGCCCCGCAGGCGCGCGTCCCCCGAGAGCGCCAGCTCGCCGCCGCCCATCACCGCGGAGGCGGAGGGGACGCGCAGCGAGTCGCCGTCGAAGACGATGCGCGCGGCGAGCGACGTCACGGCCTGGGGGAGCAGCCGCAGGCGCAGGCTCGCGTCCTCGACCGTCACGTCGCCGTGCACCTCGGGCGCGCTCCAGTCGCCGCTGGCCGAGACGTCCACCTCGGCCGTGCCGAACAGCGCCGCCTCGGGCACGAAGGGCGACACGGCCCGCAGGTTCAGCGAGCCCAGCGCCGCGGCCTCGATCCGTCGGCGCGCGAGGTCGGCGGCGCCCGACAAGCGGACGACCGAGTCGGCCGCTCCCACCTGCAGCGCATCGAGCTCCACGCGGCCGTCCGCGAGCACGGCCGCGAACGGGTCGACCTGGAAGCGGATCTCCTCGACGTGGAGCGAGGTGGCCGGCACCTCGAGCCTGGCGCGCACCTCGCGCAGCGAGGCGAGCCCGCCCGTCACGGCGAGCGTGCCCTCCAGCACGCCCGCCAGTCGCGTGTCGCCCCCGCCCTGCGGCCACTCCTCGACGCGCACGCCCTTCCAGGCCGCGCGCACGTCCGCCGCCTCATCCGGGGCCAGGCGGTCGGAGCGGTCGCGGGCCGCGGGCAGCGCCGCCGCCAGCGGCAGGGTGCCCGACAGGACCACGCGGCCGCCGGCCACATCGATCGGCAGGTCCGGC
Organism: Vicinamibacteria bacterium; assembly: GCA_025923995.1. Lineage (GTDB taxonomy): Bacteria > Acidobacteriota > Vicinamibacteria > Fen-336 > Fen-336 > JAICEW01. The sequence continues at coordinate 14,440 of JAICEW010000019.1, read as the reverse complement.
AGCAGCAGCGACTCGCCAGCCAGCTCCACCCGGCCCTGGGCGATCGAGAAGGGCGGCAGGGAGGGGCCCGAGAAGCCCGCGTCGTCGAAGGTGACGTCCCCGGTCACGAGCGGCCGGAGGCGCGTGCCGCCCACGTCCAGCTCCGCCGCGACGCGCCCCGCCACCGTCCAGCCCTCCGGGATGGGAAGCGCGTCCAGCTCCGTCTCGGCGGAGACCTGCAGGTCGAGCGGCTCGGTCGCGGCCACGCCCAGGCGGCCCGCGGCCCGCGCGGCGAAGCCTTCGCCCTCCACCTCGAGACGTTCGACCTCCACGCGGCCTTCGCGCCAGGCGAGGCGAACGGGGCCACGGTTGCGCACGCGCAAGGCGCCACGCGCGACCTGCGCCTCCGCGACCTCGATGCGCACGTCCGCACCGGACGGACGCGTCAGCGGCACGTCGAGGTCGATGGCCGCGGTGACCGCACCCTCGAGCGCCGGTCCCTCGGGAAGCAACGGACCCAGCCGGTCCAGCGGCGTCGCCGCCAGGTCGACGCGTCCGCGCAGCGTCCGCGCCCGGTCCGCCGCGACGTCGGCGTGGCCCGACAGGTTCCACTCGGGCACGTGCAGCTCGATCGTTGCCGCGCCGTCCTTCGCGGTGAGCTCGGCCGTCGCCGGACCGAGGGCGATGCCGCGCCAGACGGCATCCTCGAGCTGGATCGACGCGTGCCCCGAGGGCGCGTCGAAGCGGCCGCTCGCCGTGGCGGAGAGGCGCGCCTGGCCGCGCGCGCCGGGCAGCAGGCGATCGAGCGCCAGCCCCTCGCTGGCCAGCTCGATCCGGCCGGAGCGGCCGTCCACGCCGGTGGCGCGCAGGGTGAGCGGCTCGCCCAGGCCGCGGATCGCGCCCGCGGCGTCCAGCGCGCCGTTCGCGAAGGTCACGTCCGCTTCGAACGGGAGCTCGCCGGTCCGCGTCGCGCGCAGCACGCCCTCCACGTGGCCGGTCACCGCGGGTGGCAGCGCGCCCTGGGCCCGGCCGCTGGCCTGCAGGCGGGCCGACGCGTCGGCGTCGCCGCCCTCGCCCGACGCCGCCCAGTCGACGTCGATGCGCGAGCCGTCCGCGGCGACCGCGCCCTCCGCCAGGACCTCGGCACGGAACGGCGTCGAGCCGCTCGCTCCCTCCGCCGTCACGCGCGCGTCGATCTCGAGCGTGCCCGCGGGATCGCCGCGGAGGTCGAGCGTGGCCGAGGCCCGTCCCGCCAGCGATGGCGACGCGCGCACCCGGGCCAGGTCGATCCCCGTCGCGACCACGCGTCCCCGGAGGGACGCGCCGGCGTGTGAGGCCTGGAGCGTCGCGGCGCCGCCCAGCAGCGTGGCGTCGAGGTCACCCGTCGTGCGGCCGCCTTCGTGGGTGACGTGGCCCTTCACCGTGTCCACGGACCACTCGCCCCGGCGGAGGCGCTCGCCGGAGACGTCCGCGACGAGGGCCAGCCCCGAGGACGGCGTCCGCAGCGTGCCCTGGGCCCGCAGCGAGCCCGAGGCGTCGCCCAGGTCCGCGATCGGCGCGATCTCCGCGACGTCGAGGGTCGCCGTCCAGGCCAGGTCCGGCTGGGGCCGCATCGCGTTTCCCAGCGGGCCCGAGGCCGAGAGGCGCGAGCGCGCGAGCCCGGTCTCGAAGGACTCGACGTGCAGGTCGAGCGTGGGCGTGATGCGGACGCGCGCGCGCGTGGGCCCCAGCGCCACGGTGCGGTCGGACTCCCAGCGCCCGCCGGCCGCGGAGAGCTCGAGCGCGTCGTGGCCGACCGCGCCCTCGATCGTCACGCCGTCGATCGCGACCGCCCCGCGGACGGACTGCGACTCGTAGCGCGCGCTGGCGTTCGTGACGTGGACGCGGCCCATCACGACGGTCGTGGTCGGGGCGGCGCCGGCCGGCGCGGCGGGAGCATCCCCGCGGACGAGCAGCGTGACGCCGTCCGCCTCGAGGCGGGTCAGGGCGACCACGGGCCCGAACAGCGTGCGCCGGTCGATGGCGACGCGCGCCGTCCGGGCCTCGAGCCGGTAGGCCGGCACGTCCACGACCAGCCCCTCCATCTCCGCGTACAGCCGCCCCGGCCACACGCGCAGCCGGGAGACGCGCGCGCCGGGGCCCAGCGCCTGCTGCAGCCGGCCCTCGACCAGCCGGCGCACGGGCTCCTGCGGGAACCAGCCGAGCAGGAGGGCCGCGACCACGGCCGCGGCCGCCGCCAGCAGGAGCAGGACCACGCCGCGTCGGGAGACTCTCACGCGCCCCTTCGCGACCCGGGGGTCAGCCGCGTCCGGCGCGGAGGGCGTGCTCGCGCAGCAGCGCCACCAGCGTCTTGCCTTCCCGGATCTCGCCCCGCTCGATCATGCCCATCGCCTCGTCGAGCCCGAACCAGCGGGCCTCGATGCGCTCGTCGTCCTCGGGACGGGGCGGCACCTGGCGCAGCGCGGTCGCGCGGAAGACGTGCATCAGCTCGTCGCAGAAGCCCGGCGTCGTGTAGAAGACCGCGAGCGGCTCCATCGTTTCCGCCTCGAGGCCCACCTCCTCGACCAGCTCGCGCCGCGCGCCCTGCTCGGGCGTCTCGCCGGGGTCGAGCCGGCCGGCGGGCAGCTCCCACAGCGCGCCGTCCACCGCGTAGCGGTACTGGCGCACCAGCACGACGCGGTCGTCCGCGCTCAACGCGAGCGCCGCCACCGACCCGCGCTGGCGCACGACCTCCCGCGTCGCGCGCACGCCGCCCGGCTCCTCCACCTCGTCCACGTGGAGCGCCAGCACCTTGCCGTCGTAGACCACGCGGTGGCCCACCACCCGTGCGCGCGGCGATCCCTCGTGTGGCATGCCGCAGTCTACCAAGCCGTCACGGGCGGAGGGCCTCGACGAGCGCCGTCAGGTCGGGCGGCAGGGGGCTCTCGGCCGTGATCGCCTCGCCGGTCGCGGGGTGGTCGAACGAGAGGCGGGCGGCGTGCAGCGCGGGCCGCGCGAGCGCGTGGAGCGCCTCGCGGGCCCGGGCGCTGCGCGACGAGGGGGCCCGGCGGCCGCCGTAGGTGTCGTCGCCCGCGACCGGGTGCCCGATGCAGGCGAGGTGCACGCGGATCTGGTGGGTGCGGCCGGTGTGGATGCGGACGTCCAGCAGCGCCGCGCCGTCCAGCCGCTCGCGCGTCGCGTAGCTCGTGCGCGCCGCGCGCGCCCGCGGCGCGTCGACGGCCCTGCGCCGCCGGTGGACGGGATCGCGTCCGATGGGACGGTCGATCTCGCCCTGCGCGCGGGTGGGCACGCCCAGCACCACCGCCTGGTACTCCTTGCGCACCGAGCGCTGCGCGAACTGGCGGGCCAGGGCGCGATGGGTCGCGTCGTCCTTGGCCACCAGGATGAGGCCCGAGGTGCCCTTGTCCAGCCGGTGCACGATGCCGGGACGCAGGACGCCCCCGATGCCGGAGAGGTCGCGCACGTGGTGCAGCAGCGCGTTCACGAGCGTGCCCGAGGCGGCGCCCGCGCCGGGGTGCACGACCAGGCCCGCGGGCTTGTCCACGACCAGCAGGTGCGCGTCCTCGTGGAGGACGCGCAGCGGGATGTCCTCGGGCGCCGGCTCGGCGGGCTCGGGATCGGGCAGGACGACCGACACCGAAGCGCCGGCCTTCAGGCGGTGCGAGGGGCGCGCGGTCCGGCCGTCGACCGCCGCGCCGGCCGCCGCGATCACCGCCTGGATGCGGGCCCGGCTGAGCGCGGGCAGGCGGCGGGCCAGGAACACGTCGAGGCGGACGCCGTCGGCCTCCGCCTCGACCACGAACGCGTGGGCGTCCGGCATGGACGCGTCAGGCGGCTTTGGCGGGAGGCTCGATCCGCTGTTTCCTGGCGAGGTAGGGGTAGAGCAGCGCGGTCGCCACCGCCATCAGGATCGCGATGAACTGGGAGGTGCTGAGCGCGCCACCGAACAGCGTGCCCCGCGCCGCGTCGCCGCGGAAGTACTCGAGCACGAAGCGCCCGGCGGCGTAGAGGGCGACGTAGGCGAGCATGACCTGCCCGTGGAACCGCTTGCGCCGCGCGATCCACATCACGACCACGAAGATGCCCAGGCACAGGAGCGACTCGTAGATCTGCGACGGGTGCAGGGGAAGGTCGAGGGGAGTGCCCACCTGCTTCTGCACGTACGTGTCGGTGAAGGTCACCGCCCAGGCCACGTCGGTGGCGCGTCCCCAGCAGCAGCCCGCGGCGAAGCAGCCCAGCCGGCCGATGGACTGGCCGAGCACGACGCCCGGGGCCAGCACGTCGGCCGAGCGCCAGGGGTCCAGCTTGTGCCGCCGCACGTACCACCAGGCGACGGGCAGCGCGCCCAGCAGGCCGCCGTAGAACACGCCGCCGCTCTGGACGAGCGCCACCATCTCGCGCGGGTTGGCCACGAAGTGCCGCCAGTCCACGAGCAGCAGGAGGAGGCGGGCCCCGATCAGGCCGCCGATCAGGACGTAGACGGCCATGTCGGTGATCCGCGCCGCGTCCATGCCCGTTCGCTTGGCCTCGCGGTGGGCGATCCACAGCCCGGCCAGGAAGGCGATGGCGAGCAGGGCGCCGTAGGTGTGGAGCGTGAAGGACGGCACGTTCCAGCCGAACAGCGCGAACCCGGGCAGCGTCAGCAGCTTCGCATGCATTCTTGGCTTACTCTCCCGGCCCCGCCGGCGAGGCTTCGGTGCGCGCCTCGCCCTGCGGGTGGCGCAGGATGTCGAGGAGCAGCAGGGCGACACCCACGCTGATGGCCGAGTCGGCCACGTTGAACGCGGGCCAGTGGTGCACGCCCCAGTGGACGTCCACGAAATCGACGACGTACCCCAGGCGCAGGCGGTCGAGGAGGTTCCCGACCGCGCCGCCCATGATGAGCGCCAGCGCCAGCCGCGGCGTCCGGCTGCCCGGCGGCAGCTTCCAGGCGTAGGCGGCGATCGCGCCCAGGGCCAGCAGGCTCACGACCGCGAACAGCCACGACTGGTACGGCAGGTCCGCGTCCGAGAGGATCCCGAAGGCGGCGCCGCGGTTCTGGACGTAGGTCAGCTTCACCAGCCCGTCCACGACCGCGCGGCTCTCGTAGAGCGACATGTAGCGGTCCACCAGCGCCTTCGTGATCTGGTCGAGGCAGACGATGAGGCCCGCCACACCGAAGTACATCCTGCGCCCCGACGTCGTCTCGTTCATCGTTGACCTGCCGCCACCGCTAGTCCGCACCGGACAGCACTTCGGCGCACCTCTCGCAGACCCCCGGGTGCGCCTTGCCCACGTTCCCAGAATACGTCCAGCAGCGCTCGCACTTCGACCCGCCCGCGCGCTCCACTCGGACCGCGAGCGCGCTCCCCGCCTCCAGCGCCACCCGGCTCACGATGAACAGGCTGGCCAGGTGGGTGGGGAAGGCCGGCCCCTGGCGCTCGTACGCCTGGAGGGCCTCCAGCAGGTCGGGCGGGGCGGCGATCGTCACCTGCGCCTCCAGCCCCGAGGCGATGGTCTTCTGCGCCCGCATTTCCTCCAGCGCGCGGGTGACGGCCGCGCGGGTCTCGAGCCGCGCCGACCAGCGCTGGACGGTCTCCTCGTCCGCGGCCTCGGCCCTGGGGAACAGCGCGGTGTGGACGCTGCCCGCCTGGCCCGGGATGAGAGGCCACACCTCGTCGGCGGTGAACGGCAGCACGGGCGCCATCAGCAGGGCCAGGTCGCACGCCATGCGGTGGAGCACCGTCTGCGCCGAGCGCCGGCGGGCGCCGGCCGCCGCGTCGCAGTAGAGCCGGTCCTTGAGCACGTCCAGGTAGAACGACGACAGGTCGGCGGCGCAGTACTGCACGAGCTGGTGGTAGATGACGTGGAACTCGAACTCGTCGTAGGCCTGCAGCACGCGGGCCACCACCTGCCGGTGGCGGGCCAGCGCGTAGCGGTCCAGCTCCAGCAGGTCGGCCTCGGCGACCGCGTCGCGGCCCGGGTCGAAGTCGTAGAGGTTCGAGAGCAGGTAGCGGCAGGTGTTGCGCAGCTTGCGGTAGGCCTCGGCCACCTGCTGGAACATGGCGTCGGAGACGGGCATGTCCTCGCGGTAGTCGACCATGCACACCCACAGCCGCAGCACCTCGGCCCCGTACCTGTCCCAGACCTTCTGGGGCTCGATGACGTTGCCCAGGCTCTTCGACATCTTCCGGCCCTGGGCGTCGATCGTGAACCCGTGGGTCACGACGTCCTTGTACGGCGGCGCGTCGTGCGCGCCCATGCCGATCAGCAGGGACGAATGGAACCAGCCGCGGTGCTGGTCGCTGCCCTCCAGGTACACGTCGGCGGGCCAGCGCAGCTCCGGCCGCTGCGCGAGAACGGCCGCGTGCGAGGAGCCGGAGTCGAACCAGACGTCGAGGATGTCGGTCTCCTTGCGGAAGGCATCGCCGCCGCAACTGGGGCAACGGAAGCCGTCGGGCAGGAAGGCCGCGGCGTCGCGGTCGTACCAGGCGTCGGCGCTGTGCTGCTCGAACACGTCCGCCACCCGCCGCACCAGCTCCGGACGCAGCAGCGCCTCGCCGCAGCCCTCGCAGTAGAACGCGGGGATGGGCACGCCCCACAGCCGCTGGCGCGAGATGCACCAGTCGGGCCGTCCCTCGATCATGTTGTAGATGCGGTCGCGCCCCCACGCGGGGTGCCACGTGATCTGCTCGTCGATCGCCTTGAGCGTGCGGCCCCGCAGGTCCTGCTCGCCGTCGAGGGCGATGAACCACTGGGGGGTCGCGCGGAAGATGATCGGGTTCTTGCAGCGCCAGCAGACCGGGTACGAGTGCTTCTCCTGGCCCGACGAGAGCAGCGCCCCCCGCTCGCGCAGGAGCTCGATCACCTTGGGGTTCGCGTCGAAGACCTTCTGCCCCGCGAAGTGCTCGACCTCGGGCAGGAAGCGGCCCGCCTCGTCCACGGGGCAGTAGATGTCGAGTCCGTACTTCACGCCGGTCAGGTAGTCGTCCCAGCCGTGGCCGGGCGCGGTGTGCACGACGCCGGTGCCCGTGTCGAGCGTGACGTAGTCGCCCAGCACGCCCTTGGAGTCGCGGTCGATCCAGGGATGGCGGAAGCGCGCCCCCTCGAACGCGGCGCCCTTGAGCGCGCCCACCTCGCGGCCCAGGACCAGGCCGCCGCCGCCCTTCCCGCTCCAGCGGGCCACCGCCGCCTCGCGCAGGGCCCGGGCCAGGACGATCCGCTCGTCGGGCGCGCCCTCCACCTCGTACACGCCGTAGTCCGCCTCGGGATGGAACGCGAGCGCCAGGTTCGCGGGGAGCGTCCAGGGGGTCGTGGTCCAGATGACGGCGGACACGCGCCCCGCCGCGGGCAGGCCCAGCCGCGCGGCCTCGCCGCCGGCCAGGTCGAAGCGCACGTCGATCGACGGGCTGACGTGGGCCTCGTCGTACTCGATCTCCGCCTCCGCGAGCGCCGTGCGGTCCGTGATGCACCAGTGGACCGACTTCTTCGCCTTGTAGACGAGGCCGCGCTCGGCGAACGTCGCCAGCTCGCGCACGATCGTCGCCTGGTAGCCGGGATCCATCGTGCGGTACGGATGGTCCCAGTCGCCCATGACGCCCAGCCGCACGAACTCGGTGCGCTGGATGTCCAGGTACTTCTCGGCGTACGCGCGGCACGCCTGGCGGAAGGCGACGGGGCTCATCTCGCGCTTCTTCGCGCCGAGGTCCTTGTCCACGCGCAGCTCGATGGGCAGCCCGTGGCAGTCCCAGCCGGGGACGTAGGGAGCATCGAAGCCGGCCAGGCTCCGGCTGCGCACCACCACGTCCTTCAGGATCTTGTTGAGCGTGGTCCCCAGGTGGATGTGCCCGTTCGCGTAGGGCGGGCCGTCGTGCAGCACGTACTTGGGCGCGCCCTTCCGCGCCGCGCGCACCTGCCCGTACAGGTCCTCGGCCTTCCACGCCTCGAGGCGGCGCGGCTCGGCCTGCGGGAGGTTGGCCTTCATGGGGAAGGCGGTCTGCGGAAGGTTGAGCGTGGACTTGAGGTCCGCGGTGGAGGTCATTGCCTGTCTCTTCTCGTGACTCGCGCGCGAGAACAGGCAAAGTAACACGCCCGCGCAAAGTCCGTCAAATGAAGAGCCTAGGGGTTCGAAGGGCCGCCGCTTCGGCTACAATCGCCTCGCGCGGTTCTTGCAGACGACCGCCGCATGGCGCCTCCGCGGAGGTGCCAGAGGGAGGGTACTCGAGCGATGAGACGGTCTCGGCTCTTGTTGATGTTGGTGCTCGCCGCGCTGCCCGTGATCGGCTGTTCGTCCGGGGACGAGTGCGACACGTGCTCGAGCGACAGCGATTGCAGGGACGGGTTCTTCTGCACGGACTTCAGCGACGGCAGCCGCCGTTGCGGCTCCGGCGTCGGGGCCACGACGTGCCGGGTGCGCTGAGCGTCTAGCCTTCGGGAGCGGGGATCGGGGGCGCGGCGGGACCGTGTCCCCGGCTCCAGGCCCACATCGCGATCGTGGCCAGCCCCGCTCCGAAGAGGCCCGCGCAGAGCGTATAGAGGGGCCAGAACACGAGCTGCGGCACGATGGCCAGGTTCACGAGCTGCGCGAAGCTGCCGGGGGGAAACTGGTAGACAGCGCCCGTGAGCGGATTGCGGACCGCCACGTCGGCGGCCGACAGGTCGTAATGCGAGCCAAGGTGCCAGCGCGTCGCGGCGACGTAGAGCAGCGCGACCCACGCGCGCACCGTGACGCCGTAGACGAGCAGGGATCCCACCAGCCGTCCCCACGACGCGCGCTCCGCGCGCACCGACACCGCGAAGAACGCGCCGACCAGCGGCGCCAGGCCGGTGATGCCGGCCGCCCACGTCCACGTCGTCGGCGCGGCGGCGACCTCCAGGACGAGTCGGAGCAGGCTGACCGTCGCGCTCATCAGGATCGCGACCATGAGCCAGCGCCGCGACCAGGCTCGCGCCCACGACTCGGGCAACGCCAGCGCGGCCGTGCCCAGCAGGAGGCACAGCCCCGTCATCACGTAGTGCGGGAGGCTGGCGGACGCGGAAGCCGTTCCCGTGACGTAACGCGATCCGAGCAGGAAGCCGCCGGTCGAAGGCATCTCGCGCAGCCCGCCCGTGTTGAGCGCGAGGATCAGGAAGCCGAATCCCGCGGCGCTCAGCGTGAGCGCCAGGAAGCGGCGCCACGGCGCCGAGATCCTTCCCCAGCAGAGGATCACGGCGGCCGCGGACCAGGTGAGCAGGACGATGAATGCGCGCAACCCTCCCGACACGCGGCTGAGTATACACGCCGCGCGCGCGTGTCCCGGGCTCGTCCCGGGGCCCTTTCGCCGACGGTAAGTGGCGACGACGCACGTAAGCTGGATGGGCCCGGAACGGGCGAATCGGCAAGGGAGTGAAGGAATTAGCGAGGCACAGCGTTTGCTCTTCGAGAGGCGGACACGCGGTCTTGTTCGAGGGTACCCGGGCCGGCCGACGCCGGACCGCATTGGTTGACCCGCGCGCGGCGCGATTGCTAGTCTCGGATTCGGGGGGATGAGGGCGACCCTTGGCATGACCGGAATCCTCCTGGGGCAGGGCTACTACCAGCGCTTCGATCCCAAGCTGGCGGAGGCTGCCCAGCCCTATCCGCCGCTGGGGACCCTCGTCGCGGCCGCGTGCCTGCGGCAGGCGGGCCATGCGGTCTCCCTGTTCGACTCGATGCTCGCCGCCTCGCCCGCCGAGTGGGAGCGCGCGCTGGAGCGGACCCGCCCGGCCGTCGCGGTGGTCTACGAGGACAGCTTCAACTACCTGAGCAAGATGTGCCTCGGGCGCATGCGCGAGGCCACCTTCGAGATGCTGCAGGCGGCGCGCGCGCGCGGCTGCCTCACGCTCGTCTCGGGCTCGGACGCGACCGACCACGACGCCGACTACCTCGCGCGCGGCGCCGCGGCCGTGATCCGCGGCGAGGGCGAGGCGACGCTGTGCGAAGCGGTCGGGGCGCTGGCGGAAGCCGGAGAGGGAGGCCTCCACCGCGTGGCCGGGCTGTCGCTCCGCGGGCCCGGCGGCGCCACCGTGCGCACGCCGGCGCGTCCGTTCCTCAAGGACCTCGACGCGCTGCCGCGCCCCGCGTGGGACCTCGTGGACTGGGACCGCTACCGCCGCATCTGGCGCGGCCGGCACGGCTACCACTCCATCAACCTCGCCACCACGCGCGGCTGCCCGTACCACTGCAACTGGTGCGCGAAGCCGATCTACGGGCAGCGCTACGCCGTGCGCAGCCCGCAGGCGGTCGCCGAGGAGATGGCCTGGCTCAAGCGCACCTACGCGCCCGACCACGTCTCCTTCGTGGACGACATCTTCGGCCTGCGTCCGGGCTGGGTCGAGGAGTTCGCGCGCGCGGTGGACGCGGAGGACGCGCGGCTGCCGTTCCGCTGCCTCACGCGCGCGGACCTGCTGGGCGACGATACGGTGGCGGCGCTGCGCCGCGCCGGCTGCCGCACGGTCTGGATCGGCGCGGAGTCGGGGTCGCAGCGCATCCTCGACGCGATGGAGAAGGGCAATACCGTGGAGGACATCCGCCTCGCCGCGTCGCGGCTCCAGGCGGCCGGCATCGAGGTCGGCTTCTTCCTGCAGTTCGGCTACCCGGGCGAGACGCGCGAGGACATCGACTTGACGCGGCGGCTGGTCGAGCAGTGCCGTCCGGACGACATCGGCATCTCCGTGTCGTACCCGCTGCCCGGCACGCGCTTCCACGAGCGGGTGAAGGCGGAACTGGGCGCCAAGCGGAACTGGGACGACTCGAACGACCTGGCCATGATGTACCGCGGGCCCTTCTCGACCGAGTTCTACCGCGCGCTCCATCGCGTGGTGCACCAGGAGTTCCGCCTGCGCCGCCTGCGCGGCCGCGCGCGCCGTCCGCGGCAGACGGCCTCGATGCTGTACCACGCGGTCACGCTGCCCTGGGCGCGCCGCCGCATGGAGCGGCTGGCCCGGCGGGCGCACCAGGGGATCGGCCCGCTGCGCGCGAGCCTCTCGCCCGCGCAGGCCGCCGTCCCCAGCGAGCAGGGATCGTAAGCGTCGTCCATGGACCTGCTTCTCACCCACGGCTACTTCCTGGCGGAGGACGCGCAGGAGCGGCGCGTCATGAAGCCGTACCCCCCCATGGGGCTGCTCTACGTCTCGTCCCACCTGAAGGCGCTCGGCTTCACGGTCGGCGTGTTCGACTCCACCTTCGAGAGCTTCGAGTCCTTCCGCGCGTGCCTCGAGCGCGAGCGGCCGTCGGTCGTCGGCCTGTACTGCAACCTGATGACCAAGCGCAACGTGCTGCGCATGGCGTCGGAGTGCCGCCGCGTCGGCGCGCGCGTCGTGGTGGGCGGGCCCGAGCCGCCGGCGGAGGCGGAGGAGTACCTCGCGCGCGACGTGGACGCCGTCGTGGTCGGCGAGGGCGAGGCCACGCTGGCCGAGCTGCTGCCGCTGCTGCTGGCCCGTCCCTGGAGCCGCGACTGGTCGGACGTGGCCGGCATCGTGTACCGCAACGAGTCGGACCGCGTGGTGCGCACGCGCCCGCGGGCGCTCATCCGCAACCTGGACGCGCAGCCGTGGCCGGACCGCGAGGCCGTGGACATCCCGGCCTACCTCGCGGCCTGGCGTGGCCGGCACGGCTTCAGCTCGATCTCGATGCTGACCGCCCGCGGGTGCCCGTTCACCTGCCGCTGGTGCAGCCGCTCCGTGTTCGGCGAGACGCACCGCAGGCGGTCCGCCGCGAGCGTCGCGGACGAGGTGGCGTGGGTCCAGGAGCGGTACCGCCCGGACCAGCTCTGGTACGTCGACGACGTGTTCACGATCCATCCCGGCTTCGTGCGCGCGCTGGCCGACGAGATGCAGCGGCGCGACCTGCGCGTCCCCTTCGAGTGCATCTCGCGCGCCGACCGGCTGGACGAGGACATGGCCGAGGCGCTGGGCCGCCTCGGCTGCCGGCGGCTGTGGATCGGCTCCGAGAGCGGCTCGCAGAAGGTGCTCGACGCCATGGACCGGCGTGTCACGGTCGACCAGGTCCAGCACGCGACGCGCCTGCTGCAGGCGCGCGGCATCCAGGTCGGCATGTTCATCATGCTCGGCTACGAAGGAGAGGAGCCCGCGGACCTGCAGGCGACGGTGGATCACCTGAAGGTCTCGGCCCCCGACGTCTTCCTCACGACCGTCGCCTATCCCATCAAGGGCACGCCCTACCATGAGGAGGTGCGGCCGCGCCTGCGCTCCGAGCTGCCGTGGGAGGCGCGCACCGACCGCGACCTGACGGTCGTCGGGCGGCGGACGCCGCTGTTCTACCGCTTCGCGCGGCAATGGATGGAGAGCGAGGTGGCTCGCGACCGTCACTGGCGCGCGGGCCGCTACCTGCGCGCCGCGCGCGCGGCGACGCGCGCCGGAGCCGGATGGCTGGGCATGGCGCTGCTCGAGGGGCAGAGGGTCCGGTGACGGACGACGCGGCGCTCTCGCAGCGCGAGGCGGCGGAGGCGACCCGCGGCAGCGGGGTGCGCCTGGGAGCCGAGGTCGCCGGCCGCGCGCTGAGCCTGCTCACCTCGTTCCTGATCGCGGTCGGGCTCGGCGTCGAGGGCTTCGGCGTCTACGCGGCGGTCTCCGGTCTCGCGGTCATCCTGGCCGAGCTGGGGGAGCTGGGCCTCCAGGGCACTGCGCAGCGCGCGCTGGTCGCGGGGCAGTTCCGCCGGCGCGACATGGTCCGGGCCAAGCTCGCGCTCACGGCCGGGCTGGTGCTCGCCGCGCCGCTGCTGGTGTGGGGCATTCGCGCGCTGTTCCCGGCCCTCTGGCCGCTGGTGCCGGACGCGTGGCAGGCGTCCTTCCAGGCGGTGACCCGCGGGGTCGGGCTGCTGGTGCCGTTCGTCTTCTACTTCGCGCTGGCCGGTTGGAGCGAGTTCCTGGGCGTCGCACTGCGCGCACGCGGGCGCCGCGGGCAGGAGGCGGGCGTCATCCTGTGCCTGCGCGCGAGCAACCTGGCCGCGGTCGCGCTCGTGCTCGCGCGCGGCGGCGGGCTGGCCGGGGTGGCGTGGGCGCACGTGTTCTCCACGATCCTGCCCGTCGCGCTGGGCGCGCTGCTGCTCCGGCGCGCGGCGGACGCGGCCGACGCGCCCGCGCGCTCCATCTCCGACGTCCTGCGCGTGTCCTGGCCGCTCGCCGTCAACGGCGGGCTGGCGCTGCTCAGCCTGCGCATCGAGCTGCTCGTGGTCTTCGGCCTGCGCGGGGCGCGCGAGGCCGGGCTGTTCGGCGCCGCGCTCAAGTTCGTCGAGTCGTTGAACGCGGTGCCGGCGGCGATCGCGGGCGGGGCCATGCCGGCGCTCACGCGGGAAGGGCTGCGCGGGGCGGGGCTGGTGCGCGGGCGCACGGCGTCCACCGTCGCGCTGCTGGCCGTCCCGGGTGCGCTCGGCCTGGGCCTGCTGGCTCCAGGGCTGGCCGCGTTCCTCGGGCCCGGGTACGAGCAGGCGGCCCAGCCACTGCGGATCCTGGCGCCCGCGCTGGTGGCGCTCTTCATGAACACGGTGCTCCTGCACGCGCTGATCGCCGTCGGCCGCGCCGAGGCCCTGCCGCGTCTCACGGCCATCCGGGTGAGCGTGGCCGCGCTGCTGGCGTTCGCGCTGGTGCCGCGCTTCGGCGTGGCCGGCGCGGCGTTCGGGTTCCTGGCCTCCGAGCTGCTGCTGGGCGCCCTGGCCTGGCGCGCCTGCGCGCTGGCGCGGTTCGCGGTGCCGCTGGCCAAGCCGCTCGTGCTGGCGCTGTTCGCGTCGCTGCCCATGAGCCTCGCGGTCGCGCGCTTCGGCGGCAAGCCGGTGGCCGCCGCCGCGCTGGGCGCCGCCATCTACGGGATGACGCTGGCGGCCGCCTGGCGGCTGGCCCCGGCCCGCGTGCTGCGCTTCCTGGGCGAGGGGAGCGCGCGATGAGCGCCGCGGCCCCCCTTCCCCTCGAGCCCGGCCACGCCATGACCGCGACGGCGGAGGCCATCCTGCGCACGGTGACCTACGCGTCGCTGTTCCAGGCTCCGCTCACGCTCGACCGGCTGCACCGGAACCTCATGGGCGCGTCGCTGTCGCACGCGGAGATCGAGGAGGCCCTGGGTGACCCCTGGCTCCGGCGGCGCATCGAGGTCGTGCGCGGGCTCGTGATCCCGCGCGGCCGGCGCGACTGGATCGCGCAACGGGCCGAGCGGCGGGCCCACAGCCGCCGGCTGCTCGCGCGGCATCGACGTGTCCTGGGCCTGCTCGGCCGCCTGCCCTTCGTGCGCATGGTCGCGATCTCCGGCGCCTGCGCGCACGAGAATGCGACCGACGACGACGTGGACGTGTTCCTCGTGGCCCGCGAGGGACGCGCGTGGGGCGTGTGCCTGGTGCTGACCGCGCTCAGCCGCCTGCTGCGGGTGCGCCGGACGCTGTGCCTCAACTACATCGTGGACGAGGCGGCGCTGGCCCTGCCCGAGCAGGACGTGTTCACCGCGGCCGAGGTGGTG
>JAICEW010000018.1 GCA_025923995.1 Vicinamibacteria bacterium | reverse complement strand
TCGTCGAGCGGCAGCACGTTGTACTTGGTCGCCTCGATCAGCCACAGTTGCTGCAGTTCGTGGAGCTTCCGCGGGTTCTCTTTCGAGAGGTCGTGTGCTTGCGTCCAGTCGGTGGTCGTGTCGTAAAGCTCCCAGACATCGTCGTCGAAGGCCACGGTTTGCACCTCCACACCGGTTTCCCAGGGCGTGCGATGCTTGGTGACGGCGGTCCAGCCCTTGTGGTAGATGCCACGGTTGCCGAACATCTCGAAATACTGCGTGCTGCGACGGTCAGGGGCTTGGGGGGCGTCGGTCGAATAGAGCATCGACACGCCGTCCATCGGGCGCTGCTCGACGCCGTCGACCCGCTTCGGCTCCGGCAGGCCCGCCGCCTCGAGAGCCGTGGGCGCCACGTCGATCACGTGGTGGAACTGGCTCCGGATCTCGCCCTTGGCCTTGATGCGCGCCGGCCAGTGCAGGACCATGCCGTTGCGCGTGCCGCCGAAGTGGCTCGCGACCTGCTTGGTCCACTGGAACGGCGCGTTGGTGGCCCAGGCCCAGCCGATGGCGTAGTGCGGGAACGTCGTCGGGCCGCCCCAGTCCTCGATGTGCCCCGCCATCTGGTCGTAGGTGCCGACGATTCCGTTCAGGGCCATCATCTCGTTGTAGGCGCCCTCGGGCCCGCCTTCGGCGCTCGCGCCGTTGTCGCCGACGACGTAGAAGAAGAGCGTGTTGTCCAGCTCACCGAGCGTCTCGAGCTGCGCGACCAGCCGTCCGACCTCGTGGTCGGTGTGCTCGGCGAAGCCCGCGAAGGTCTCCATCTGCCGCTCGAACAGCCGCTTCTGGTCGGCGCTCATGTCCTCCCAGGCCGGGATCTCCTGCGGCCGCGGGGTGAGCTTGGCGCCCTGGGGGATGATGCCCATCTGCTTCTGGCGCGCCCAGGTCTCCTCGCGGAGCTTGTCCCAGCCGCTGGAGAAGCGGCCCTTGTACTTCGCGGGCCACGCCTTCGGCACGTGGTGGGGCGCGTGGGTCGCGCCGGTCGCGAAGTAGACGTAGAAGGGCTTGTCCGGCGTCAGCGAATGCTGGGCGCTGACCCACTTGATCGCCTGGTCCGTCATGTCGGTCGTGAAGTGGTAGTCCGGCGACTGACGGTGCTCCACGCGCGTGACGCCGTCGTAGATCGCCGGCGCCCACTGGTTCGTCTCGCCGCCGATGAAGCCGTAGAACTTGTCGAAGCCGGATCCGGTCGGCCACCGGTCGTAGGGGCCGGACACCGACACCTCCCAGGGGGGCGTCTCGTGGTACTTCCCGAACGCCGCCGTGCTGTAGCCGTTCTGGCGCAGGATCTGTGCGAGCGGCGTGACGCTCCTCGGCCGGATGCCTGTGTTGCCGGGGAAGCCCGTGGCCAGCTCCATGATGGCGCCCGCGTTGTTGACGTGGTGGTTGCGCCCCGTGAGCAGCGCGACGCGCGTCGGGCTGCACAGCGCCGTCGTGTGGAAGCGGTTGTAGCGCAGGCCACTCCCGGCCAGCCTCTCGAGCGTGGGCATGCTGATGGGACCACCGAACGAGCTGGAGGCGCCGAAGCCGATGTCGTCGATCAGCACGATCACGACGTTGGGCGCGCCCTGGGGAGCCTTCACCTCGAAGCGCGGCGGAGCGCTGGCCTTGCGCGCATCCAGCTCCTTGATGGACGCAGCGACGGGCTCGTGGATCGGCAGGACGGTCCGGTCCAGTCCGCCCGGAGCCGGCGTCGCCGGAGGCTTCGCTTCGCGTGCGCAGGCGGCGGAGAGCACGACCATCGCACCTGCAAGGATGGCGCAACTCCTGGAGCTCATTCTTCCTCCGGGCGGTTCGAGGGATCGCCGAAGCGCGGTTAGCTTACGCCAACGCGTGCCACGGAACGTCCCGAATCGGGTCGTGGGACCAAGGTCCAATTGACGCCGACCGGTCCGACGTATGCTTGCGCTCCGGACCGTTCCCAGGGAGGACACAAGTGATCCACCGACTCGCAGTCACCCTCGCTCTCGTCACCGCGCCAGGGACGAGCGCGATCGCCGCCGACAGCGTAGCCCTCTCGATCGACCCCTCGAGACCGGGCCCGAAGATCGACCGGAACATCTTCGGGCAGTTCGCCGAGCACCTCGGCACCGGGATCTACGAAGGGGTCTGGGTCGGCCCCGACTCCTCCATCCCGAACACGCGCGGCATCCGCAACGACGTCGTGGCCGCGCTCAAGGCGCTCAAGGTGCCGAACGTGCGCTGGCCGGGCGGCTGCTTCGCGGACGAGTACCACTGGCGCAACGGCATCGGCCCCAACCGCCCCGTCACGCTCAACCCCAACTGGGGCGGCGTGATCGAGACCAACGCCTTCGGCACGCACGAGTTCTTCGACTTCATCGACCAGATCGGCAGCGAGGCCTACCTGTCGATCAACGTCGGCTCGGGCACCCCGCAGGAAGCCGCCGAATGGATGGAGTACCTGACGACCGAGCAGCCGACGACGCTGGGCCAGCTGCGCGCAGCCAACGGCCACCCGGCGCCCTTCAAGGTTCCCTACCTGGGCCTCGGCAACGAGAGCTGGGACTGCGGCGGCAACATGACGCCCGACTACTACCTCCGGCAGATGACGATCCATGCCCGCTTCGCCCGCAACTACAACCCCGCGCAGCGCGACACGGCGAAGATGCTGAGGATCGCGGTCGGCCCGGCCGGCGGCGAGGAAGCACGCTGGACGGAGTGGACCGAGGTGGTCATGAAGGGCTGGAAGAACCGCCAGTGGAGCTGGGACATGGAGGGCCTCTCCCTGCACAACTACACGGTGGTGCGCTGGCCGGCCGCGTACGCGTCGGTCGGGTTCGGCGAGAAGGAGTACGGCGAGATCCTGAAGGCCACGCTGGAGATGGAAGGCTGGGTCGGCAAGCACGCCGCGATCATGGACAAGTACGACCCGGAGAAGAAGATCGCGCTGGCCGTCGACGAATGGGGCGCCTGGTACGCGAAGCTGCCCGGGAGCAAGGACGGGTTCCTGGCCCAGCAGAACAGCCAGCGCGACGCGGTCCTGGCCGCGCTCAACCTCAACATCTTCGCGCGCCACGCCGACCGCGTGCGGATGGCGAACATCGCGCAGATGGTCAACGTGCTGCAGGCCATGATCCTGACCGACAGGGAGAAGATGGTCCTGACGCCGACGTACCACGTCTTCAAGATGTACGTGCCCTTCCAGGAGGCCACGTTCGTGCCCGTCACGTTCGACGCGGGCTCGTACACCCATGGCGCGGTGACGCTGCCGCGCGTGGATGCGATCGCGGCGAAGGACACGGCCGGCAAGCTCTGGTTGGCCGTCACCAACGTCGACCCCACCCGGCCGGTCACGATCGCGGCCAGCGTCGCCGGGGTCACGCCTCGATCGGCGACGGGCGAGACCCTCACCGCCCCCAAGGTCGACAGCGTGAACACGTTCGACGCCCCGAACGCCGTCACGCCCAGGCCGATCGCAGCGAAGGTCCAGGGCGGAACCGTGACGCTCACGCTCGAGCCGAAGTCGGTGACGGTGATCGCGATCTTGCCGTGAGGCACGCGGCATGAAGGCAATCGTGGCGACGCTCGCTCTCGCGGCCAGCGCGACCGCCGCCCCCGGACACGAGATCGCGAGCCCGGACGGGCGCATCCGGGTCCGCGTGGGCGTCGAGCGCGGGATCCCGAGCTACGACATCCTGCTGGAAGGACGCTCCGCCCTGGCCTCTTCGCCCTTGGGCCTGCGGATGCGGAGGGCCGACCTGGCTTCCGGGCTGACCCTGCGAGGGGCAGGACCGGTCGAGCGCTTCCGCGAGGACTACACGCTCGCGCACGGAAAACGGCGCCGAGTCCGGTCCGAGGCCAACCGGCGCGCGGTGACGTTCGCGGGCGCGCGCGGAGCGGCGCTCGAGGTCGTCTTCCACGTCTCCAACGACGGCGTCGCGTTCCGCTACGTCGTGCGCCAGGCGGTCGACGACGGCCACGAGGTCGTCGAGAGCGAGGAGACGGGCTTCGCGCTGCCGGAGGGAACGCTCGCCTGGATGCACCCCATGCACGACGCCAAGACAGGCTGGAGCCGCGTGAACCCGTGCTACGAGGACCGGTACGCCATCGGCGTGCCGGCGGGCACGTCGTCCCCCCACGCGGCGGGCTGGGCCTTCCCCGCCCTCTTCAAGACGCCCACCGGCTGGGTGCTCCTCACCGAGAGCGACCTGGACGAAGGCTACCTCGCGGCCCGCTTGCGGCAGCACGCCGCGGGCGGGCTGTACCGCGTTGGCTTCCCGCAGCCCGCCGAGCACCGCGGCGAGGTCGATCCCGTGGCGCCCACCGTCCGACTGCCCTTCGTCTCCCCGTGGCGCGTGATCGTCCTCGGCTCCACGCTTGGGCCCATCGTCGAGACCACGCTCGTCACCGACCTCGCGCGGCCTTCCGCCGTGCAGGACGCTTCGTTCGTGGCCCCCGGGGTGGCCTCCTGGAGCTGGCTGCAGCTCGACGACGCGAGCTGCACCCTGCCCGTGCAGAAGGAGTTCCTGGAGATGGCGGCCCGCCTGGGTTGGGAATACCTGCTCGTCGACGCCCGGTGGGACGCGCAGATCGGCTGGGACGGCATCCGCGAGCTGGTACGCCTCGGACGCGAAAAGGGCGTCGGGATCTGGCTCTGGTACAACTCCAACGGAAGCTTCAACGACGCGCCGATGACGCCGAAGGACAGGATGCACGAGCCGTCCGTCCGGCGCGAGGAGATGGCGCGCCTGCGCCAGGTGGGCGTGCGCGGCATCAAGGTCGACTTCATGGGCGGCGACAAGCAGGCGACCATGGCGCTGTACCTCGACATACTGAAGGACGCCGCGGACCACGGCATCATGGTGAACTTCCACGGCGCCACCATCCCGCGCGGCTGGGAGCGCACGTTTCCCCACCTCATGACCATGGAGGCCGTGAAGGGCATGGAGCATGCCGGCTTCGAGCAGCGCAACGCGGACGAGCAGCCGGAGCACTCCGCCATCCTGCCCTTCACGCGCAACGCCATCGGGCCGATGGACTTCACGCCCACCGTGTTCAACCGCAAGATGCGCCGCTTCGACCGTCGCACCACCGAGGCCTTCGAGCTCGCCCTGGCCGTGCTGTTCGAGTCCGGAGTCCAGCACATGGGCCTCACGCCCAGGGACCTGTCCGAGGCTCCGGAGTTCGTGGTGGAGATGCTGAAGGCCATCCCGCCGGCCTGGGACGACGTGCGGTTCCTCGACGGCTATCCGGGACGAGACGTCGTGCTGGCCCGGCGTAGCGGCGAGACCTGGTTCGTGGCGGGCATCAACGGCACCGGGCTGCCGCGTCCGATGGCCCTCGATCTCGGCTTCGTGGGCTCGACGGTCAGCGGGCTGATGGTGAGCGACGATGCGGACGGCGAGGGCTTCGCGCGCCACGCGCTCTCGCGCGAGCCGGTGGGCCGGTTCGCGGTCACCGTGCCTCCCCGCGGCGGCTTCCTGATGGCGCTCGCGCCGGGCGGGTCGGCGCAGTAGCCGACAGGCCCAGGCGGCGCCGCGCATGACGGCCGTCATGGCGCCCGCCGAGCCGTCGCGATAGGGTCGGGCCATGTCCAAGGACGCTCCGTCGATTCCCTCCGCCCAGGCGCTCGCGCTGGCCACGCTCGTCACCCCGACCGAACGCGGGATCGCGAGCCGCGTGCTCGCGAGGACGGCGGGCGGCAACGTCACGCTCTTCGCCTTCGACGCCGGCCAGGGGCTCGAGGAGCACACCTCGCCCTTCGATGCCCTCGTGCTCGTCCTGGAGGGATCGCTGGCGCTCACGATCGGCGGCGAGAGCGTCCGCGCGACGCCGGGGACCATCGTCCGCATGCCCGGCGGCGTGCCTCACGCCCTCGACGCGTCCGAGGCCACCCGGATGCTGCTCGTGATGCTCCGGGAGCCGAAGGGCTGAGGGCCCGTCAGTCGGAGCGGCGGAACAGCGCTTCGTAGATGACCGGCGGCCCGCCCACGCGCGTGAGACCCGGCGCGGGGCGGTTGTACTCGGTCAGCGGAACCTCCGGGTCCGGGACGAAGCCGGCCTGGCCGAGCTCCGCCGCGAGCTGCTCCGCGCTGAGGAAGCACTGGGGCTCGCCCGAGAAGTCCGTGAAGACGAACGGCTCGCCGGCGACGGGCTCCGCCTCGGGCGGAAGCGTGTGGCGGGAGAACGTGAACACGAAGAGGCGGGCCCCTCTGCGCGCCACGCGAGCCGCCTCCGCCACGGCGCGCCGGAACTCCGCGGAAGAACGCGCGAGGTTCCAGATCCCGTGAGCGACCACGACGTCGAAGCCGCGGTCCGCGGCCGGCACGAGGTCCATGGGCGCCAGGGCGAGCCGGAGGCGGCGCCCGAGGCCCTCGTCCTCGACGCGGCGCTTTGCGGCGCGCAGCATGGGCCACGACAGATCCGTTCCCAGGACCTCCCAGCCCTCGCGCGCGAGCGGCACGGCGTTGCGGCCGGCGCCGCACCCGAGATCCAGCAGCCGCCCGCCGCCGATGCGGCCCAGGTGATCCTGGGCGAAGCGCATCAGCACCTCGTTCGGCGACGAGCGAGCGAAGCCGGCCACCGTCGCGGGCGCGCTCCAGGACGAGCCGGCCAGTGGGTCCATGCTCCATCATCGCGCCGCCCCGCCTCCCGTGCGTATGACGGCCGTCATGGGCCGGGAGCGCGGATCGTCCGACCATCGGCCATGGTCGTCGACTTCGACCGGACGCCCTTCCTGGTCATCTGGGAGGTGACGCGCGCCTGCGCGCTCAGCTGCGTGCACTGCCGCGCCGACGCCATCGCCCGCCGGGACCCGCGCGAGCTCGGCACGGAGGAAGGCTTCCACCTGCTCGATCAGATCCGCGCGTTCGGGACGCCGCCTCCCCTGCTCGTCCTCACCGGCGGCGACCCGATGTGGCGCAAGGACCTGGCGGAGCTGGTGGGCCATGCGACGCGGATCGGGCTCACGGTCGCGCTCACCCCCAGCGGCACCGCGATGGCGACGCGCGCCCGGCTCGAGGAGCTGAAGGCGGCCGGCCTCTCGCGCGTCGCGGTGAGCCTCGACGGCCCGGACCCCGAGAGCCACGACGCGTTCCGGCGCGTGAAGGGCTCGTACGCGAACACGATGAAGATCATCGATGCGGTGATCGGTCTCGGGCTGCCGCTCCAGGTCAACTCGACCGTGAGCCGCCTGACGCTCCCGCACCTGCCCGAGCTGGCGGAGCGGGTGGCGACGTTCCCGCTCACGCTGTGGGCCGCGTTCTTCCTGGTGCAGACGGGCCGAGGCGCGAGCCTCGAGCAGATCACGCCCCACGAGTGCGAGGACGTGCTGCGCTTCCTGGACGACCTCTCGCGCCGGGTCCCCTTCGGGATCAAGACGACCGAGGCGCCCCACTATCGCCGGATCCAGATGGCCAGCGAGCGCGCGGGCGCCACCACGACCAGCCTCGGCCGCCGGCAGCTGCGCGCGCCCCGCGCGGTCAACGACGGCAACGGGTTCGCCTTCGTGGACCACGTCGGGAACGTCTGCCCGAGCGGGTTCCTTCCCATGGCGCGCGGCAACGCGCGCGAGGGACGGCTGGTCCAGACCTACCGCGACGACCCGGTCTTCAGGCGCCTGCGCGACCCCGACGCGCTGGGCGGCCGCTGCGGCCGCTGCGAGCTGCGCGCGGTCTGCGGTGGATCCCGTTCCCGCGCCTTCGCGGCGACCGGCGACGCGTTCGCCGAGGACCCGCTGTGCGCCTACGATCCCCCGGACGGCTCGCCGCCGCGCAGGTGGTCGTAGGAGTCGATCTCCCGCAGGCGCTCGGCGTACTCCGCGTCTGTGATGGCGTTCCGCCACACGCCCCAGACCCGGGCGGCCTGGATGGTGCCGCCGAACAGCAGCAGGACGAGACACGCGAAGGCGGCGGGCCGGACCGCGCGCCGCCACGGCCGGGGCGTCTCCACGCGCAACGCGCGCGGGACGGGGCACGCCGCCACGCACGACAGGCACGCGGAGCACTCGTCCGAACGGACGCGCCCGAGGCGATGGACGGGCAGGAGCGATGGGCAGGCCTTCGTGCACAGGCCGCAGTCGATGCACGACGGCGCGTGGCGCGTGACCTTGAGCGGCGAGAGCAGGGACAGCGCCCCCAGCAGGGCACCATACGGGCAGAGGTAGCGGCACCAGGCGAAGGGAACGACCATCGACAGCACGACCAGGAACGCGAGGACCTTGAGCGCGAACGGCGAGAGCCGCTCGAAGAAGTACAGCATCTTCACGTCCGCCACCCGGTTGTAGGGCGCGTCCAGGAAGGCGGCGATCGCGCTGGGGGACAGGGCGACGAAGATGGCGTGGACGAAGAAGAGCAGCAGCAGGTACTTCACCCCGCGCAGCGGCAGGTCCAGCGCCCTCGGCAGCCGGACGCGCCGGGCGAAGGCCGTGAGGCCGACCGAGGCCAGCATCTCCGCGATCGTCCCCACCGGGCACAGCCACGAGCAGAACGCCTTCTTGAGCACGAGGCCGGTGCCGACGATCGCCAGCAGGATCACGAGGCCCGCGGGGTGCACCGGATGGACCTCGGCGGCGCTCCACAGGTGGCGCAGGCTCATGAGCGCGGCGATCGGGAGGAAGCCCTCGACGCCGGGCGGGCGCTGGGCTGTCATCTGTCCGGACTCCAGGCCGCGGACCCACAGTACGAAGTCCCATCCGATCCACAGGACCAGGACCGCGGCGCCTGCCTGGACCAGGTGCCTCAGCCACCGGATCCCCCGGCTGCGGGCGCGCAGCTCGCGCGCCCGGAGGGGCCGGGCGACCAGGGTCATCGGCCGCAGTGGGCCATCTGCGAGACCGCGGCCATGCGGACCGGGTCCGGGCGGAAACGGACGATCAGGCGCTCCGCCAGCGCCTGCAGGGCGTCGTAGGTGCCGTCCACGCGCATCGTCGCCTCGAACTCCTCGAACTGCGTGTTCATCGCGTCGAGCTCCGGACCGCTCAGCACGTCGAGCGCCATCGGGTAGAGGATGCGGTCCTCCTTGAGGATGTGCTGGCGGAGGAGGGGCACGAAGGCGTCGGCACTGGCGAGCAGCGCCTCGACCTCCGGCGTCTGGACCGAGCCCGGCCGCTCTGCGATCCCGGACAGGGCGCCGACGTGAGCGCGTCCGAGCTCGTGCTCGTGGTACATCACCGCCAGCGGCCCCGACTGGCGCGGGAAGCCCCGCTCCAGCAGGCGCTGGAACAGCACGTCCTCCTCCTTGCCGTGGTGGCAGCCGTCCGCGAAGCCGCGGAAGAACGAGGCGTACTCGCCGACGATCTGCCGGGCCGGCGCCAGCCCGGCCCGGACCTCGACGGCGTACGTCTCGAGGGACCCCAGCGCCTGCTCGATCAGGCGGTGCTCGTTCATCAGGACTTCGATCGCTATCTGCACGTCCGGCCTCCTTCCGACCCGTTATGCGCCGATGCGGCGCGCGCGGGTATGACGGCCGTCAGGATGGGCCCGAACGTGCACCCGCGAATGAGCCCGATGGCTCACGAATCCCCATGACGACGGTCATACCGTTGCCTGCGGGCGAGCCGGACACTCTTCCCGGCGAGAGGTGCCCCGCATGCCCGTGCGCGTACAGCTTCCCGATCTCGAGCACTGGAAGGCGCAGGTCAAGTGCCAGTCGGGCTGTCCCGTCCGCACCGACGCCGGCCGCTACGTCCAGCTGATCGCCGAGGGACGGAACGAGGAGGCCTACCTCGTCGCGCGCGCGCCCAACCCGTTCGCCTCGGTCTGCGGGCGCGTCTGCGCCGCACCCTGCGAGGACGCCTGCCGGCGCGGGAACATCGACGCCCCCATCTCCATCCGCGCGCTGAAGCGCTACGTCACCGAGCAGTACGGCGTCGAGTCGCGCCGGCCCGACACGCAGGACCGCCTCCGCCAGGCGCCGCTGCTCGAAGGCAACGTCTACCGCGGCCACCTTCCCGTCGTCCCCTTCGGCGGGCCGGCCCCCGCCGAGCGGGCCAAGGTCGCGGTGGTGGGCGCGGGGCCGGCGGGCCTGTCCGCGGCCCACGACCTCGCCCTGCTCGGCTACGACGTCACGGTCTTCGACGCGGCGTCGGAGCCGGGGGGGATGATGCGCTTCGGCATCCCCGAGTACCGGCTCCCGCGGACGCTCATCCACGAGGAGATCCAGAAGATCCTCGCGCTGGGCGTCACGCTGCGCTCGGGCGTCGCGCTCACGCCCGGTTTCGGCCTCGCGCAGCTGCGCGCGCAGGGCTTCCGCTCCGTCTTCCTCTCCGTCGGCGTCTCGCGCGGCCGCGACCTGCAGGTGCCCGGCGTCGAGCTGGACGGCGTGGTGAAGGCGGTCGACTACCTCCTGAACGTCAACCGCGGCTACCGGATGAACCTCGGGCGCCGCGTGGTGGTCATCGGCGGCGGCTTCGTGGCCTTCGACGCGGCGCGCACCGCGCTGCGCCTGGGCCGCGAGGAGGAAGCGGAGGAGCTCGCCGGAGAGAGCGACGCCCGGATGAAGGAGGCGTTCGACTCGGCGCGCGCGGCCCTGCGCGGCGGGGCCACCGAGGTGACGATCGTCTCCCTGGAGAGCTTCGCCGAGATGCCCGTGCTGCAGTCGACGCAGGGGCACGACGAGTACGAGGAGGCACGGCGGGAAGGAGTCGCGTTCCTGCCCCGCCGCGGCCCCCGGCGCTTCCTGGGCGACGGCCGGCTGCGCCAGGTCGAGCTGCGCGCGGTGCGGTCCGTGTTCGACGAGAACGGCCGCTTCAGCCCCGCCTACGACGACGAGGACGTGATCGCGCTGGACGCCGACGCGTGCGTGCTGGCCATCGGGCAGAAGGCCGACCTCGACTTCCTCACGCCGCAGGACGGCGTCGACACGACGCCCGCGGGGACGATCCGCGTCGATCCCCGGACGCTGGCCACCTCCGCCGCGGGTGTCTTCGCCGGCGGCGACGCCGCGTTCGGCCCCCGGAACCTCATCGAGGCGGTCGCGAACGGCAAGCTCGCCGCGCGCTCCATCCACGAGCTGCTGGCCGGGGACCGGAGCGCGATCGAGGTCACGCTGGACGTCGAGAAGATCCCGACCCGCGACTACCGGATGCTCGCGGGCTTCGAGATCCTCGACCGCGAGACGCCGCCCACGCTCGACCTCGGCCGGCGCACCGGGATCGCGGAGGTCGAGACCGGCTACGACCCGGCCGCCGCCATCCGGCAGGCTGCGCGCTGCCTGGTCTGCCACGTGCAGACCATCTACGACCCCGAGAAGTGCGTGCTCTGCAGCCGCTGCGTGGACGTGTGCCCCGAGTACTGCCTGGCCATCGTTCCCTTCGAGTCGCTCGACCTGCCGGAGGCGGAGCGCGCCGAGCTCACGGAGCGCGCGCAGGCGCACGGCCTGCCGCTGTCCGCGATGATCAAGGACGACGACCGCTGCATCCGGTGCGGCCTCTGCGCCGTCCGCTGCCCCACCGACGCGATGACCATGGAGCGCTTCCAGATCCAGGAGCGCCCGGCGCCGGCCGCGCCTTCCCAGGAGACCGCATGAGCCGAGAGCAGAAGAACCGCCGGGACTTCCTCGTGAAGCTCGGCATCGGCGCGGGCGGCGTCGGCATCGGCACCCAGGCCGCGGCCTCGCTGCGCTCGCTGCTGCCCAACGTGTCCTACGACGCGCCCACCACCGTCAAGGTCGGGCTGCCGGCCGACTTCCCGGACGGGATGAAGTTCCTGCCCGAGCAGCGGCTGTTCGTGTTCCGCGAGGGCAAGGTGTTCCACGCGGTGTCCGCCGTGTGCACCCACCTCGGCTGCACCGTCCGCGCGGAGGCGCTGCCCCAGCCCGAGACGGTGGAGGTCGGCGGCGCGCAGCTGCGCGTGACGCATCGCTTCGCGTGTCCCTGCCACGGCTCGAAGTACACCGGGGACGGCAAGGTCGTGTCCGGACCGGCTCCGCGGCCGCTCTTGTGGTTCCACCTGAGCGTCTCCCCCGACGACGGCCAGCTCGTGGTCGACCTCGCGCAGGAGGTCGGCCGCGACTTCCGTCTCACCACGGCCTGAGGAGGAGGAGCGATGGCCACTCTCGCGAAACCGGCGACCCCGGCGGCGCCCGCCGCGCCGGGCGTGCACCCGAAGCGGCTGTGGAGCCTGCGGCCGCGATCCGACCGGGAGGCAGGCGACGCCGTCGTCTCCAACTTCCTCCTGCACTGGTTCCCGGCCAAGGTGTTCAAGCCGTCGCTCGACTGGACCTACTCGTACTGGCTCGGGACCATCAGCGCCGCGCTCCTCCTGCTGCTCGTGGTCTCGGGCCTGCCGCTGCTCTTCCTCTACGTGCCCTCGGTCGAGCGGGCCTACGGGTCGGTCAAGGACATCGAGTGGGTGGTGACCTTCGGCTCCTGGATCCGCTCGGTCCACCGCCTGTCCGCGCACCTGATGGTCGCCGCCGTCTTCCTGCACCTCGTCCGCGTGTTCCTGACCGGCGCCTACAAGAACGGCGCGGGGCGCGGCCAGCAGCGCGAGTGGAACTGGGTGATCGGCGTGGCCATGCTCCTGCTGACGCTCTTCCTCTCGTTCACCGGCTACCTGCTGCCCTGGGACCAGCTCGCCTACTGGGCGGTGACGGTCGGCACCAACATCGCCGCCTCCATCCCCTGGATCGGCCCGCAGGTGCGGGAGCTGATGATCGGCGGCCGCAACATCGACCAGCCCACGCTGATCCGCTTCTACGCGCTGCACGTGATCTTCCTCCCCGCCGCGCTGGGCGCGCTGTTCGCGTACCACATGTGGCGGGTGCGCAAGGACGGCGGGCTGGCCAGGGCGGACCGCGTGGCGACCGCCCGCGAGAAGGCGGCCGACGAGCCCGTGCGCAGCAAGACCTACACGCTGCTGGGCGTCGCGCGCGGCACCGCGCCCACCATCCGCACGTCCACCCTGGAAGCGCGCGACCTGACCGTGAACGCGGTCCCCGACCTCGTGCGGCGCGCCGCGGTCGCGGTGCTGGGCACCTTCGCGGTGATCAGCGTCCTGGCGTCGCTCGTGCGCTCGCCGCTGGAGGAGCCGGCGAACCCGCTGGTCACCCCGAACCCGGCCAAGGCGCCCTGGTACTTCCTCTGGCTGCAGGAGATCGTGACGGACACCACGTTCACGGTGGGCGGCTTCACCGTCAACGGCGCCTTCCTGGGCGGCGTGATCCTGCCCGGCCTCCTCGTCGGGCTGCTGGCCGCCTGGCCCTGGATCGACCGCTCGCGCGGCGAGGCCGCGGGCGTCTGGTTCCACGGCAGCCGGCGCCGGCAGAACCTCGTCTTCCTCCTGATCGTGCTCGTCGTGGTGGCGCTCACGATCGTCGGCACCTTCATGCGCGGCCCGTCCTGGCAGTTCTTCTGGCCCTGGCAGGCCTGGCCCGAGCTGCCCACGAGGATCTGATGAGAGGCGAGAAATGACGGAGAAGCGCACCGACTCGCCCTACCCGCGGCTGGACCGGCCGGTCCTGGCCGTCATCGGACTCCTGCTCGTGGCCGCGACCGTGCTGTTCCTCCGCAACGACCGCGAGCACGAATGGCGCTGGTACCAGGCCGAGTTCAAGCGGCTCGTCGCCGAGAAGTACGGGGCCGACAAGGCCAGGACGGTCCCCTCCGGGATGCAGCAGATCTGGGTCTCGTCGATGGGCCGCGCCGACCGCTGCGTCACGTGCCACCAGGCGACCAACTGGAAGGGGTTCGAGTCCGCGGAGCATCCCTTCAAGACCCACCCGCAGGAGATCCTGCGCACCCATCCGCCCGAGGTCCACGGCTGCACCTCCTGCCACGGCGGGCAGGGCTACGCCGTGGACATGGAGCCCGCCCACGGGCCCGTGCACTTCTGGGAGGAGCCGCTGCTCGGCAGGGCAATGGGCGAGGCCTACTCGATCGTCGAGGACAAGGGCGCGCTCATGCAGTCCAACTGCAACGTCTGCCATCGCTACGACCGGGAGACGAAGGGCGCCGAGTTCATCAACCACGCCAAGCGGCTCGTGCAGGACAAGGGCTGCCGCGCCTGCCACGTGATCAACGGGCGGGGCGGGACCATCGGGCCCGACCTCACGAACGCGGGCGACAAACCCGCGGAGCAGTACGAATACGGGCGCCTTTCGGGCCAGAAGTCGAGCTTCGCGTGGCACGTCGCGCACTTCAAGGATCCCCGCGCGCTCGTCCAGGACACGGTGATGCCGAACTTCCACTTCACCACGAAGGACGCGCAGGCCCTGGCGATGCTCGTGCAGTCCTGGCGCAAGGCGCCGGTGCCTGCCTCGCTGGTGCCGGGCGTGCCGCGCACCGATCCGCAGACCGTCGAGGAGAAGGAGCAGGACAAGCGCATGCGCGAGGGGCCGGGCGCGTGGTTCGTCAAGACCGGCTGCTTCGTGTGCCACTCGGTGTCCGTGTACGGGGTGAAGAGCCCGGCGCAGATCGGCCCGGACCTCTCCACCGCCGTCGAGGACGTCCAGACCCGCTTCGGCCGCACGCTGGACGACTTCCTCGACAAGCCGACCGGGACCATGCAGGTCGTGCTCTCGCGCCAGATCGTGCTCACCCCGGAGGAGAAGGCGGCGGCGGTCGCCCGGCTGCGCGAGGCGTTCGCCGAGCACCAGAGGATCGCGGCCAGCGAGCCGCAGAAGAACCCCGGCCAGGTGATCGAGAGCCGGCAGAGGTAGCGACGCCTTGAAGGAGGCAATCATGAAGACGAGACGTGCCGGCACCGTCCTCGCGACGCTGGCCGGGATCGCCGCGGCCGGGCTCCTGCAGGCGCGTTGCGCCCCCAGCGCTCCCAAGGGCTCCAAGAAGGGCGCCGTCGTGTCCGACGTGGCCAACGCGGCCATGAAGGTCTACGTGGCCCCCGGCGACCTCGACGAGTACTACCTGTTCGCGTCCGGCGGCCACTCCGGCCAGATGTACGTGTACGGCCTGCCCTCGGGCCGGCACATCTCGACCATCCCCGTCTTCACGCCCTACCCGGCCACCGGCTACGGCTTCGACGACGAGTCGAAGGCGATGCTGGGCGACCTCACCTGGGGCGACGTGCACCACCCCGCGCTGTCGGAGACGAACGGGGACTACGACGGCCGCTGGATGTTCGTGAACGAGATGAACGGCCGCGTCGCCCGCGTGGACCTGCGCGACTTCAAGACGAAGCAGATCATCGGCCCCGTGCCGAACGTGTCGGGGAACCACGGCTCGGCCTTCGTCACGCCCAACACCGAGTACTCGGTGATGGCCTCGCGCTTCTCGATCCCCATCCCCAAGGGCACCGCGGTCGAGGTCGCGAAGTACGCGAGCGACTACAAGGGCGTCGTGACGGGGATCAAGATCGACCCCAACACGGGCGCGATGTCGATCGGGTGGCAGATCCTGATGCCGCCCTTCGACTACGACCTGGGCGACGCCGGCAAGAAGGTGTCGGACGGCTGGGTCTTCTTCACCTCGTACAACACCGAGCGCGCCACCGGGAAGCTGGAGGTCACCTCCGCCCAGAAGGACCGCGACTACATCGCCGCCGTCGACTGGAGGATGGCCGAGCAGCTGGCGGCGAAGGGCGAAGGGCAGGCGATCGGCGGCGTGAAGGTGATCGACCCCGCCAAGCACCCCGGCCTCGTGTACTTCATGCCCTGCGGCAAGTCGCCGCACGGCGTCGACGTCGCGCCCGACGGCAAGTACATCATCGGGTCGGGCAAGCTGCAGGGCGTCACCACCGCGTTCAACTGGGAGAAGGTCCAGACCGCGATGCGCAACAAGGACTTCTCCGGCGACGAGGACGGCATCCCCGTCCTCAAGTACGAGTCCATCAAGGACGCCGAGGTGCCGGTCGGCCTCGGCCCGCTTCACACCCAGTTCGGTCCGGACGGCTTCGCCTACACCTCGCTGTTCGTGGACAGCGCGATCGCCAAGTGGAAGCTGGGGAGCTGGGAGGTGGTGGACAAGGTGCCGATGTCCTACTCCATCGGCCACCTGACCGCGGCCGAGGGCGACACCGTGAGCCCCGACGGGAAGTACCTGGTCGGCCTCAACAAGCTGTCGCACGGCCGGCACCTGTCGGTCGGCCCCTCGCAGCCCGAGGCGTCCCAGCTCGTGGACATCAGCGAGGAGAAGATGAAGCTCCTGCTCGATTTCTTCACCGAGCCCGAGCCGCACTACGCGCAGATCATCAAGGCGGACAAGATCAAGCCCATCGAGGTGTACCCCAAGGAGGAGAACAAGCACCCCCACGCCATCTGGGACGTGAAGGACGCCGGCGTCACCCGCACCGGCAGCAAGGTGCTGGTGAAGATGATCACGGTGCGGTCGACCATCACGCCCACGGACTTCGAGATCAAGGAAGGCGACGACGTCACGGTCGCCATCACCAACATCGAGCAGACCACCGACGAGCTGCACGGCTTCGGGCTGCTCGACTACAACATCAACATCGTCGTGGACCCGGGCGAGACGAAGACCGTCACCTTCAAGGCGAAGAAGAAGGGCGTCTTCCCCTACTACTGCACGAACTTCTGCTCGGCGCTGCATCAGGAGATGCAGGGCTACCTGATCGTCCGTTGAGTCTGGGGGGTGCTGCGCCGCACCCCCCAGACCCCCCCGCGGCTCGCGGGAGTGGATCCCGCTTCGCCGCGTGTCCGTGGTTCGGGCCGGGGTGCGGCGTCGCACCCCATTCGTTGCCCGCCGGAGGTGACATGTGCGCCGGTCGCTCGAAAAGGTGAACCGTTTCCTGGACGCGCCCCTGGACGTGGCGCCGCGGGTGCTGCTGGCGCTCGCCTTCCTGTGCCTGGCGCCGGCCTACGTGGCGCCGCTCTACAACATGACGATGTTCGCGCCGCAGTACCAGGACGGCCTGCGCCTCGACATCTACAGCTACAAGCTCCAGGGGGGCAACGACAACCAGGACGTGAAGGAGATCAACGTCCTCAACCACTACATCGGGATGAAGGACCTCGTGACGGAGGACTTCACCGAGTTCAAGTGGCTCCCCTTCGTGATCGGGATCATCGGGCTGCTGTTCCTGAGGGCCGCGGTGATGGGCAAGGCGTCGCACCTGGTCGACGTGGCGGTCCTGTACTTCTACTTCTCCCTGTTCGCGCTGTGGTCCTTCGCCTACAAGATGTACCAGTACGGCCACCAGCTCGACCCCAAGGCGGCGGTGCGCGTGGACCCGTTCATGCCGCCGCTGTTCGGGTACAAGAAGCTCGCCAACTTCGAGGTCTACTCGTATCCCCAGCTCGGCTCGTACGCGCTCGGCGCGGCGGCGGTGCTCGTCCTTCTCGCCCTGGCGATGGCCTGGCGCCAATGGCGCCGCGAGGCCTGAGGTGACCCACGTCCCGCGCGCGGCGCTCGCCGCCGCCCTGTGCCTGCTCGCGGCGTCCGCGAGGGCCGACCAGATGGCCGCGGTCGCGCCGGCCGCGCAGGAAGGAAGGCCTGCCGCGGCCGACGTCTCCGCGCTCCAGCCGCTCGTCGATGCCGCCGGGACTGGCGCGACGGTCGAGGTCCCCGCAGGCGAGTACGCGGGCGACCTCGTCATCGACAAGCCGCTGCGCCTCGTCGGCCGCGGCCGGCCCCTCCTGCTGGGGTCGGGACGCGGCAGCGTCGTGCGCATCCGCACCGATGGCGTGACCGTCGAGGGGTTCGCGATCGACGGCCGCCGCGGGGGCGACCTCTCGCTCGACTCGGCCGGCGTGCACACGTCCGCGCGCGACACGACGCTGCGCGACCTCGACATCCGGGAGGCCATCTTCGGCGTCTACCTGCGCGAGGCGAGCGGCGCGGTGGTCGAACGGTGCCGCATCCGCGGGATCCCCGGGAGGGAAGCCGGCGAGAAGGGATCCGGCATCCACGCCTACAACCTCGAGGGCTTCCGGTTCGAGGACAACGAGATCGTGGACGTCCGCGACGGCCTGTACCTCCAGAACGCCTCCAGGGGCGTGCTGCGGCGGAACACCGCGCGCGACGTGCGCTACGGCCTGCACTACATGTTCTCGGACGACAACGTGTTCGAGGACAACACGTTCGAGAACGGCGCGGCCGGCACCGCCATCATGTACTCGAAGCGCATCGTGTTCCGGCGCAACCGCTTCGTGCGCAACCGCGGCTTCGCGTCGGTCGGCCTGCTCTTCCAGACCTGCGACGACGTGCTGGCCGAGGACAACCTCGTGGCCGACAACGCCCGCGGTGTCTTCATCGAGGGGTCGCATCGCATCACGCTCAAGGGCAACGCGGTCGCGGGGTCGGACGTGGCGGTCATCCTGTACGACCCGGCGGGCGGCCATCGCTTCGAGGGCAACGTCTTCGTCGGCAACCGGTCCCCTCTCGAGCTGGTCGCGCGCCGGACGGACACCGTCTTCCGCGGCAACTACTGGTCCGGCAACGACGAGCCCGACCTGGACGGCGACGGCCGCAGCGACCGCCCGTACGTGCTGACGAGCGTCTTCGACCACTTCCGCGGCAACCTCACCGCGGCCGACCTGCTCGCCGACAGCTTCGCGGCCGCCGCGATCGGCGCCGCCGAGCGCGCGTTCCCCGTCCTGCGCGCGGTGCCGGTCGAGGATCCCGAGCCGCTGGCCCGCCCGCCGCTGATGGCGCGCGTACCGACGAGCCGCCCGCGGGAGGGACGCGCGAGCCCGATCGGCCTCGTGGCCTCCGCCGCGCTGACCCTCCTCGGCGCGCTGACGATGCGAGTCGGGGCGCGATGATCCGCTACCGCGCGTTCACGAAGCGCTTCGGCGGCCAGCTGGCCGTCGACGGCCTCTCGATGGAGGTGGCGCGCGGCGAGGTCGTGGCACTGCTCGGGCCCAACGGCTCGGGCAAGACGACGACGCTCAAGGCCGCCGCCGGTCTCATCCGGCCGACCTCGGGCGACGTCCTGCTCGGCGACCCGCCCCGCCCCGCCGCGGACGCGGCCGCGCGCGAGGTGCTCTCGTTCCTGCCCCAGAAGGTCTCTTTCCCCGAGGCGCTCACGGGAGCGGAGGTGGTCGAGTTCTACCGCAAGCTCCGCGGTGCGCCGGCCGACCGCGTGACGAAGGTGCTCCGCT
Source organism: Vicinamibacteria bacterium (assembly GCA_025923995.1). GTDB lineage: Bacteria > Acidobacteriota > Vicinamibacteria > Fen-336 > Fen-336 > JAICEW01. The sequence goes on along the minus strand of JAICEW010000018.1, from coordinate 18,153 downwards.
TCGCCTCCCTCAACGGCGCCGGCGGTCGCGCCGTCGGCACCTACTCGGGAGGCATGGTCCAGCGCCTGGGCCTCGCGGTCGCGCTGCTGGCGGAGGCGCCCGTCTTCCTGCTCGACGAGCCCACGGCGGCCCTCGACCCGGACGGCCTGTGCGCGTTCTACGGCATCGTGGAACGGGCGCGCCACGACGGCCGTGCCGTCCTCTTCACCTCGCACCACCTGGGCGACGTCGAGCGGCTCGCCGATCGGTTCGCGGTGCTGGTGGGCGGGCGGCTGGCGGCCCGCCTGACCGCGACGGAGCTGAAGGACCGCCTGTCCGAGCGCGGAGTCATGCGCCTCCGACTGGCCGCGAACCCCGCGGGCCTGCTCGTCGCGGTGAGGGCGGTCGCGCCGGCCGCCACCTGGGCCGGCGAGGAGCTGGTCGTGCCCGGCCCGGCCGGGATCCGCCCGCGCGTTCTCGAGGCCGTGCGCGCGCTGGGCGTCGAGGTGCGCGGGCTGACGGCGGAGGACGGACGGCTCGACGCGCTGTACCGCGAGCTGGTCGCGGACGCGCCGCCAGGAGCGCACGCATGAGAGGGGCGACCCTGGCGCTCCTGATCGTGCTGGCCGGCTGCGCGGGCGGGGCGCTCGAGCCGGCACCGCTCGACACGCGCCAGGAGGCTTGCGCCGCCTGCCGCATGGCGGTGTCGGAAGCACGCTTCGCCGCGCAGATCGTGGCCCCGGGCGAGGTGCCCCGGTTCTTCGACGACCTGGGCTGTCTGGCCGGCTACCTGAAGGCGGGACGAGCGCCGCAGCACGCGGCCGTGTTCGTCGCGGACCATCGGACGCGTGCGTGGGTGCGTGGCCAGGACGCGACCTATACGCGCGTGCCCGAACTGGCCACGCCGATGGGATCGCACCTGATCGCGCACGCGGACGCGGCGTCCAGGGACCAGGACCCGGCGGCGCGAGCAGGGACACCGGTCGCGCGGTCCGAGGTGTTCCCGGGTGGGAGCGAACGATGAGCCACCTCGCCCTGTTCGCCCGCGAGGAGCTGGTGCTGGCGCTCCGGTCCCGCTGGACCCAGATCTTCGCCGCCGTCTTTGGCGTCCTCGCCTTTGCGGTCGCCGGAGCCGGGTACGTCCTCTCGGGCGGCCACGGCGTGCAGGACTTCGCGCGCACGGCCGTGTCGCTCGTCCAGCTCGTGCTCCTCATCGTGCCGCTCACGGCGCTCGTGATCGGGGTGCTCTCCCTGGCACCCGAGCGCGGCGCGGCCGAGCTCACGTTCTCGCAACCGGTCTCCCGCGGCACGATCCTGTTCGGCAAGCTTCTGGGCCTGCTCCAGGCGCTGGGCGCCGCCCAGGCCGTCGGCTTCGGCGCGGCCGGGATGGTCGTCTACGCGCAGTCGGGAGCGGAGGGGCTGGGCGGCTTCCTCCTGCTCGTGCTGGCTTCGCTCGTCACGACCGCGATCTTCCTGGGCCTGGCCGCGCTCCTCTCGGCCAGCTCCGTGGGACGCAAGCGGACGCGCGCGCTGGCGCTGGCGCTCGTGGTCTGGTTCGTGGCGGTCGTGTTCCTCGACCTGCTCGCGCTGGGCGCGGCGTCGCTGCTGCCCTCGGGCACGGCGTCGCGTGTGCTGATGGTCGCGGCCGTCGTGAACCCGCTGGCCGCCGTGCGGACGGGAGCGCTGCTCGGGATCGAGGGCACCGGCGCCTTCGGCGCGGCCTCGCTCGCCCTGTTCCGCTTCACGGGCGGTCCCCGCGGGGCGGGAGTCGTGATCGGCCTGTCCCTGCTCTTCTGGCTCGCGGCACCGGCGTGGCTGGCCCTGCGGCGGCTGCGCCGGGCCGATCTCTAGGACGACGCATCGCCAAGGAGGTCCCATGACGACTCGTTCGTGCCTGTGGGCCGTCGCCGCGTTCGTGGCGCTCGCGCGGCCGGCCCTCGCCCAGCCGAAGGACATCGTGGACACCGCGGTCGCGGCCGGCAGCTTCAAGACGCTCGCGCAGCTGCTGACGGACGCCGACCTCGTCGGCGTGATGAAGGGGCCGGGGCCCTACACGGTGTTCGCGCCCACCGACGAGGCGTTCGCCAAGGTCCCGAAGGAGGTGCTCGCCGGCCTGGCCAAGGACAAGGCGAAGCTGCAGGAGGTCCTGAAGTACCACGTCCTCACGTCGAAGTGGACCACCGACGACTTCAAGCTGGTGAAGCAGACGGGCACGGCACAGGGCAAGCCGGTGACCTTCGCGGTCACGGGCGCCGCCGTCTCCGTGAACGGCGCGAAGGTGGTCAAGGCGAACATCGATTGCACCAACGGAATGGTCCACGCCATCGACACCGTCCTGCTGCCGCCCCAGTAGGGGGCTGTCCTCGTGCGCTGGCGCCTCTGGGCGGTGGCGGCAGCGGCGGCCGCCACCGTCGCGCTCCTCTCCGGCGCGGGAGCGTACGCCCGTCGCGAGCTGGCAGGGGCGCTGCGGTCGCGTCACTCGGCGCGCGGCGAGATCCAGCTGCGGATCGTCAACCCGGCGGGCGCCTCGGTGTCGCTGCGCCGGACGGGAGCCACGCTCGAGGACGCGCAGCCGGTGCCGCTCGAGGGCGACGCGTCCTGGCTGCCGCCCGGACGCTACTTCGTCGAAGCCGAGCTCGCGGGCGAGCGGCAGCTCTTCCCGGTGACGTCGGGCCCCGAGGCCGAGCCGCCCGACGGTGGCGACGCCTGGCCCGTGACCGTGCGCCGGGTCGCGTCCGAGCGGCCGGCGCGTCTCGACGATCGTGCGCCGGGGTTCGTCTTCGTGCCCGGCGGCTCCTTCACCATGGGCGATCGCCACAACCCGGGCCATCCGCACGCCGTCTGGGTGCCGTCGTTCCACCTGGCCGCGTTCGAGGTGACGAACCGCGAGTTCCGCGCGTTCCTGGCCGACCCGCGCGGGTACGGCGATCGCTCGAGCTGGACGGACGCCGGCTGGGCCTGGCGGTCGCACGGCCTCTCGGAGGCGACGGCGCGCCTCGTTCCCTCACATCCCCGTTACGCGCGCTTCGGGCGCGACGACCTGCCCGTCGTGCTCGTGAACTGGTACGAGGCGAACGCCTACTGCCGGTGGCTGACCCGCCGGCTCGGTGACGGGCGCTGGCTCTACCGCATGCCGACCGAGGCCGAGTGGGAGAAGGCCGCGCGCGGCCCCGACGGCTTCGACTACGGGATCGGGATGGAGCTGAGCGAGCGGGAGGCCGGGCAGTACAACTGGCGCAAGAACCCCGGCGCCGCCACCACGCTGGTCGGGCTCGAGGCGACGGCACACGGCTACCGGCCCAACCGGTACGGCGTGTTCCACGCGTCCGGCAACGCGCGCGAATGGACGCAGTCGCTGTTCCGTCCCTACAACGCGAAGAACCCCTACCGCGAGGACGCCCGCAACCTGGACGCCCTTCCCGGCATGCGCGTGACGCGTGGCGGCTCGTGGTACAGCGCGAGCGCCGTGCGGCTCCAGCTCGCCTACCGCGAGGAGTTCCAGCCCCAGCTCAGCAGCGACGACCTCGGCTTCAGGGTGGCCGCGATCCTGGGCGGAGGGACGGTCCGGCCATAGCGTAAGATCGACCCATCTTGAACCCCGTCGGCGAGGCGCTCCGGACCGCGTCCCTCTACCGCGGCCTTTCCGACGACGACCGCCGGCGCCTGGCGGAAGTCGCGCTGGTGAAGTCGTGGGACAAGGGGGAGGTCATCTTCAATGAAGGCGACCCCTCCGACTTCCTGCTCACCGTCCTCACCGGCCGCGTCAAGGTGGTGAAGCTGCAGCCGTCCGGAAAGGAAGTGATCCTCGAGATCTTCGGGCCGGGCGATCCCGTGGGCGCGGTCGTGGCCTACGAGGGCCGGCCCTTCCCGGCGAGCGCGATCGCGCTCGACCGCACGACCTGCCTCCTCGTCCGCCGCGGCCCGCTCTTCGCGCTGCTCGAGAAGCACCCGTCCCTCGTGCGCGGCCTGCTGTCCGCGTTCACGAGGCGCATCGTCGAGCTGGCGCAGCGGATCCCGGAGGTCGCGGGCGCGCGCGTGGAGACCCGCTTCGCGCACCTGTTCCTGAAGCTCGCGGACCGGGTGGGTCGAGCACGCGAGGGAGCGGTCTTCATCCCGATGGTCCTCACCCGGCAGGAGCTGGCCGACCTCACCGGCACGACCATCGAGACCTGCATCCGCCTGATGAGCCGCTGGGGCAAGGAAGGCATCCTCGAGACCGAGAAGGACGGGTTCGTCCTCGCCGACCGCGCGGCCCTCGAGGAGCTGACCCGCGCCTAGAAAGACAGCGCCAGCCCGCCCTGCAGGTGGAAGTACGCGGGGTTGAACCGCACCGGCTCCAGCTGCTGCTCGATCGACTGGACGAGCGCGGGCGGCAGCGCGACGGCGCCGCCCGTCTGGGTGACGCGCCACTCGAGCACCTGCTTCGGGAAGTAGAAGGCCCGCGCGTCGCCCACGAGCGCCAGGTGCTCGCCCAGCCCGACCTGCAGGCCGAGCCCTCCGTTGCCCCCGAGCCGGCTGCCCTCCTCGGGATCGTCCGGCCGCGAGATCGCTTCCGCCGTGAGCGTGCCCAGGTCGAATCCGGGCGGGAGGCCGACTCCGGCGAAGCGCAGGTTCAGCGGCTGGCGCACCGCGAGCTGGAAGTCGGGCAGGTAGCTGATGCCGCCCGAGACGAAGAACCGGACGGCACCCGAGGTGCGGATCTTCAGGTTCAGCGAGAGCGGCGTGAGGGCGGCGAGGGACACGACCGTCGGGGCGGGCTGGAGGTTCGTGGTGAAGCTCGGGAACGGGCTCGAAAGCCGGATCGAGTATACCGGCGGATCGGCGGTCAGGTCCGCGTCGGCCGAGTCGTAGCGGCCTTCGATGCCGAGCGCGCCGAAGTAGATCGTGGCCGCGCCCGCGAAGGTGTAGCTCCCCTTCGCGTTGAGGCGCAGCGGCTCGACCTGCAGGATCTGGATGCCCTGGATGGGCTGCGCGGGCGGGCGCAGGTCGATCGGGAACGTCTGTTCGTAGAAGGGCAGCGTCAGCCCGACGAAGCCGGTCAGCTCGAGCTCGGCCGCCTGCGCGGACCTGCCTGCGAGGGCCAGAACGAGCGCCAAGAGGGCGGAATGTCTCATGGCCGCGAGTCTAGCCGACCGTCCCGACGACGGGTCGAGACTAGAACGCGAAGCCCGTTCGCAGGTAGAAGGCCGTGCGGCCCTCGGACCGCGCGAAGAGCAGGCTCAGGATGTTGCGCCGGCCGGGCGACGCGAAGTACGGGCCGCCGCCGTAGCCCTGGTGCCAGGTGTCCGACGACTCCCCCTCCAGGTACACGCGGCCGACATCGGCGAAGCCCTGCGCGCCGAGCTGCAGCGGGATGCCGAGGAACGACGCGCGCGTGAGCGGCAGGTACAGGTCGGCGCGGCCGTACAGCAGGCTCTCGCCGGCGTAACGCTGGGGCCGGAGCCCGCGCACCGCGCCCTGCCCCGTCGGGTCGTAGCGGCCGAGGCGCGAGCGGCCGCCCAGCATCGCGGCCTCGAAGAACGGCGCGTCGCCGAACACCTTCTGGCCTCCCGCGGCCAGCACCAGGGTGGGCTGCCATCCCTCGCTCGGAGCCACGAAGACCTCGGCCTCCGCGAAGAGCTTGCCGAAGGTGCTCTCCGCGTCCCACACCTCGGGATACACGGTCCCCACCAGGTCCAGGCGCACGCCGCGGGTGGGCAGCGCCAGGTCGTCGGTGGTGTCGACCTCCAGCCCCGCGACCGCGCCGACCTGCCCGAACTGCCCCTCGCCGTAGACGTCCGGCGTGCCGAGCACGGGATGACCCTCGGTGTCCGAGTCGGTGTACTTGGCGATGGCCCCCAGCCACGCTTCGGCCTTGCGGCCCAGGCCCCACATCAGCCGCGGCGCGAGCGCGTACTGGCGCACCCTCACCTCGTAGTCGTCGGGATCGCCCACGATCCCGGTGTCGTTGCCGAAGCCGAAGAAGCGCTGGATCTCGAGGCCGGAGGCGAGCGCCAGCACGTCGGCGCGGCGCTTGCTGTTCTCGAAGCGGAACTCGCCGTCGTAGCTGAAGCGGAACGCGTTCTCCTGCGCGGCGTAGGTGGCGCGGATGGTCTGCTTGTCCGCGAAGGGATCGCGGCGGAACCCGAGGCCGGTCGTGTGCAGGCTCGCGCTCAGCAGCGCGCCCAGATCGGGATCGTACGTGAGGCGGAAGGCCGGGAACGTGTGCCGCCCCCAGTCCTTGGGTGGGATCCACGAAGCACTCTTGTTCTTCGGCGGGACGTACTCGTCGCGGTCCCAGTGTGTTCCGGGCCCCGCGTTCACCTGGTCGTCCGCGTCAGCGCTGGAGAAGCGCGTCCCTCCGCCCTGCGTGTCGTCGAGCACGTCTCGGCCGGCGCCTCCGATCACGCGCAGGAGCACGCCGCCGTGGCGGCCCCCGGTGACGACGACGCGATCGTCGCCGCCGAGGAGATACACCCGCACCTCGCCCGTCTCGGACTCGCGGAACAGCCGGCGGAAGTAGGGCTCCGCGCCGCCGACCGCGACTGCGACCTCCAGGTCGCCGTTGGGCTGCCGCCGCGCGGCGACCTCTTCGCCCTGGTCCGTGCAGTGGACGTCCACGGCCCCGTTGATGAACTCGTAGAAGTCCGACGCCTGTTCCGTGAGCCTGGCCCGGCGGCTCTTGAGCCCGCGCAGCAGCCGCGCTCCGTCCTTGGCGAAGTACTCCGGCGGCATGCGGCCCGCGGCCGACTCCAGGACGGGGTCGGTGAGGGCGGCCTGGACCTCGCGCGACACCTCGTCCCAGGCCGGCCTGTCCAGCTCGGCCAGGATGCGCTTGTCCACGTCCCACCCGTCGAACGTCAGGCCGTGCAGGCTCGAGTAGTCGTCGCCGAACTTGACGAGGAGGGGCAGCGTCGGGCGCAGGTTCCGGATGGCGAGCCCTTCGAAGCGCACGAACGCCTGGTCGCGGTCCTCCGGGATCGGCTGCCAGCGCGGCTGGCCGGTGACGCGCGCCCACCGCCACTGGTTGCGATGGCGGTCCCAGTCCCCGATGAGCTGGTCGATGAGCCGCGCCTTCAGGTAGGCGCGCGCGTCCGGGCGGACCTCGGGGCTCTCGCGCAGGCGCTTCCACATGCCCTCGCCGTCGAGCGTCTCCAGCGTGCCCCTGAAGCCGGGGGTGCCCGTGAACTCCTCGATGTCCCCCGGCACGCCTGCGAAGTCCTTGCGGAACGTGCCGAGCGCGTCCGAGTCCGGCATGATCACGAGCTGCGGGTCGTTGTGGAGGATGCCCACGGCGTCGAGCAGCGGGCCCACCTGCACGTGCCCCGCCGGATGGCCCGACGCCATCTGGTCCTGTACGAAGTCCCGCGCCTTCGACTCCCGCAGCTCGACGGGCAGCAGCCCGGACGCGTCCTTGAGGATGGGCCGGAACGTGTAGGACCGCCCGTCCGCGCCCTTGAGCGCCAGCCCCTTGCTCTGCCCGTGCCCCACGATCCTCACCGGCTCGAGGCCTCCCGCGAACGTCCGCAGGTCCAGGACGGGCAGCGAGACCGGCGTCGTCCACAGGTCGCGATAGTCCGCGCCGAAGAGCAGGCGGTAGAAGCCGCTCCGGCGGTAGCGCTCGCCCGCGACGATCGTCCTGCGCTCCGGCCCGACGCCCTGCGCGGTGGGCTGAGCCGCGGCGGGAGACGCTGCCAGCAAGGCCACGAGCAGGGCACGGCTGCGATGGCTCACGATCCCTCTCCTCTGACCGAAGGCCATCACTCTACTTCAACGAGTTGCGCGAGGAACGCGGACCCGCCCGACAACATAGAATGCGCGGGCGTCAGGAGGTGAGGATGCGCGTCGCGATCGTCTGGGGACTGCTGCTCGGTGCGTCCGGTGCGAACACGTGGGCCGACGAGCCGGCCCCGCCGATCCGCCTGCAGGACCGCGAGACGATCGTCTTCTACGGCGACTCGATCACCGAGCAGAACCTCTACACCGCCTACCTCGAGACCTTCCTGCTCTCGCGCTTCCCGGCCAGGGACCTCGCGGTCTTCAACCTGGGCTGGAGCGGCGACACGGCCGCGGGCGGCCACAAGCGATACGCGAGGGACGTGGGCCCCGTGCGCCCGTCGCTCGTGTTCGTCAACTTCGGGATGAACGACGGCGGGTACAAGGCATACGACGAGACCACGTACCGCAGCTACCTCGACGGCCAGCGCGCCCTGGCCGACACCATCCGGGCCGCCGGCGCGCGAGAGGTCCTGTTCACGACCTCGCCGGTGGACGACGTGCTGCGCAAGGACGACGGGGTCTACAACGAGACGCTGGCGCGCATGGCGCGCGGCCTGGCCGGGCTCGCCGCCGAGCGCGGGCTGCCGCTCATCGACCTGTTCCAGCCGATGCTCGACGTGCAGCGCCGCGCGCAGGCGAAGGAGGCCCGCTTCACGATGATCCCCGACGCGATCCATCCCGACGCGGCCGGCCACCTGGTGATGGCGTACCTCGCGCTGCGCCGCATCGACGCCCCGCGCGAGGTCGGCTCGATCGTCGTCGACGGCGCCCGCGTGCGCGCGCAGGGCGTCACTGCCGCCAACGTGGCCGCGGCCGACGGAGAGGTCCGCTTCGACCTGACACTTCCCTTCCTGCCGTTCTACGTCCCCCCGGAAGCGCGGCCGGCGCTCGGCCTCGTTCCGCTCCAGGACGAGCTGAACCGCTTCCGCCTGCAGGTGACGCCCGGTCCGGGCGACGACCCGCTCGTGCTGTCGGTCGACGGCAGGACCGCCGGCACGTTCACGAGGGACGAGCTGGCCCGCGGCGTCGACCTGGCGCTGCTCGACGGCGCGGCCTGGACCGTGGCGGGCCGGACGCTGTGGGAGGCCGCGCAGTTCCGCTGGAAGCAGCACTTCGACGCCTGGCGCGTGATGGGCCTGCAGAAGCCGGCCTTCATGATGCCGTCCCTCCCCACCTTCGAGGCCCACGCACGCGCGCAGCGCGCGTACGCCGACGAGCTGGGCCGCTCCCTGCGGACGCTGGCCAGGCCCGGCACCTATCGCGTGGCGCTGCGGCCGCAGGGCGGCGTGGTCGCCCTCGGCTCGGTCGAGCTGTCGCCCACCTACCCGCTCGTCACCTTCGACACGCCCCAGCCGCCGGAGACCCACCCTGCGACCGTCGCGTGGACGAGCGCGCCGCTCGTCGACGGCGTCGTCGACATCGGCGCGCGACTCACCGGCTCCTACGTCGTCGCGTACGCGCGCGTCGTGCTCCAGGCCGACCGGGCGACGACGCTGCACCTTTCGATGGGCAGCGACGACGGCCTGGCCGTGTTCCTGGGCGGCCGGCGCGTGTTCGCGCGCGACGTCATGCGGGCGCTGCGCAAGGGCGAGGACGAGCTGGAGCTGCCGCTCGCGGCCGGCCGCAACGAGGTCCTCTTCAAGGTGACCCAGGGCGGCGGCGACTTCGCGCTGGCTTTCGACGCCCGCGTCCTCGGACGCGCGAAGGTCGAGGCGGTGGCGGCGCATTAGCCGGCATCGTCCGCTCCCATCCGGGCGTACCATTGCGGACATGAAGCTGATCCCGCTTCGCGCGCAATCCCTCGCCGTCTCGCTGGTGCTGTCGGCGGCGCCGCTGACGTTCGCCCGCGAGATCCCGCTCGGCCAGAAGACGAAGATCGACGGCGTGATCACCTCCCGTGCCGGCGAGAGCATGACCCTCAAGAACGAGATGGGGACCGTCGTCGCCAGGCTCACCGCCAGCACGGACGTCAAGGTCAAGAAGGGACGGCTGGGTATCCTCAAGGAGGGCGCCGCGGCGACGGCGCTGATCCCCGGCCTGCGGGTCGAGGTGGAAGGCGTGGGCGACGACCACGGCCAGCTCATCGCGACCAAGGTCCGCTTCGCCTCGCAGGACCTGAAGACGGCGCGCGCCATCCAGGCCGGCCTGGCGGAGACCCAGGGCCAGGTCGACGCCAACAAGCAGGCGATCGGTCAGGTCCAGGGCGAGCAGGCCGAGCTGACACGGCGCTTCGGACAGCTGGGAGACTACGACGTCCTCGCGGAAGGGACGGTCTACTTCGAGGTCGGCAGCGCGGCCCTCTCGCAGGAGGGCGCGAGCGAGCTGGCGCGGATCGCCGCCAGGGCGAAGGAGCTGCCGGGCTACATGATCGGCGTCGAGGGGTACGCCGACGCCTCGGGCAGCGCGGACGTCAACCAGAAGCTCAGCCTGGAGCGCAGCCAGGCCGTCGTCAACTGGCTGGCGCAGAACGGCGGCATCCCCTTCCACCGGATGCTCGCGCCGGGCGCGATGAGCACGGCCCAGCCGGCCGCGTCCAACGAGACCTCCGCGGGCCGGGCCCAGAACCGCCGGGTGGTCGCGAAGGTGCTGGTCAACCGCGGAATCGCCGGCCAGTAGCACCGACGCCCGCGGCCCCGACGGCGTGAGGGCTAGTGCGCGTGCGCGCTCGAGGGGTGCTCATCGTGCACCGCGGGCGTGGCTCCGGCGGCGTCCTGTAGCCGCTGCGCGTGGTGGACGAACTCGACGTAGGCCGCCACGTACGCCCGGCCCTTCTCGATGCTCTCGGAAGCGTGCTTCCTGGCCTCGACCGCGCGGGCGAACCGCTCCTTCAGGCCCCGGTCCATCGTGTCGCCCAGGATCCGCGCCAGCTCGTCGGCCGAGCCCGCGTCGAGGGCCCGGTCGGCGGCCACGACGACCGGAGCGACCGGGGACCCGGCGCGCCTGAGGCCGGTGTACGGCTCTCCTTCGCCCTGGCGATGGACTCGGACGAGTGTCTCGAAGAAGTAGCGGTCGGCGAGCTCCTTCGCCTCCGGTCCCAGGGCACGGACCGCGAGCGTGTGCCGGAAGACGTCTCGCACCAGCGACTCGCTCTCGGGCGGAACCCACTTCAGCACCGGCACCACGTCGCCGGAGGCCAGCGCGGCCAGCGCTTCCTCGACCACCGGGCCGTCCATGGTGTCGCAGTGGGCGCGGGCCGCGGACGGCGCCGCGAAGAACGCGAGCGCGGCAGCGGCGAGCGCTCCGAGAAGGGGGCGGTACGGTCTCATGGAACTCCTCCTGATCGTCGCGCGACCATTGTGGTCATGCCCTCGGCCAGCGCCCTATGACGCCTGTCATACCGCCGCGTCCGGACGCGGGGCCACGCTGACCCCGGGCGACACATCACCATTGACAATTCGCCGGCGGGTCCATACATTGTGCGCCGAGGTTTGAATTGATCTCGCGGCTCCTCAATTCGGCGCACTCTTCGATGGCGAGGCCAGCGTCCCTGACCCGCATCGACCGGGTCGAGGTGTGCGTGCGCGGATCCTTCTCGTCGCTTTGGACAGAGGGTTATCCCGGCAGCACCCTTGGCTCCGAGGGGGGCAACTCACCCTAAAGGCTCGGCATTCATGAAGTGCGAGGCCTTCCAGGGCGATCCCCTGGAAGGCCTTTTTTTTGGCTTCGGGACCGTCGTCCCGATTCGTCAGGAGAGGACTGCCTCGAGATCACGAGGTCATTTCGTGGCGCAACAGGGCGGTACGGTGCGGATGGTCCGCCGACGGGCTGTAACCCCGTCCTCCCATCGGGAGCGTCTTGGGTTCGAATCCCATGCCGCCCACCAGCTCGTTCGCGAGCGGGTTCTTTGACAACGGAGATGTCGATGGGCCGGTGAGCGCAACCGGTCCGTCTGCACGAATCCCCTCGAAGGCCAAGGCACGAGACCGCCGGACTACGAATCCGGAGATGGAGGGCTTCCGTCCTCCCGAGGGGACCACCAGGAGATCGCGGCGCGTCTCGCCGCGAAGACGCTGATACCACCCCGGCCGGCGGCGTGCGTCGCCTCACTTCGTGATCGGCGACGCCGGTTCCGTGTACGGGTTCTGACGAAGGGAGGTGTCAGAAGGAGATTGCCATCTCCACCATTGGCTAGCTCAGGGGGTAGAGCACCGAGCAGTGGACTCGGCTGTCGCGGGTTCGAATCCCGTGCCAACTCAAGCGTTGGTCGTCGTGAAGTACCGGTCTCCGGGGCGGACGTCGTGATCCGCCCGCCGCGCGTGGGCGCCCGCAGCGGGCTCACGCGTGGCACGCGCGCGAGGGCGTCCTGAAGCGCGCGGATACCGGCCCCGTCCAAACGCCCCACGTCCGTGACCCGGGCGTCACGTATCGAAGGCGGAGTCGACGGGGCCTCAAGTTGCGCTCCACGTCCAAGGCGTGGCGGCCGGCGAACGTCCCCGGAGGCCGCCTGTCGTTCGTCGTCGTTCGAGAGAGGAGAAAGGAGGTGCCCATTGTGGGCCCTGTTCGGCCGTTTCAAGGTTCGTGAGCACGAGCGCGGTCTGCTGTTCCGCGACCGTGTGTTCCAGCGTGTCCTGCGCCCGGGACGCCACTTCCTGTGGTCCGTCCTGGCGCGCGTCGACGTGGTGTCGGTGCGCCAGGTGTGGCTCGACCACAAGGAGCTCGACGTCATCGTGAAGTCGGGCGCGCTGGGTGACGAGGCGCGCGTCGTCGACCTCAAGGACCACGAGCGTGCCGTGGTCTGGGTGGACGGCCGCCTGGAGGCGGTGCTGAAGCCGGGGCTCTACGCGCTGTGGACCGTGTTCCACGACGTGCGCGTCGAGGTGTTCGACGCGCGCGCGGTCCGCTTCGAGCACCCGGACCTGGCCGTGATCGCCGCCATGAAGGGAACGGCTCCCCTGCTGGAGGCGGTGACGGTGGACTCCGGACACGTCGGCCTCTTCTTCAAGGACGGCCGCTACGAGGCCACGCTGGCCCCGGGCACCCACGCCTTCTGGAAGGGCATGGCCAAGGCCCGCGTCCTGGACGTGGACCTGCGCGAGCAGGTGGTGGACGTGGCCGGCCAGGAGATCATGACCGCCGACAAGGTCACGCTGCGCGTCAACGCGGTGGTGGCCTTCAAGGTGGCCGATCCCCTCAAGGCCGTCAGCACGGTGGAGGACCACCGTCAGGCCCTCTACCGCGAGGCGCAGCTCGCGCTGCGCGCTCTCGTGGGCACGCGCGAGCTGGACGCGCTCCTGGCCGACAAGGACGCGGTCGGCCGCGAGCTGGACGGCGTCGTGCGCGCGCGCGTCGCGGGGTTCGGTCTCGAGGTCGTCGCGCTGGGGATCCGTGACGTGATCCTGCCCGGCGAGATGAAGGACCTCATGAACAAGGTGACCGAGGCCCGCAAGGCGGCCGAGGCGGCGCTGATCACGCGCCGCGAGGAGACGGCCGCCATGCGCTCGCAGGCCAACACCGCCCGCATCCTGGAGTCGAGCCCCACCCTGATGCGACTGCGCGAGCTCGAGGTGCTGGAGAAGGTCTCGGAGAAGGCCAACCTCACGGTCGTGCTCGGCGAGAAGGGCCTCGCCGACCGCGTCGTGAAGCTGCTGTAGAGGACGGACTGCTCGAGCCGCGGGACTCACTCCCGACGCACGAGCGGGGGTGCAAGGGGAGGCGGCGCAGCGCCCCCTTGCTCGATCACGGAGGGCGGCGGCAATGGGGCCGCCGCCCTCTCGGAGTCGAAGGAGGAGAGTCAGGCCATGAGCGAGTGGAAGCTCGCGGCCACCAGGGAGGCGCGCCACCTGATGGCCCAGTCGCGCCACGACCGGCGCGACGCGCACGACGTCCGCCGCCGCGTGACCGAGGTCCGTGAGAAGGCGCTGCGCGCGGCGCTCGCCAGACACCCGAGGTCCGTCGCGGCCTCGATCGAGCGACTGCTGCGCGACGAGGACGACCCGAACGGGCTGCTGCGTGAGATGCTCGGGACCGTCGCCCAGCGCGCACCGCGTCTTGTGGACGAGGACACCCTGCCCGCCCTCAAGCTGCTGGCGCAGGCGAATCGCGTCGGCAGCGTCGGCGACTGGAAGCCGTCAGGGAAGAGCCGCGAGAGGCTCTTCCGGTCCCTGGCCGAGCACCTGCTCGCCCTCTACCCGATGCCGCCGTTCGTGTGGAGCGCGTTCTTCGCGACCGAAGACGCCCCCGCGCTGGTGGCGGTCGTGGTCCACCTGGCGGCAGGGGGCAGCCTCTACCAGGCCGTGAAGTCGGGCCTGATGCCCGTGCCCCTGACGCGCGCGATGTGCCACGAGCTCCTCTTCCGGGGCGGCGAGCCGCGGTTCCTGGACGCCGTGCGCCGCGTGCAGGTGAAGGCCGCCGGAGGCGACGCGCGGCTGTTCCGCGCCTGGATCGCGACACGCGCCGGCCGCCGCCTCCACGCGCGCGCGGACGAGGAGTTCTGGCAGACCGTCATCGGGTGGCTGAGTGCCAACCCGATGCTGCCCTCGGCCGAGGTCGGCCCGCTCGTGGACTACATCGAGCACCGGCACGCCGAGTCCCCCGCCTTCGCGATCAAGGGACGCAGCGTGCTCGCGATGCTGCGCGCGATGCGGGAATGGCACGGCCGGCTGGCCGCCGACACCGCGGCGTCGCCGTACCTCTTCCCGGCGAGCGGCTTCGAGCCGATGGACATCGACTGGTCACGGGGCGAGGACGGCGGACCTCGAAGGACCGAGATCTGGCACGTGCGCGAGATCCTCGATCGGAAGACGCTGGCCGACGAGGGCCGGGCCATGCGCCACTGCGTCCTGTCGTACGCGCCACGGATCCAGAGCGGGGAGTCCTCGATCTGGACGCTGACGCTCGAGGACGGGACCGGCCATTGGCGCCGGCTCACCGTCGAGGTGCGGCCGTCGACGCGCCGCGTCCTCCAGGCGCGCGGACCGATGAACCGCATGCCCGAGCCGCGCGAGCTGATGGCGCTCGACGCCTGGACGAGCCGGAACGGGCTGCGCAGCTACGGGCTGGCGTGAGCGCGCGAGTCCGCCGCAGTTTCGGGATAGCGGGGAGAAGGCTTCCGGGACGAACCTGAGGGCGATGATCGCGCGCACCTCGTCCGCGCTCGTCCTCGCGCTGTCGGGCTCCGTCCTCGCCCAGGAGCCCTCCCCTTCCCCACCTCCGCCCGATGCGGCCGAGGCGCAGGACGACGCCCGCACGACCGGCCTGCCGTCCGGGCTCGACTGGACCTTCAACTTCGACGCGACCTGGGGCAGCTTCGGCTTCGCGAACTCGCTCTACACCGACCCCCGGCCGGAGGAGCCCTCCGGCGACCTGGGCGACCAGTGGTTCGAGGGCGCGGTGAAGCCCGCGCTCACGGCCACCTTCACCGCGTCCAACTCCTCGCAGCTCTACGCCAAGGTGAGCGGCGTCGGCGAGCGGACCTACGGAGCCGCGCCGAGCCTGGTCGGCGAGGACGCGTCGTCGTACGACGTCGAGGACCTCCACGTCGGCTGGCGGTCCGGCCAGGGCCTCGGCCTCGGCGAGAACGCGCTCGAGCTGGTCGTGGGACGGGCTGCGTACACCATCGGCCACATGTTCCTGCTCGGAGACGGAGCCGCGGAAGGCGGCAACCGCGGCGGCTACTGGACCAACGCGCGCAAGGCGTTCGAGTTCGCGGCCATCGGCCGCTTCAAGCCGGGCCGCCACACGCTCGAGGCCTTCTACCTGGACAAGGACGACCTGCCCGAGGCCGACTCGGGCAGCCGGCTCTGGGGCGCGAACTACGAGCTCGCGCTCGACGAGGACAACACCTTCGGTGCGACGTACATGAAGTGGAGCGCGAATCCCCAGGACAACCCGGGGCGCGACGGGCTCGACGTCTTCCACGCGCGCGCGTACACGGCGCCGCTGCCAGGCCTGCAGGGGCTCTCCTTCGAGGCGGAGTACGCGCGCGAGTCCAATGGGGATGCCCTCGACTCCGAGGCCTGGAGCCTGCAGGCCGCGTACGAAACGGACCTCCCGTGGAGTCCCCGGGTCTCGTATCGCTACGCCCTCTTCCGAGGGGACGATCCCGCCACTGCGGCCAACGAGGCCTTCGACCCGCTCCTGCCGGGCCTCGACGACTGGGGGACCTGGTGGCAGGGCGAGATCGCGGGCGAGTACTTCGTCTCGAACTCCAACCTGGCGTCCCACCAGGCGCGGCTCCACCTGCAGCCGAGGGAGAGCGTCGGCACCGGTGTCCTCTTCTACAAGTTCCTCCTGGACGAGCCGGCGGCCGCCGGCGTGACGTCGGACGACGTCGCGTTCGAGGTGGACGGATACCTGGACTGGGAGATCAACGACCACTTCACGCTCAGCCTGGTCGCGGCGTTCGCGAATCCCGGCGCGGCCGTGCAGCAGTCGTCCGGCCGGACGACCAACTTCTCCTACGGCATGGTCTTCCTGGCCTACAGCTACTAAGCCTTCCGGTCCCCGGCACGGGACTTGCTCGACCCTTCCCGGGAAGGCCTGTCCCGGAGGGATCAGATGACCCTGACCGCGGAGCGTCTCAAGACCTACGGCGGTATCGCGCGCCTGCTGATCCGCTATGGCCGCTCGGACCTCGTGCGAGGGGCCGGCCTCGAGGACCTGCCGGACGAGGAGGCGCTGGCGCCCAACACGCCCAGCGCCGAGCTGGCCGAGCGCTTCACGAACGACCTGGAGAAGCTGGGCTCGACCTACATCAAGATCGGCCAGTTCCTCTCCACCCGAGCGGACCTGCTGTCGCAGCCCTTCCTGGACGCCCTCGCGCGCCTCCAGGACTCCGTGGCGCCCTTCTCCTTCGCCGAGGTGGAGGAGGTCGTCACCGCGGAGCTGGGCGTGCGTCTCTCGAAGGGGTTCGCCTGGTTCGAGTCGGAGCCGCTGGCCGCCGCGTCGCTCGGCCAGGTCCATCGCGCGGCCATGCGCGACGGCCGGGAGGTGGTGGTCAAGGTCCAGCGTCCCGGCATCCGCGCGCGGATCGTGAACGAGCTGGAGGCGATCGAGGAGATCGCGCGCGTGGCCGAGGAGCACACGGACCAGGGGCGGCGCTACGGCTACGTCGGGATCGTGCAGGAGCTGCGCCGGAGCCTGCTGCGCGAGCTGGACTACCGGCAGGAGGCGCGCAACCTGGCCACGCTGCGCGAGAACCTGGCCGGCTTCGACCGCATCGTCGTCCCGGTCGCGGTCGACGACTACACCACGTCGCTCGTGCTCACGACCGAATACGTGAGGGGCGAGAAGGTCACCGACGTCGGCCCGCTGGGCCGGATCGACATCGACGGCGAGGCGCTGGCGGACGAGCTGTGGGGGGCGTACCTGCACCAGGTGTTCGTGGACGGATTCGTCCACGCCGACCCCCATCCCGGCAACGTGCTGCTCACGGACGACGCGCGCATCGCGCTGGTCGACCTGGGGATGGTCACGCGCGTCCCTCCGGGCCTGCAGGAGAAGCTGCTCCAGCTGATGCTGGCCACGAGCGAGGGCCGCGGCGAGGAGGCCGCCACCATCGCCCTGCGCATCGGCGAGCGGCGCGACGACTTCGACGCGGACTCCTTCCGGCGCCAGGTCGCGGCCCTGGTGGTCGAGAACCGCGACGCCAGCGTCGCCCAGATCCAGGTCGGGCGCGTGGTGCTGGCCATCACGCGCATCGCGGCGGACAACGGGGTGCGCATCCCGTCCGAGCTGACGCTGCTGGGCAAGACGCTGCTCAACCTGCACGAGATCGGACGCGCCCTGGCGCCGGAGTTCGACCCCAACGCGGCCCTGCGCTCCCGCGCGGCCCAGCTCACGCAGGGACGCGTCCGCCGCTCGGTCTCGAACGTGAGCGTCTTCGGCACGCTGCTGGAGACCAAGGACTTCATGGAGCGGCTGCCCGGCCGGGCCAACAAGATCCTCGACGCCGTCGCCAACAACGAGCTGTCGCTCACGGTCGACGCCATCGACGAGAAGCTCCTGCTGGAGGGCTTCCAGAAGGTCGCCAACCGCATCACGACGGGCATCGTGCTGGGATCGGTGGTGGTGGGCGCCGCCATGCTGATGCGGGTCGAGACCTCCTTCCGCATCCTCGGCTACCCCGGGCTGGCCATGCTCTTCTTCCTGGGCGCGGCGGGCACCGGCCTCTGGCTGACGCTCGACATCCTCCTCGCCGACCGCAGGACGCGCCGGGCCGCTCGCAGCAAGAACACGAAGTAGGGCGGCCGACCGCAGTTTCCGGATAGCCGCCCGGGCGTCGGCCGCTAGACTCGGGCCATGCGGGCAATGAAGATCGTGGCGGGCCTCCTGCTGCTCGCGTCGTCCCTGGCGGCGCAGGAGAAGTCGAAGAACGCGCCGGACTTCGTGAAGAGCGTCAAGGCGCCCGGGCTGGACGTGCGCTATCTCGACTTCAAGTGGGACGAGGCGGCGTTCGACGCGATGGAGAACGGTGGC
>JAICEW010000017.1 GCA_025923995.1 Vicinamibacteria bacterium | reverse complement strand
GGGTCGACCTGCAGGCAGCGCTCGAGCACCTCGATGGCCTGCGCCTTGTGCCCGTTGTCGGCGTAGAGCTGCGCGACCTGGAGGTAGAGCGCCTTGGCCTTCGGCTGGGCCGCGATCTGCGCCTCCAACGCCTGGAGCTTCTCGGCCACCTGCGGGGGAAGCTCGGGACCTTCGTCCATCGATCCTCCTTCCGTGCTGCGCGAAAGACTAACCCAGGTCCTTCAGGATCTCCCTCGCGGCGTTCAGGCCGGGCGCGCCGGTGACGCCGCCGCCGGGGTGCGTGCCCGCGCCGCAGAGGTACAGGCCGGGCAGCGGCCCGCGGTAGCGGGCCCAGCCCAGGAGCGGGCGCGTGACGAAGAGCTGGTCGAGCGACGGCTCGCCGTGCATGGGATGGCCGCCGGTCAGCCCGTAGCGCTCCTCCAGGTCGAGGGGCGTCAGCACCTGCTGGCGCAGGACCAGCCCTCCGATGCCCGGCGCGTACTCCTCCAGCAGGCGCAGCGTGGCCGCGGCCACCTCGTCGCGCCGCTCGCTCCAATGGCCCTCGCGCAGCCGGTGCGGCGTGAACTGGACGTACGCCGACAGCACGTGCTGGCCCGCGGGCGCGAGCGTGGGATCCGTGAGGGTCGGGATGGTCACGTCCAGGTACGGACGCTTCGAGATCCCGCCGTACTTCGCGTCGTCGAAGGCGCGCTCCAGGTCGTCCACCTCGGCGCCGACGTGGATGCGCCCGGCCAGCAGGCGCGTCGCGTCCTCCGAGCCGACCGCGGTGAAGCGGGGGAGCCCCGAGAGCGCGAGGTTCACCTTCGAGGCCATCCCGTTCTGCCGGTACCCGCGGATGCGCAGCAGGTCCTCCGGGTCGAGCAGCGCGGGGTCGAGCAGGGAGAGGAACGTGCGGTGCGGGTCGACGGCCGACACGACCGCGGCCGCGGGAATCTCCTCGCCTCCCGCCAGGACGACGCCGGTCACCCGCCCGTCCCTCGCGGCGATGCGCTGTACGTCCGCGCCCGTGCGCACTTCGGCGCCGAAGCCGCGCGCCGCGTCCGCGAGGGCCTGGGTCAGGGCGCCCAGCCCGCCGCGCACCAGCGTGGCCGACCCGGCGCCGTTGCCTCCGTGTGCCGCCGCCTGCAGCAGCAGGTTCGCGGTGGTGCCGGCGGACCAGGGGCCGGCGAGGGTCCCGTAGATGCCCCGCGCGCAGACGACCGCGCGCAGGATCCCGGTCTCGAACCACTCGGATGCGAAGTCCGCGACCGCCATCGGCATCCAGCGCAGCAGGTGCTGGCCGTTCTCGCGCCCCAGGCCGCGCGCGGCCAGGCCCAGGCCGAGCATCGAGACCGCATTGCCCTTGAGCGGGCGATCGACGTCCGGCGGCGTGAGCGCGCGCAGCTTCGCCAGGACGCCGCAGATCGCGACCAGCGTCTCGTGGAAGTGCTTGTAGCGCTCGGCGTCGCGCGGCGACAGCCGGTGGATCTCGGCCGCCGAACGCTCGGGGTTGCCCCACAGCCGCAGGCTGCGGCCGTCGGGCAGCGGCGCGAACAGGCGAGGCTCCGGCTCGATGAGCGGCAGCTTGCCCGCGAGCCCGAGCGCGTCCACGACGTCCCTCGAGATGTCCGCCGCGTGCGCGACCGCGGACACCTTGAAGCCGGGGTGGATCTCCTCGGTCACCGCCGCGCCGCCGGGCACCTCGCGGCGCTCGAGCACGAGCGGCTTGAGGCCCTGCTTCGCGAGCATCGCGGCCGCCACCAGGCCGTTGTGCCCGCCCCCGACGATCACGACGCGGCCGTTGGACTTGCTCACGCGCGGCCGTCCTTCAGGATCTCGAGCGCGGCGATGCGTCCGGGCGCGCCCATGATCCCGCCGCCGGGGTGCGTCGCGGACCCGCACATGTAGAGGCCCTTCACCGGCGTGCGGTAGCGGGCCCAGCCGGGCACGGGCCGCAGGAAGAAGAGCTGCTCGAGCGACAGCTCGCCCTGGAAGATGTTGCCTTCGGTGAGGCCCCACTCGCGCTCGAGATCCAGCGGCGTCAGCACCTGGCGGTGACGGATCAGGCTCTTGATGTTGGGCGCGTACTCCGCGATGGTGTCGACCACCGTGTCGCCGAAGGCCTCGCGCTTCTCGTCCCACGTGCCTTCGCGCAGCTTGTACGGCGCGTACTGCACGAAGCAGGACAGGATGTGCTTGCCGGGCGGCGCGACCGAGGGGTCGGTCAGCGTCGGGATCACCATGTCCATGTACGGGTGGCGCGAGAAATCGCCGTACTTGGCGTCGTCGTACGCGCGCTCCATGTACTCGACGCTCGGCGAGATCGACATCGCCCCGCGCAGGTGCGCGCCGGGCCCGGGCAGGCACTTGAAGTCCGGCAGGCCGTCCAGCGCCAGGTTGACCTTGCCCGACGAGCCGCGCAGCTTGTAGCGCTTCACGTCGGCCAGGAAGTCGTCGGGCAGGGCCTTCGACTCCATCAGGCGCAGGAACGTCTGGTGCGGGTCCAGGCTGGAGACGACGACCTGTGCGTCGATCTCCTGTCCGCCCTCCAGCACCACGCCCGTCGCTCGCCCCTCCTTGACCTTGATGCGCTCGATGGGCGACTCGGTGCGGATGGTGGCGCCCGCCTCCCTGGCCGCGCCCGCGATGGCCATGCTGATGGCGCCGGTGCCGCCGCGCGCGAAGCCCCAGGAGCGGAACGCGCCGTCGATCTCGCCCATGTAGTGGTGCAGCAGGACGTAGGCGGTGCCGGGCGAGCGCACGCCCAGGAACGTGCCGATGATCCCGCTGGCCGACATCGTGGCCTTGAGCACGTCCGTCTCGAACCAGCGGTCGAGCAGGTCCACCGCGCTCGTGGTCATGAGCTGGATCAGGTTGGACTGGTCGCGCCGCGGCAGCTTCTGGAAGCGGCGCAGCAGCCCGTAGAGCCGGTTGTAGCCGGGCACGTCCACCTTGAACGGATCCGGCGGCACCATCGAGAGGATGGGCTTGACGAAGCGGGCCATGTCGACCATGGCCTTGGCGTACTCGTCGTAGGCCTCCGCGTCGACCGGCGAGTGGCGGTAGATCTCGCGCCGCGTGCGCGCGTGGTCGTTCATCCGCCAGAGGTGGTCGCCGTTCGGCATGGGCGTGAACGTGCCGTCCAGCGGGAGGATCTCGAGCCCGTGGCGCGGCAGGTCCAGCTCGCGGATGATCTCGGGCCGCAGCAGCGAGACGACGTACGAGCAGACCGAGAAGTGGAAGCCGGGGAAGACCTCCTCGGTGACGGCCGCGCCGCCCAGCACGTGGCGGCGCTCCAGCACCAGCACCTTGCGCCCGGCCCGGGCGAGGTAGGCCGCGTTCACCAGGCCGTTGTGCCCGCCGCCGACGACGATCGCGTCGTACCGCTCCAGGGTCATGGACGCGGATTCTAGCTCGCTATCACTTTCGTCGTATTCCCCGCGCGCGGCCTTGGCGCTATGGTGGCGCGATGGGTCCCGACACCCGGCGCTTCGTCCGCCTGACGGGCGTGCTGACCTGGCTCCTCGTCGCGACGCCGCCCGCCGTCGAGGGCCTGGGCAAACCCTGGGAGTTCCGCGCGTGGCTGGCCGGGATGATCGCCTTCGCCGCGCTGTTCGCGTGGACGACGGGCCGTCTCGATCGACCGGGCCGCGCGCTCCTCGTAGCACTCGCGGCCCAGTCGGCGTGCGTGATCGTCATGAGCGCGGCGCAGTATCACGGCCTGGAGGGCACGCTGCTGGTCCTGGTGTCCCTCCAGCTCGGGCTGATCGCGCCGCGCCGCGTGGGCCTGCCGTGGATCGCCGCCCAGTCGCTCGGCATGGCCTGGGCGATCCAGCATCACTGGGCGTTGCGCCCGGCGCTCATGTTCGCGCCCCCCTACGTCGGCTTCCAGGTGCTGGCGTTCCTCATGGTGCAGCTGCTCGCCCGCGAGGCCCTGGCGCGCGAGTCGCTGGGGCGCGCGAACGCGGAGCTGCTGGCCACCCGCGAGCGCCTGGCCCAGACCGCGCGACTGGAGGAGCGGCTCCGCATCGCGCGCGAGCTGCACGACGCGATGGGCCATCACCTGGCGGGCCTCAGCCTGAACCTCGAGGCCCTCGGGCAGCGCCAGGGCAGCACGCCGCCGCTCGAGACCGCCCGCGCCCTGACCCGGCGCCTGCTGGACGACCTGGAGTCGCTGGTGGGCACGCTCGGCCGCGAGCGCGACCTGGACCTCGCGAGCGCGCTGGGCTCGCTGGCGCGCGACATCCCGCGCCCGCGCGTGCACGTGAGCGCGCCCGGCCTCGCGATCCCGGACCCGGAGCGCGCGCACGCGTTGTGGCGCTGCTGCCAGGAGATCGTGACGAACGCGGTCAAGCACTCCGAGGCCGAGAACCTCTGGATCGAGATCCGGGCGGACGACGCCGGGGTCGAGCTCACCGCCCGCGACGACGGGAACGGCTGCGCGCACCCGGGCCGGGGCCACGGGCTCGAAGGCATGAGGCAACGGCTGGGCGAGCTGGGCGGCGACCTGCGGCTGGACACGGAGGAGGGGGTCGGCTTCCGCATCCGCGTGACGCTGCCGAGCGCGGCCGCGTGATCCGCGTCCTCGTCGCGGACGACGAGACGCTCGTGCGCGAGGGCATCCGCCTGCTGCTGGAGCGGGTCCCCGGGGTGGAGGTCTGCGCGGAGGCCATCGACGGCGAGGAGGCCCTCGCACGCCTGGGCGCCGGATCCGTCGACGTGGGGCTGCTCGACGTGCGCATGCCGCGGCGCGGCGGGATCGAGGTGCTCCAGGCGCTCGCCGGCGCGGGCCCGGCCTGCCTCCTGCTCACGACGTTCGACGACCGCGAGGCGCTGCTGGCCGGGCTGCGGGCCGGCGCGCGCGGATATCTGCGGAAGGACGTCACGGTCGACACGCTGGCGCGCGCCATCCAGGCGCTGGCCGCGGGCGGGACGTTCTTCCAGCCCTCGCTCACCGAGAAGCTCCTGCGCGGCGTGCAGCGCGCGCCCGCGTCCGGCGTGCCACCCGCGCCCGTGCTGCTGGAGCCGCTCACGCCGCGCGAGACCGAGGTCATGCGCATGGTCGCGGGCGGGTTCAGCAACCGCGAGATCGGCGACGCGCTGGGGACGGCGGAGGGCACGGTGAAGGTGCACGTCTCCAGCATCCTCTCCAAGCTCGGCGTGCGCGACCGCGTCCAGGCGGTCCTGCGCGTGCTGGAGGCGGGCCTCATCTGACGCGCCTACGACTCAAGTCGTAGCCGCGCCCTACGCCCTGGTGGCGATGCGGACGACACGGCGCACGCCGTAGGTTCGTCCTCCAGGGGCAAAGGAGGAGGCGCGATGAAAGCACGAGTGAGCCGCCGGCAGGTCCTGAAGGGAGGCGCGGCGGTCGCCGGCGCGCTGGCGCTGGGCCGGACCCTGCCCGCGGGCGAGAGCGAGCCCGCGGAGCGTCCGACGCTGGTCGTGTTCTGGCTCAACGGCGGTCCCGCCGGCCTCTTCAACAGCGCCGACTCGTTCCTTCGAAGCGGCGCCTTCGGCGTGGGCTCCGACAACGTCCGTGCGCTCGGCAACGGCCTGTTCGTGGACGCGGCGTCCTTCGGTGCGCTGCCCGCCGCGGCCCTGTCGCACATGGCCTCGATCAACTTCCGCCACGGCATCACGAGGCCGCACGACCACGCGCGGGCCGCCGTCCTCGAGGGAGGGCCGCGCAGCCGCCTGCTGCAGATGGCCGCGCTCATGCCGCACGGGCTCGAGGCCCCGCGCTGCGCGGTGGTCAACGACATCGGCCTGCCGGTCGGCGTGGCGTCCGATCCGCCTTCGGAAGGGGGAGCCAGCCTCACGCGCGTCCTCGACCTCGGCCCGCCCACGCGGGCCGTCGGCGCCCGCAGCGCCGACGAGATCCGCACGGCGTACGGGGTGCCGCGGGACGCGACCTCGGTGGCGGACCAGCGATCGACGTTCGCGGCGGTCGAGATGCTGGTCCACGCAGGGACGGGCGTCATCTTCGCGCAGCCGGCGTACACCGGGCGCAAGGACAGGCAGTTCGACACGCACGAGGACGAGACGGGCGCGGCCTCGCGCGACGTGATGGCGCCCATCACGCCCTCGCTCGCGACCTTCCTCGATCGGGTGCTGGCGCTGCCACGGCGCAACGTGGTGACGGTGCTGGCCGGGGAGTTCAGCCGGACCGTGCCCCGGTCGGACCACGAGAAGGGCGGGACGGCCACCGTGATCGGGCCGTACGTCCGGACCGGCACCGCGGGCCCGCAGCACGCGGACGGCTCGGTGTCCGAGCACGCGCCTTCGCCCGAGGGGCTGTGGGCCTACGTCGCCGACGTGCTGCGCGTGAAGGACGCCCCGTTCGGGCGCAACCCGAACCCGGAGCTCACGCTGGACGCACGGCGCGGCTAGCGCACCTCCCGCGCCGCCTCCGTCATCGTCAGCTCCGTCGCGCCCGCGGGCAGGATCTGCAGGCTACGCAGGAACTCGACCACCGCCGCCTGGTCCACTTCGGGCTGCGCGAAGAACGCGTCCCGTGACGCGCGCGCCTCGCCGCCGTGGAAGTGGATCGCCTCGGTCAACGTGGTGAGGTCGCCGCGGTGGCCGTAGGGGTCGGTGTTGCCCGCGTCCCACAGCCGGCGCGTGAGGAACTGCGTGCGGGGGCGCCCCTTGGGGACCTCGGTGAACGACCCGCTCTGCAGCACCCCGGCCAGCGTCCCCTGCGCGACGCGCTCGTTCGCGAAGTGGCGGAGCTCCTCGTCGTTGAGGTCGTGGCGCTTGAGGTCCGTGAACGCGCGCACCACCACGCGCCCGTCGGGCAGGCGCTCCGGCCGCGGGCCGATGCCCTCGCGGGCCAGGTCGATCGAGGCCAGGGGCGTGGCGCCGTCGCGCCGCAGGTTGCCCCGCGGGTTGTAGGGCCCTGGCTCCACGAAACGCGCGTCGTCGAGGACGAGCGCCGGCAGGTGGCACTGCGCGCAGCCGATGGCCTCGAACTGGCTCTCTCCCCGCGCGGCGGCGGCCCGGCGGTCCGGGTCGCGCGGCAGCATTCGCCCCGGCGTGTCGAGCGCCGCCTGGAAGAAGACGAGCGCGGTGACGTCGCCGACGGTCAGCTCGTCCTTCACGCCGTCGCCGTCCAGGTCGACGCCGGGCCCGGCCCGCTCCGACGTCTGGATGCCGTGGTGCTGGTTGAGCGCCGTGTTGGTGAAGTCGCGCAGCGACGCCACGGCGCCCTTCTGGTGGAAGGGGCGCACCACGAGGTCCCAGTCCACGCCCTCGATCTCGCGCGGATCCACGCGGCCGTCCGGCTGGACCGTGACCGCGCCGAAGGACACGCCCTTGGCGCGCAGGAGGCGCCGGGCCGCGGCCCCGGTGGAGCGGGCCTCGGCCCGCGCCGCCTCGCGGGCCGCGATCAGCTCGCCGGTCATCTCGCGAGCGAGCAGCTCGATCAGGCCCGCACCCATCATCGGCGGCGTGTTGCGCTCGTTGGTGCGCGCGGCGTCGAGCGTGTCCAGGACGGGGTCGGCCTCCTGGCCCAGCGTGAACACGTTGACGGCGAAGTCGCCCGCGCCCCCCGAGCGCGGCTGGAAATGGCAACCCGAGCAGGAGTTGGCGTCGGGGCCCGACACGCGGCTGAACGGCGGCTGCGTGGGGCTGCGTGGCACGCCGTGGCCGGTCGTGCCCGGGCGCCCCTGCCCGTCGAGCGGGTTGAACCGGGCGTCGAACAGGCGCTGCCCGTGGTCGAGCAGCGCCCGCGCGCCGACGCGTCCCGCCACGATGTCCGCCTGGTCGAGGTGGACGTCGACCGCGGGCCTCTCGCCCGCGGCCGACAGGAGGAGAGCGGCCAGCAGCCAACGCATGGCTGTGGCCTACTTCTGGACGACGTTGACCACGCAGTCGGCCGTGAGCGCGGTCTTGTCGATGCCGACCGTGACCAGGTGCAGGCCGTACGTCGTGTCCCGCGGGATGTCGAGCCGGATGACGCCGCCGCCGTCGGCGTTCGTCTCGCCACGGAAGACGAGCCGCGGTCCCAGGAAGCCGTGGATGGGCGCGCTGGGCTTCAGCCCCTCGAGCTTCACGTCCACTGCGCCCCCCGGAGGCACGTCGTTGGCGGGGAAGCAGTGCGGGAACGACGGGCGCTCCAGCACGAACTTGCCGCCCTCGCCCTCGAGCAGGTCGGCCGCGGGCTTGCCGCGCACGCCCGCCGTCGCCTGCATGCGGAAGGTGGAGCCCATCTCGACCCGCATGAGCTCGTTCGAGAGGCGGAGCGCGACCAGGTTGTGGGTGGGCACCGGGCCCAGCAGCTTCCCGCCCTTCGGGCGAGCGACGTAGAGCGGGTGCATGACGAGCGTCTGCAGCTCGAACGTGAAGCCCTGCGTGACCTGCGTGAGCTTTCCCTCCCGGTAGGCCCACAGCGCGCCGCGGACGGTCTTGCCGCGGACCTCGGCCCGCGCCACCAGGTCGGCCCCCGTGAACTTCATGCCCGGCAGCCCCAGCTCCGCCAGCTGCTCGGGCCTGACGCCGCTGGCCGGACCGTCGCGGTCCACCAGGAACCAGTACGTCGGTCCCGCGGCCTTGGCCGGCAGCAGGCCGAAGAGCTGGCTGGTCAGCACGACCTCCTTCTTCTTCTCGTCGAACGAGGCGCGCACCGACGCGATGTCGAGATGGGCGGGGAGCCTCTCCTCGCCCACCTTGTCCGGGACGCGGTGGGCCACGACGTGTGCGGGAACGATCACGCCCGGCGGGTCCTGCTCCAGGCCCGGCACGTTGAGCGCGTTCGCGCGCAGCGCCGTGACCTGGGCCGCGGTGAGCCCCGTGTTGTCGATCGTCCCGTCCCCGCTGTTGTCGGTGAGGATCGCGTTCATCATGTTCGTCGAGTCGGTGACGTGGTCGAGCGACAGCGCGTGGCCCATCTCGTGGCCGGCGTCGATGTCGATGGGGTCGGTGACCGGGAAGGGGCCGCCGCCGTTGGGCCAGTTCAGGTTGGGCGAGCCGGGGTGCAGGAACGCGTTGTCCACCAGGACCACGCGCCCGTCGTACGGCGTGGAGCAGGTGCCGGCCGGGAACTCGTTGCAGCCGCCCCAGCCGACGATCAGGATGTAGGCCCCGGTCCCGTCGTGGAACATGTTGGCGTTGACCATGGTGATGCCCACTCCGGCCCGCCCGATGTTGTTGTAGGCGGTGTCGCAGGAGTTGATGAGGGCATTGAACTCCACCTGGCTGGGGCCGGTGTTGACGTTTTCGCCCCGCATGTCGCCCTGCACCCCCAGCGTCGTGTTCGGGTCGGCGATGATCGGGAAGTCGAGCGTGGTCCACGCGTTGTTGATGGCCGAGCGGAACGTGATGCCGGCCTGGTTCGCGTAGATCGCGTCGGTCGGGCGCTCGTGGCGCCGCCAGATCAGGTCGTCGGTGGCGGTGTCGCCCGCGACGTTGGGCGCGGCCTGCGCCCGGCTGCCCTGCACGATGCACCAGGACGTCGGCACGTGAAGGGTGTTCTGCCCGTTCCAGGTCCCGGTGGCCCACAGGGCCGGCGTGGAGAGGGTCGTGAGGGCGACGCCCAGCGTCGCCAGCGGACGAACGCGCATCGATCGCCTCCTCGGAGGGGGGCCGCCCACTCGACGGCCCGCGTGATACGCGAAAAATGGGTCGCGGGACCGCCGGAGAGATCAGGGAGAGATCAGCAGACTCTCACGACCGGCTTGGATTTCGGCTCGAGCCGACCGCGGGACGGCTAGTCGGGCTGGACGACGATGCGCGCGTGCTGCTCGGAGGTGCGCGCCTCCAGGGGCGTGGGCGGCTCGGGCACCGTCGGAACCGCGCCCGGCATCGGCACCTTGAACACGCGCGAGAGGACCTTGGCCGCGACCGGCACCGCGGACTCGCCGCCGCTGCGGCCGTGCTCGACCAGGATGGCCATCGCGATCCTCGGGTTGTCCACCGGCGCGAAGCAGATGAACCAGCCGTGCGGCTGCAGCTCGTGCGCGTCCTTGTCCCGCTCCAGCCGCGCGTGGGTCACGACCTGCGAGGAGCCGGTCTTGCCGGCCACCATGACCCCCTGCAGGTTGGTGCGCCGTCCCGTGCCCTCCTGGACCACGGAGATCATGCCCTCGCGCACGGCCTGCACCACGGCCGGCTTGAGGCCCAGGTCGACCCGCTCGGTGGCGGACACCAGCCCCGGCTCGCCGCGCACCGACTTCAGCAGGTGCGGCTTCACCAGCCGGCCGCCGTTCGCGATCACCGCCGCCAGGCGCGCCATCTGCATCGGCGTGACCAGCACCTGTCCCTGGCCGATCGCGACCGACACGGTCTCGCCCGGATACCAGGCGGCCTTCTGCGTGCGCCGCTTCCACTCGGTGCTGGGGATGAGGCCGCCCATCTCGTTGGGCAGGTCGATGCCGGTGGGACGTCCCAGGCCCAGCAGCGTCGCGTAGCGCGCGATGCGGTCGATCTCGAGCTTCACGCCCACGTGGTAGAAGTACACGTTGCACGAGCCCGCGATCGCCTGCCGCAGGTTGACCCAGCCGTGGCCGCCCGCCTTGTGGCACCGCCGCATGGTTCCGTACACGTTCAGGTAGCCCGGGCAGAAGTGCGACGTGCCCGGCGTGATCACGCCCTCCTGCAGCGCGGCCAGCGCCGTCACCACCTTGAACGTGCTGCCCGCCGGGTACTGGCCCTGGATGACGCGGTTGACCAGCGGCGTGTCCGGGTCGCGGATGAGGCTGCTCCACACCGCGGGCTCGATGCCGGTCGCGAACAGGTTCGGGTCGTAGGCGGGGTTCGAGACGAGGCCGAGCACCTCGCCGGTCTCCGGCTCGAGTGCGACCGCGCTCCCGGAGAGCCCGCGCATCGCCTCCTCCATCGCCGTCTGCACGTCCAGGTCGATGGTGAGGTGGACCATGGGGCCGTCCACCGGGTCCAGGCGCTGGGCCTCGTCCACCTCGACGCCGCGGCTGTTGACGATCACGCGGCGCAGGCCGTTGCGGCCCATCAGCAGGCGGTTGTGCTGGTACTCGATGCCCGCCTGGCCGACCATGATCCCGGGATCGATCCCCTCGAACAGAGCGGACTGGAGCTGGCGGTCCGTGATCTCGCCCACGCGGCCCAGGCTGTGCGCGGCCCCGGCCCCCAGCGGGTAGGACCGCATGGGCACCACCTCGACCGTGGCCTCGGAGAACTCCAGCCGCCGCGCCTCCACGATCGCCACGTCCGCCTCGGTCGCGTCGGCCTTCACCACCACCGAGCGGAAGCGCGGCCCCTGCCCGGCCATGCGCGCGCGCACCTGCTCCAGGGGCACGTTCAGGAGCCTGGCCAGCCCCTCGACGCTGCGCTGGAGGTCCGCGTTGTGCTCGGCGGTCATGACGATGTTGAACGACGAGCGGTTCTCCACCAGGATGCGGCCGCTGCGGTCGAACACGGCCCCGCGCGGGGCCGGGATCACGACCGAGCGGATGCGGTTGTTCTCCGCCAGCTCGCGGTAGTGCTTGAAGCGCAGCACCTGCAGGTGCCAGAAGTACGCGACCAGCAGGCCCATGGCCACGACGATCGCGGCCTGGATGATGGACAGGCGGTGCTGGAGGCCGCGCAGGTCCTCGTAGATCCTCATGGGGTCCTCAGGCGGGCCACGACCGGGTCGTGGTCGGAGGCGCGCGGCGTCGCGGCCGCGTCGGCGCCCGGCGCGGGGTGCGCCCAGTCGACGTTGACGTGCAGCACGCGCGACTCCACGACGCGCGCCGCCAGCGCGTCGTCGAGCAGCACGTAGTCGCTCGCGAGCGAGAGGCCCGCCGCCACCACGCTGTAGGGCCGGTCGGCGGGCAGGCGGCCGCCCAGGTTGTGCAGCAGGCCCGCGGTCAGCCGCTGCAGCGGCGCGCTGTCCTCGACGTCCCTCAGGTTCCCCGTCACCGCGATGCCGGCGCCCGGCTCGGTCAGCCGCACCTCCTCGACGAGCGCGCGAACGTGGTCGGCCATGGCCAGGCGGACCGCCGCCGCCTCGGGGCCGTCCGCCGCGGTCGCGAAGTCGCAGGCGATCACGGTCAGGCGCTCGCCGCTCGCGACGGATTGCAGTTGGACCACCAGCGGCGCCCGCGCCGCCACTCCCGCGGCGGGCCGGGCCTCGAAGGCGCGCAGGGCGAAGCGCCCCTCGCGATACAGGAGGCCGACGTCCAGGCCGCGGGGGTCGGCGCCGTCGACCAGGACCGCGCGATACCCGGCCGCGATCAGCTCGGGCTGCGCCGCCAGGTCCTGGAGCGCGCCCAGGCTCTCGACCTCCTGCACCGCCAGCACGTCGGGTGAGCCGACGTAGCGCGCGATCGACTGCGCGCGAACCGCCAGCTCCGCGGGATAGCGCGCGGCCGAGGACGCGTCCTCGACGGCAGGGTCGTCCGCGCCGTCGAAGAACGCGTCCAGGTCGTAGGTCCCCAGGCTCGTCTGGCCGGCCGGGGCGGGCGACGCCGCAGTCGGTGCGCCGCGCCCGGACTCCACCGCGGGCGCGCGCCCGGACCGCAGCCAGACCGCGAAGCCGTCCAGCGTGTGCGCCAGCGCTCCCGCCGCGTCGGCGACGCGGTCGTTCTGGTTCGCGGCGAACCAGCCGTCGGGAGCCACGAGCCCCATCTTGCGCCCGTCCGCGTCCGCCGCGTACAGGCGCGTGACGCCGCTGGCCTCGGGCATCACGTACGCGACGCCCGCCTCGTCGGTGGCCGCCACCACGCGCGAGGCGGCCAGCGACACGAGCATGCCCTCGTGCGCCTCCAGGTAGACGGCCGCGGCGGCCGCGTCGGCCGGGGGGTTGAGGCGCACCGCCTCGACCGAGCCCGCGTAGCGCCCTTCGTCCGACACGCTCTCGGCCACGATGGTGGTGAGCCCGCCGTCGTTGGCCACGCGCCCGGTGACCGTCGCGCGGTTGCCCACCGGAGGCGCGCCGACGCCCGCGGCCCCGTCGACGAACAGCGCATCGGAGGTGGCCGCGTCCGCGTCGCAGTTCGGGTCCTGCAGGAAGAAGCCGGCGCGGTAGGCAGCCGTCACCACCCCGCCCACGCTCACGCGCGTCCCCAGGGCGGGGGGCGTGGAGGTGGGGCCCTGGACGGTGCAGGTCTTCGACGTCTGGGCGGCCAGGAGGCTCGACAGCGTCAAGGAGAGGCTCACGACGAGGAGGGAACGCGACAACACGATCGGCCATGGTACGAGGGTGTCGCGCGATCCGCAAGCCGCGCGGCCCGCTGGTCCTAGCGGGGCCGCAGCTCGAGGGGCGTGTCGAAAGCGAGCCCTGTGGCCGGCTCCAGGGCCACCGCCTTGCCGGCGAGGGAGCCATGGGGGCCGTCGTGCGAGACCGTCGCCGAGCCGCCCTGCCCGGCCAGGCCGGGGACGGTCGAGCTGTTGAGCGAGAGCGTCGCGCGAGGCACGAGCGCGAACGGTCGGCTGGCGAGTGGAGCCCCGCTCGCGGACCAGAACCAGAGCACGCCCGACACGTCTTCGGCCCCGCGGTTCTCGAGCAGTACCACGGTCACCTGGGAGCCCACGTTGTTGAAGCGCGGCAGCCGGCCCGTCGTCTCGTAGACGCGCAGGCGATACGTGTCGTCGACGCCGCAGTCCGTGGTGCACCCTGCGCTGGCCACGCGGACGATCTCGTCGGTGACCGCGGCGCTTCCCGTGTTCTGCCAGCGGAGGCTGCGAGCCGGGCCCGCGCCGGCGGGCCGCGAGCTCTGGAGGATGGTCGAGCCGTCAGGCCCGAGACGCTCGAGACGGGGGCCGGCGGGGCCCGCCAGGTCCCCGGAGGCCTCGTCCAGCACGACCTCGTACGAGGAGCGCGGCTCCTGGCGCATCCGGTGGTAGCGCTCGCGGACCACCGGTCCGGGAAGGGCCGCCATGTCGGCACGCGCGTCGTGCCCGTGCGACAGCTCGCCCACGTAGCGCGAGTCGTCGTCGACGATGGCCCCGACGGACTGGCCGTCGAGCACCGTCGCGTTCTGCGGGCTGGCGAGGTCGAGCCGGAGCGTCTCGACCGGCTCTTCGAGGTAGTCGGAAATGACGGCCACGGCCACGGGCCTCGCGGTCGTGCCGGGTGGGAAGGTGAGCGTGCCCGTCGCGGCCGCATAGTCGAGCGGTGCGGTGGCGGTGCCGTCGGCCGTCGCGAAGGAAGTGGTCACCGGCAGCCCGTGTGGAGCGGTGAGCCGCACCGTGAACGTCATGTCCTTCGTCCCGCCGTCGCCCTCCACGACGCCGGTGTCCTGGACGAAGAGGGCGGGCGTCGCGTCGTCGTCGGTGATCGCGCCCGTCCCCTGCGCGTCGCCGAGCGACGCGCCCACCGCGTTCGTGAGTTGGAGCGCGAAGGTCTCGTTCCCTTCCACCACGGTGTCGCCGAGGACGGGGACGGAGAGGGTGGCCACGCCGGCGCCCGCCGCGAACGTCAAGGTGCCCGACACCGTCGTGTAGTCGACGCCCGCCACGGCCGTCTGGTCCACGGTGGCGTAGTCGACCAGGACCGGCTGCGTCCCCGGCGTGGAGAGTCGCACCTCGAACAGCGCGCTCACCGCGGCGCCGTTGCCCTCGATCGCCAGCGCGTCACCGGCGAGCAGCACCCTCGGAGGAGCGACGCCGATGGCCTCGGCCCACTCGTCGAACGTCAGGTCCACGAAGTCCTGCAGGCCGTTGAACCGGACCAGCTCCGTCTGGATCGCGGCCGCCAGCTGGGGGCTGCCCGCCGCGGCCAGCCGCTGCCACACGGAGCGCGCGTCGTCGACCATCCGCTGCGTCACGACCACCTCGTCGCCGTGGCCGGTGAGGAGGGCCTCCAGGCCCGGCAGGAAGTTCTGCAGCGTGCCGTAGGCGTCCCAGAGCAGCAGGGGATCGTCCAGGCCGATGCGTCCCATCTCGGTCCCGTGCTGGAAGTAGAGGTCCACGAAGTGCTGACCTCCCGTCGTCGCGCCGAAGAGGGGCGCCAGGCCTCCGATGACCTCGTTGTCGGTGAGCAGGCTGCCGATCAGGCCTCCCGCGACACGCGAGGCGCGGGAGGCCGGCCGCCGCCCGGAGGCGCGCTTTCCCGTGTACTCGCCCAGCCCGGCCTGCCACGCGTCGAGCGGGTTGTAGGGCGCCTCGAAGTACGAAGGCGGCGGCGGCGACGGAGCCGCGAGGTCGACGTCCAGGTTGGCGGTGCGGAACGCGTACTGGAGCGCGCCGCCCCGCGTGTAGGCCAGGTGAAGGCGGCCGTCGCGGGCTCCGGAAACCTCCGCCGGGGCGGCCGCGCCGAGGGGAGCGACCACCCGCGTCGTCCAGATGCCGCCGCGCAGCTCGGCAGCCTGCAGCGGCGCGCCGGCCCTGGTGTACGCGATGCGGGCGTGGCGCCGCGAGTTGAGGCCCAGCTCGAGCGCGAGGCTCGTCACCGGCGCGCCGCCCGTGCCGGGAACGTCCTGGGATTGCCAGGTCCCGCCCACCTTGTAGGCCATCCGGATACCACCCGGAGCGACATAGGCGACGACCGGTGTGCCGTCGCCGTCGGTCTGGAGCGAGCTCAGCCTGCCGGTGTCGCCCGCTCCGTCGACCAGCTCGTCCGTCCATGTCCAGGTGCCCCCGTCCCAGACGGCCAGGCGCAAGTCCCCGCTTGCGCCGTCGTAGTAGGACACGCCGACGTCGCCCTCCGCGAGAACGGACGCGGAGAGCGGGCCGCTGGTGGCGCCCTGGGGCGGCCCCGCGTTGTTGGGGTAGATGTCCCACAGCACCGAGCTGGGCACGGGGACGGCGAGCTTCACGCGCCGGCTCGTGGCATCCCAGTAGGCGATCCGCGGCGAGGCGTCTGCGCCTCCGACGAGCACCAGCTCGTTGTGGCTGCCGACGTCGCCCGCCTCGTCCACCACTTCCGGGTGCCAGCTCCCGGAGGCGTCGCGGTACGCGTAGATCAGCCGCGTGTCGTCGGCGTCGTAATAGCTGACGTGCTGGAGGCTGGCGGCCTCGACCGACAGGTCGGTGACGGGAGCGGCGACGCTGTCCAGCGGATCGAGGTCCCAGCCGTTCACGGCGCTCGCGAGCTTGACCTGCCCCTTGGTGACGGCGTGGTAGCCGATGTGGGGGATCGTGTCCTCGACGTCGATCGAGGGGGCCCGGGCGCTTCCCGTTTCCGGCAGGGCACGAGTCTGCCAGTCGGCGGCCCAGGACACGTAGCGCAGGTCCTTGAACTCCGGTTCTTGGTAGGCGGCGTGGAGGTCGTCGTTCGCGTCGAGCTGCATGCCGACGGCCGCGGACGTCCCATGGTCCGCGTTGCGGCTCACGTCGACCGTCTCGTGCTGCCATGCGGTCCCCGTGAGCCGCGCGTGGCTGAAGTCGTTGCCGTTCGCGACCAGCAGCTGCCGGTAGAAGAAGTGGGGGCTCCCGGCCGAGTCCACGTCGATCGCGAACGTGGTGAGGTAGTACGACTGCACCGCGTCCTGGAGGGCCCACGTGGAGCCGACGCGTGTCGCGTAGGTGAGGTGCGACGGTGCGCCACCGGTCTCGCGCACGAAGCCGACGTGCGGGCGGCCCGTCGCGTCGAGCGCCAGGGACGCGCCCGGCGTCGTGCCGCCGAAGCTAAAGACGGGGCCTCCGACCCGCTCCGGCTGCCAGGCGCCGTTCGACTTGCGCGCGTACTTCGCCACGAGGGACGAGCAGGCAGGCGTGGCGCAGTCGGTCCAGGTGACGTGCGGGCCGCCGCCGGCATCCAGCGCGAGCGACGTATTGCGCGACGCCTCGTGCGTCGTGTCGACCACCTCCTCCTGCCAGCCCGAGCCCCCGCGAAGGGCGTATCGGACTTCCGCCGGAGCCCCCAGGGAGGCGCCGCGCACGTAGCTGAGGTGGGTCCCGTTCGCGTCGACCTTCACCGAGAAACGGATGCTGTCCTGCGTCGGGAACAGGTCCTCGCGAACCCACTGGGATCCATCCCAGTACACGTAGCGCGGCGGGTCCGACGTCAGCGGCTCGTAGACGATGTGCGGACGCCCGCTCGGGTCCACCGCCAGCGACGCCTCGCCGAGGAACGGGCCGGAGGCCAGGCCGGTCGGGACGTCCTCCCGGTGCCAGCGCAGGCCGTCCCAGCGTGCGTACCGCAGCCGGTACTCGAAGACGTAGCGCTGCGCATCGTCCACTCCGACCGCGCGGGCCGCGAAATAGGCGACGTGGGGATGGCCGCTCCCATCCAGGGCGAGGGCGGCGGCGTACCCGACGTCGCCGCGATCGTCGAGGGTCTGGCGCTGCCAGCCCTCCTGCGGCGGCAGGACCGGCGGCGAGGTGTTGAACCAGACGTGATCGTCCGCGGTGGTCGCCTCGAACAGGTCGATCGCGCCGTCGCCGTTGAGCTCCGCCATCCCCAGGCCGCGCGACCAGTAGAGGCCGGTCTCGTCGCCGAACTCCTGCGTGACCGCGAAGACCCGGCCGCCCTCGTTGTGCCAGAGGCGATTGGGCTCGGCCGTGATGTTGCCGACGACGGCGTCGACGTTCCCGTCGCCGTCCACGTCTCCCAGCGCGAGCGCCCAGCTGCTGTCGACGGTCGCGAACGCCCCCTTGGTGCTGAAGGTGCGGGAGCCCTCGTTCCAGTAGACCTGGTCCGGGCCGAGCCCGGCCAGGAAGATGTCCGGCCGCGCGTCGCCGTCCAGGTTCGCGACCGCGACGCGGACCATCAGGTTGGTGGTCGGCAGCGCGGCGCCGGGGGTGAACGACCCCGGTCCGGGCGTCCAGTTGCCGTCGTTCCAGAAGACGCGGTTCGAGGTTCCCTCGGCGGCGTCCGCGACCGCGACGTCCTGCCAGCCGTCCGCGTCCAGGTCGACCACCACCGCCGACCGGCTGAAGAGGAACGACAGGACGGGGCCGGCCTGGAACGTGCCCTTGCCGTCGTTCAGGAAGACACGGCCGCCGTTGCCGACAACGACGGCGTCCACGTCGCCGTCGTTGTCCACGTCACCCAGGGCGACGCCGTGTCCGGTCCCGATCCCTCCGAACGACGGGCCGTTGTCGAACTGCCCAGAGCCCGAGTTGAGCCAGGCATAGGAGAACCCTCCCGCGGTGACCGCGTCCAGGTCGCCGTCTCCGTCGAGATCGGCCAACGCGACGCCGTTGGCACCGAAGGGCCCCAGCTCGTCCCCCTCCGCGAAAAGACCGCGTCCGTCGTTGAGCCAGACGCGGCTCGCGCCACCCGACGGGTTCTCGGACGCCTGCGACGGCGTGTCCCCGTTGGCGACGATGGCGTCGACGTCGCCGTCGCCGTCGAGGTCCCCCAGCGCAACCCCGTTCCCCGTCTCACCACCGAGGAACTGGCCGCTGTTGACGAAGGTGACTCCCTGCGGCGCCGGAGGCACTCTTGCGGACAAAGGCGATGGTTCCGTCGACGTCACCGTCGCCTTCGTCGTGCCGCTGGCCAGCGCCGCCAGCAGCAGACCATGCAGGAACACCCCGTGCCGACTCGCACGCGCCAGATCTCGCAAGCTCACCCCTGTCCCGTTCGAGGGAAAGTGGGGCACTGGGAGGCCGGACGCACGTCCCGGGTATCTCCTCATCACATCCCCTGGCATCGCGTTGAGCGGATGTGCTTTCGCGCGCTTCCTTACCGGGGCCGGACCGTTGACACCCCCTACCAGAACGCGTAGCGTCCACTTCTCGCCTGTCCCCGAAGGAGTCGAACATGCCTTCACTGCGCTCGTCCGCCCTGGCCATCGTGCTGCTCGCCACGGCCGGCCTCGCCCGTGCGGAGGGACCGACCATCGAGCACTCCGCCATCAAGTGCATCGTGGTGGGCAAGTACCGCAAGATGCCGGCGAAGTTCGCGCCGCCGGAAGTGGCGCAGCCCCGCGTCTACTTCCGACCAGAGGGCATCCCCAGCTGGTACTACGTGGAGATGAAGCCGGAGGCGCCGCTAGGGCACGTGGGCGTGCTGCCCAAGCCGACGAAGAAGCTGGTGGGGCAACACATCGAGTACTACGTCGAGGCGGCCAGCAAGGACTTCGACACCGGCCGCACGCCGGAGTACGAGCCGATCGTGGTGGCGAAGGACTCGGATTGCTCGAACGATCCGGTCATCGCCCTGTACTCGAAGCAGCCGCCGTCGGCGGTCTTCCCTTCGGTGCCCGAGGGCTTCGCGGTCGGCGGCGGCCTCGCGGTCGGCACGACCGCGGCGATCGTCGGCGGGGGCGTGGTGGCCGGCGGCGCGGCGGTGCTCGTCGCGAAGGGCGAGGACGAGCCGGAGCCCATCCCTCCGCCGGTGACACAGCCCCCGGTCACGAGCCCTCCGGTGACGAACCCGCCCGTCACGCAGCCCCCCGGCTCGCCCGCGGACATCGCCTGCCAGGCCGACCCGCGGCAGGGGCGCGCGCCCTTGCAGGTGAAGTTCGGGGCGCAGGCCAGCGGCGGCAACGGCGTCTTCGACTACGTCTGGACCTTCGGCGACGGCGACGGCTCGACGCAGATCAACCCGTCGCACACGTACGCGTCGCCCGGCGTCTACGAGGCCCGCGTGGTGGCGACGAGCGGGAGCCTCGCGCTCCCGTGCTCGCGCACGATCACGGTGCTCGCGAGCGCGTTCCAGCTGCGCGCGAACGTGGCGGGGAGCGGAACGGGCACGATCTCCGGGGACGGCATTGCCTGCCCCGGCGACTGCAGCGAGCAGTACGAGCCGGGGGCGAGCGTGACGCTGACCGCGGCGGCCACCGGCGGCTCCACGTTCGCCGGCTGGAGCGGCGACTGCTCGGGGACGGGTCCGTGCCAGGTCACGATGAGCGCGGACCGCACCGTCACGGCCACCTTCAACCCGCCGCCGACCCTCTTCCCGCTGAACGTCACCCTCGCCGGAACCGGCTCCGGAACGGTGAGCGGATCGGGCATCGCGTGCCCCGGCACCTGCAGCCAGAGCTACCCCCCGGGCACGGCTGTCTCGCTGACCGCCGCGCCGGGTGCCTCCACGTTCGCTGGCTGGGGCGGCGACTGCGCCGCCGCGGCCGGGCTCACGTGCAACCTCCTGATGAACGGGCCGCGCAACGTGACCGCGACGTTCAACGCGCCGCTCACGTTCCGCCTGACGCTGACTGTCGTCGGTCAGGCCGGCGGTGCGGGCCGCGTCAACGTCAACCCGTCGGTCTTCCAGAACTGCTCGTCCGCACCGCCGCCAGGCAACGTCTGCACCGCGGACTACTCGCCGGGCGAGCCCATCGTGCTGACCGCGTTCACCGCGACCGGCTTCTTCTCCGGCTACAGCGGCGACTGCGCCGGCACCAACCCCGTCTGCAACCTCATCATGTCCCAGGACCGCAACGTGGGTGCCCTCTTCGACCAGCTCACCCAGCCGCCGGCGGGGACGGCGAGCATCAGCAGCGCGTTCGACGTCGCGGGTGCGCGCGGCCAGATGATGTTCAACGGCGTGATGCTCCCGGCGCCGGAGCCCGGCCTCATGGCGCTGGCCGTGACACCCGCCGCGGGCGAGAACCGGCTGGAGGCGCAGATCGTCGCCGCCGGCAAGCCGGGCACGTGGCGCTTCGACCTGTCCGGCGTGCCCCCGCTGGAGCGCGGAAGCCTGCGCGTGCTCTCGGGCGAGGTGGTCTCGGTGGGCCCCGACTCGGTCGCGTTCCGCGTGTCGGGTCGAACGGGCGAGCGGATCGGGGTCGCGTTCACGGCGCGCTGACGTCCGGGGCTCGGCGCACCTTTGTGCGTTGACACCCCGACGTCCGGCACAGTAGCGTCCCCCCGTCCCTCATCGTCCCAGGAGGATTCCCGGATGTCCGCTCCGCGCTCCTGCAGTGTCCTCGTGGCCGTGCTGCTCGCGCAGGCGACCCTGGCCCATGCGGAAGGACCGACGATCGAGCACTCGGCGATCAAGTGCATCGTCGCGGGCAAGTACCGCAAGATGCCGGCGCGCTTCGCGCCGCCGGAGGTCGCGCAGCCGCGCGTCTACTTCCGCCCCGAGGGCGTCCCGAGCTGGTACTACGTGGAGATGAAGCCGGAGGCCGCGCTGGGCCACGTGGGGGTGCTGCCCAAGCCGACGAAGAAGCTGGTGGGGCAGCACATCGAGTACTACGTCGAGGCGGCCAGCAAGGACTTCGACACCGGCCGCACACCCGAGTACGACCCCGTCGTGGTGGCCAAGGACTCCGACTGCTCGAACGATCCGGTGGCCGCCTTCTACTCGAAGGAGCCGCCGTCCGCGGTGTTCCCCTCGGTCCCCGAAGGCTTCGCCATCGCCGGAGGCGCTGCGGGCGGCACGACGCTCGCGATCGTGGGCGGCGGTGTCGCGGCCGGCACCGCGGCCGTGCTGCTCGCCAAGGGCGAGGACGAGCCGGAGCCGATTCCTCCGCCGGTGACGCAGCCCCCCGCGACGAGCCCGCCCGTGACGCAGCCGCCGGCGACGCAGCCCCCCGGCTCGCCGGCGGACGTCGCCTGCCAGGCCGACCCGCGGCAGGGACGCGCGCCGCTGCAGGTGAAGTTCACCGCGCAGGCCAGCGGCGGCAACGGCGTCTTCGACTACGTGTGGACGTTCGGCGACGGCGACACGTCGACGCAGATCAACCCGACGCACACGTACGCGAACCCGGGCGTCTACGAGGCCCGCGTGGTGGCGACGAGCGCGGGCCTCGCGGCCACCTGCCCGCGCACCATCACCGTGCTCGCGAGCGCGTTCCTGCTGCGAGCGACCGTGGCGGGGAGCGGAACGGGCACGATCTCCGGGGACGGCATTGCCTGCCCCGGCGACTGCAGCGAGCAGTACGAGCCGGGGAGGAGCGTGACGCTGACCGCGGCGCCCACCGGCGGCTCCACGTTCGCCGGCTGGAGCGGCGACTGCTCGGGCACCGGCACCTGCACGCTTACGATGGACGGGGACCGTTCTGTCACCGCCACGTTCAACCCGCCGCCGACCCTGTTCCCGCTGAACGTCACGCTCGCCGGCACCGGCTCCGGCACGGTCAGCGGATCGGGCATCGCGTGCCCAGGGACGTGCAGCCAGACCTACCCGGCGGGCACGTCCGTGTCGCTCAACGCCGCGCCGGGTGCCTCGACGTTCGGTGGCTGGGGCGGCGACTGCACCGGCACCACCGGGCTCACCTGCAATCTGCTGATGAGCGGGCCACGCAACGTGACCGCCACCTTCAACGCGCCGACGACGTTCCGCCTGACGCTCAACGTGCAGCAGAACGCCACCGTCCTCGCGGGCGTCGACGTGATTCCTTCGCCGTTCGGCTTCTGCGGGTCGGCCCCACCGCCGGGGACCACCTGCGTGGCCGACTACGCGCCCGGAACGACCGTGACCCTCCGGCCCGTGACCGAGACCGGCGACCACCTGGCCTGGAGCGGGGACTGCTCGGGCGTCGCGACAGGAAACTCGTGCGTGCTGGCCATGACGCAGGACCGCAACGTGGGCTCCCTCTTCGGGTTCGGGACGACGACGGCCGGCACGTCGACGCTGGTGAGCCGTCTGGCCGCCTCGGGAAGGGCGGAGGCCACGCTCAACGGCACGGCGCTGGGCGCGATCACGACGGGGATGCGGTCGCTCACGGTCTCCGTGCCCACGGGCGAGAACCGCCTCGAAGGCGAGCTGGTGGCCGCCGCGAAGGGGACGTGGACCCTCGACCTGTCGGGCATCGCGGGCCTGGAGCGCGGCAGCCTGCGCGTGCTCGCGGGCGACGCGGTCGCGGTGGGGCCCGACTCGGTCGTCTTCCGGCTCTCGGGCCGCGCGAACGAGCGCGTGGGGGTCGCGTTCACGAAGCGCTGACGAGGGTCAGCGCTTTAGCTCCTCCAGCACGCCCTTGACCAGGAGCGGCCACACGGTGGTGGCGTCCGCGTAGACCTCGGCGAAGCGGCCGCCTTCCGCCTCGGGCACGAACTTGCCCCAGGAGACGCCCTCGGAGTAGGTGCAGCCCGAAAGGCCGCCCCAGTGAGTGGGCTCGGGGCAGATGCGCACGGCGTACTGGTAGCGCGGGGGCTGGAGCTCCAGGTCCAGGCGGTGGTTCATGATGTCGATGTAGGGCCCCACCTCCTGCGCCCAGTTGCGGGGCACGCCGCC
Source organism: Vicinamibacteria bacterium (assembly GCA_025923995.1). GTDB lineage: Bacteria > Acidobacteriota > Vicinamibacteria > Fen-336 > Fen-336 > JAICEW01. The sequence goes on along the minus strand of JAICEW010000017.1, from coordinate 14,370 downwards.
GCCGATGGTGAAGATGCCCAGGCGCTTCGCCCCCAGCGCGAAGCGCGCGAAGCTGTTGAGGTCCAGGTAGGGGTTGTAGGTCGGAAGCGTGTCGAGGACGGCCGCGCCCGTCTGGCCCGCGGTGCGCGCCTTCTTCATGGCCCACGTCGCCAGGTCCAGGCCCAGCTCGGAGTCGGTGAAGGCGGGCACGTAGACGGGCACGCCCTTCTCGTAGGCGCTGCGCAGCACGCCCTTGCCCTGCGCGTCCTCGGCCAGCAGCCTGCCCAGCGCGCGGCAGATGATCTCGCTCGAGAGCTCGCCCGTCAGGGCGTCGAAGGCCCGGGAGCTGAACTCCTCGACGTAGTTGAGGTTCGCCTCCATCTCCAGGGTGTCGTAGACGCGGTTGTAGCCCTTCTCGAAGAGCTCCTCGTCGGACACGCGCGGGTCGTGGCGGTAATGGACCAGGCCCACCGCCTCCGACAGCCCGTGCGCCATCAGCGCCCCGGTGGACACGATCGCGTGCACGAGCCCCGAGTCGATCATCTTCGTGATGACGCGTCCCATCTTGGCGATCGTCATCGCCCCCGACAGCGTCATCACGACCTTGCAGTCCGCGTCCCGCGCCATGGCCAGCATCACGTCGAACGCCTCGCCCAGTGCCCGCCCGCTGAACGCGGTCCGGCCCATCGCGCGCAGGAGGTCGGCGAACGACTTCACGCGGTCGAGGTCGAGGCTCTCCAGCGGCACCAGGCCGTCGGCGCGCCCATCGTGGAACTCGCGATGGTCTTTCATGGCGCGATCCTACGGGCCCCCCGTGGCGCGCGCAAGGCAGGGCGATAATCGGCGGCATGCGGATCGACCGGCTGCGCGAGCGGCTCGACGGCCTCTACGCGCACTACGACCACCGCTTCGTGGACCCCGACCCGCTGCGCTTCGCCCGCGCCCAGCGCGACCCGGCGGACCAGGAGGTGGTGGGCTTCGTGGCCGCCGCGCTCGCCTACGGCAACGTCCGCCAGATCCGGCGCAGCATCGCGGTGGTGGTGGACGCGCTGGGGGAACGCCCGGCGCGGGCGCTCGACCGCCTCGACGCGCGCCGGATGGCGCTGCGGCTCGCGGCCTTCAAGCACCGCTTCAACGACGGGCGCGACGTGGCCTGCCTGCTGCGCTTCGTGGCGCGCATGCGCCAGACGCACGGGTCGATCGAGGCCTTCTTCGCGCAGGGGCACGACAAGGGCGCGGAGCACGTCGGCCCCTCCCTCGTCTCGTTCGCCGAGCGGGCCCTGGCCCTCGACCACGCGGGCCTCTACGGCGAGCGCGCGCTGCCGGCGCGGGCGGGCGTGCGCTTCTTCTTCTCGTCGCCCGCGGACGGCAGCGCCTGCAAGCGGCTCAACCTCTTCCTGCGCTGGATGGTCCGGCGCGGCGGGGTGGACCTGGGCGTGTGGCGGGCCGTGGAGCCTCGCGCGCTGGTGATCCCGCTCGACGCGCACGTCCAGGCCGTCGCCCGCCGCCTGGGGCTCACGCGCTACCGCTCGCCGGGCTGGCCCATGGCGCTCGACATCACGAAACGGCTGCGGAAGCTGGACCCGCTCGACCCCGTCAAGTACGACTTCGCGCTGTTCCAGCTCGGCCTGGGGCGGGAGGACGCGCAGATCCGCTCGCTCGCGTAAGATTCGCGCCTGGAGGAAGGCATGCCGGAGCCGGAGGCGCCCGCGGTGGACGTGGTCGGCATCATGAAGGAGATCCGCCAGTCCATCCAGGACAAGCGCGCACGCGGCATCTACACGGACGAGGAGGTGGAGGCGCTGGCCGCCGTCCGCCTGCGCGCGTACGCCGAGGGCGCACGCATCGACGACAAGCTGCTCGAGCGCCTGCTGGGCGAGAGCCACGACTGGAACATCCACACCGACTACCTGATCCGCACCACGCGGACCGGCCTTCCCGCCCGCGCGCTGATCCTGGCCAAGAAGGTCGTGCGCCCGTTCGTGCGCCTCTACACCGACCACCTGCTGAACCGGCAGGCGCAGATCAACCTGTACTTCGCCCACCTGCTGCACGACACCATCCGCGAGACGGCCCGCCTCCAGCTCGAGAACCAGGCGCTGCGGGCCCGGCTGGAGGCGCTCGAGGGCGGCCGGACGTCCGAGGGGGCGAGCCGTTGACGGCGGCCGCGGCGTCCTGACCGCGCGCATGCGCATCGGCGTCGTCGTCCAGCGTTACGGGGAGGAGATCGTCGGCGGGGCGGAGCTGCACGCGCGCTGGATCGCCCAGCGGCTCGCGCGCACGCACCAGGTCGAGGTGCTGACCACCTGCGCGGTCGACTACCTCACGTGGGAGAACCGCTACGAGCCCGGTCGGGCCGAGGTCGGCGGCGTGCCGGTCCGCCGGTTCCCGGTCGCGCGCCGGCGCACGCCGGAGGGGTTCGACGAGCTCAGCTCGAAGGTCCACTTCTTCGAGCACAGCGACGACGAGGAGCGCCGCTGGGTCGAGGCGCACGGCCCGGTGACGCCGGGCCTCGTCGACCACCTGCGCGCCCACGAGCGCGACTACGACGCGCTCGTCTTCTTCTCGTACCGCTACTGGACGACCTATCACGGCCTGCAGGTGGCGCCACGCAAGAGCATCCTGGTGCCGACGGCGGAGGAGGACGGCGCGGTGCGCCTGCGCGTGTTCAAGCCGTTCTTCCGCCTGCCCGCGCAGTACGCCTTCAACTCGCCCGAGGAGAAGGACCTGCTGCTGCGGATGACGGGTGCTCGCGACCTGCCGGGCGAGGTGGTCGGCGTGGGCATCGAGGACGCGCCGGTCGTGACGCCGGACGAGATCCGCAAGCGGCTCGACCTGCTGGGCGACTTCATCGTCTACGTCGGGCGCATCGAGCGCGAGAAGGGCTGCGCGCGGCTGTTCGACGAGTTCGCGCGGTTCGTGCAGGAGCGGCAGCCGCACCTCAACCTGGTGCTCATCGGCCGCCCGGTCCTCCCCGTCCCTCAGCACGTGAACATCGCCCACCTGGGCGTCGTCTCCGACGCGGAGAAGCTGTCGGTGATCGGGGCCGCGAAGCTGCTCGTGCACCCCAGCCCCTTCGAGAGCCTGTCGATGGCGCTGCTGGAGGCCTGGAAGATGGAGCGCCCCGCGCTGGTGAACGCGAAGTGCGCGGTCCTGCGCGGACAGGTCCAGCGCGCGGGCGGCGGGCTCTACTACGGCGGGTACGAGGAGTTCGCGGAGACGCTGTCGTGGCTGCTCGAGCACCCCGCGCAGGCGGACGCGATGGGCCGCGGCGGGCGCGCCTACTTCGAGCGCCACTACGCCTGGGACGTGGTGATGGCGAAGTACGACCGCCTGCTGCGCGCGGTCGCCGGCTGACCAGGTGCGCATCCTGTTCGTCATCCAGCGGTACGGCCTGGAGGTGGCGGGCGGCTCCGAGCTGCACTGCCGCTGGCTGGCCACGCGCCTGGCGCGGCGCCACCAGGTCGAGATCGCGACCACTTGCGCGCTCGACTACATCGAGTGGCGCAACCACTACCCGCCGGGCGAGGACACCGTCGACGGCCTGCGCGTGCGGCGCTTCCCGGTCGCGCGCCCGCGGTCGGAGCACCGCTTCTCGCTGATCCAGGACCTCGTCTACCACGAGGAGCACACGCTCGACGAGGAGCGGCAGTGGGTCGTGGAGAACGGGCCCGTGTGCCCGTTGCTGGTCAGGGCCTTGCCGGGCTGGCCCGCGGACGTCGTGGTGTTCTACTCGTACCGGTACTACCAGTCGTTCTTCGGGCTGCCCGCCGTGGCCGACCGCGCGGTGCTGGTCCCGACCGCGGAGGAGGACCCGGCGGTCGAGCTGCCGGTCTTCGCGCCGCTGTTCCGCGCGCCCCGGGGCATCCTCTACCTGACGCCGGAGGAGCGTGCGCTGGTGAACGGCGTGAGCGGCAACGAGTCCGTGCCCTCGGTCGTGATCGGGAGCGGCATCAACGTGCCCGAGGCCTGGAGGGCGGCCGACGTGCGCGGGCGCCACGCCCTGCCCGAACGCTACCTGCTCTACGCGGGGCGCATCGACCGCAACAAGGGCGCCGACAAGCTGTTCGCGTACTACCGGCGGCTGGCCGACGAGTGGCCGCAAGTCCCGCCGCTGGTGCTGGTGGGCAAGCCGGCGCTGCCCATCCCGGACCATCCCAAGTTGCGCCACCTCGGCTTCGTGAGCGAGGAGGAGAAGTTCGCGCTGCTGGCGGGCTGCGACGTGCTGCTGATGCCGAGCGCGTACGAGAGCCTGTCGGTCATCGTGCTCGAGGCCTGGGCGATGGGCCGGCCGGTGCTGGTGAACGCGGCCTGCAAGGTGCTCGAGGGGCAGTGCGTGCGCAGCGGGGGCGGGCTGTTCTACCGCGGCTACGCGGAGTTCGCGGAGGCGCTGCGGCGCATCGTGGACGGACCGGAGCTCGGCCGCGCGCTCGGCGCGGCCGGCCGTGACTACGTGCGCCGCGAGTACGGCTGGGACGTCGTGGAGGGCCGGGTCGAGGGCTTCCTCCAGTCGCTCGTGCCTCGCTCCTAGCGCGCCTCCATCACCATCACGCTCGCCTCGCGGTCGAGGAACACCGACGCGAACAGCCGCGCCGGGAGCAGGCCGTCCTCCTCGCGCCCGCCCGCGGCCACGTCGTCCACCACGGCGGCCGTCAGGCCGCGCAGGCGCAGGGCGCCCAGCTCGAGCGAGGGCACCGAGACCGCGCGCAGGTCGGCGCGGCCCGCGCTCGTCGATGCCGCGTAGCGCAGGCCGCGGACGTCCGGATAGGGCAGCGGGCGGCCGCGCCTCTCGAACAGGACGGGCGCGTCCAGCCCGGTGTCGAGGACGAGTGCGAGCGCCCGCGCGTCCCCGTCGCGCACGACCGCGGCCGGCCGCCCTTCCCGCCAGGCGAGCGGAACCCGCACCAGCCGGTCTCCGGAGGGTCGGCTGAAGACGACGCGGCGGCGGCGGTAGTCGATCCCGTAGCTGATGCGCGCGAGCGCGGACTGGCCCAGCACGCCGCGGATGGGCACGCCCACGTCGGGCAGCGGTACCGTGGGGCCGGCCAGGACGTCGACCGCCTCCATCACGTGGGGTCCGAGGGCCAGGCGTGAGGCGCGGTACCGGCCGACCCTCTGCCTGCCGGCCAGCGTGACCACCTCCGTGTCGCCGATGCGGGGGAGAGCCATCTCGCCTGCGAGCTCCGCGTCGACGCGCGTCACGGCCGTGCCGGTGTCGAGGAGGAAGGGGAACGGCCCGCGGCCTTCGACCCCGACGGACACCACGATCGCGTCCCGCTCTCCACGCACGAAGGGGATCGCGTCGTGAGCACCCGCCGCCCACGGCCCCAGCCCGACCATGGCCGCCAACCACGCAGTTCCCTTAGACTTGCGCAAGGTCCACCTCCGAGCCGCAAGCTCGGCGGGGACCGTGGGGGAGTCGTGATGCGCCTCCGAGGATTTCCCTCGGAAAGGCCTCGGAGGGGCCGTGGCGGTCTATTCCTTCGGCGACGTCACCGTGGACGAGGCCGGCTTCCGGGCCCTGCGTGGGAGCGAGGCCCTCGACCTGGAGCCCAAGGCCCTCGAGGTGCTGCTCGTCCTCCTGGCCCGGCGCGGCCGGCTCGTGACCAAGGGCGAGCTGCAGGCGGCCGTGTGGCGCGATACCGCGGTCACGGAGAGCGCGCTCACGCGGGTGGTCGCGCAGCTGCGCAAGGCGATCGGCGACGACGCGCGCGACGCCCGCTACGTGGAGACGGTGCCCACGCGCGGGTACCGGTTCATCGCGCCGGTTCGGGTGCTGGACGGGCTCGCCCCGACCGGGGCGCTGCCTCCGCCGGTCCGGCCGGCCGCGCGACGCCCCGGCCGGAGGCGACTGCTCCTCGCCGTGGCGGCCCTGCTCGCTTCGGCCGCCGTCGCGGCCGGCTGGTGGCGCTCACGCGATCGCGCCGACGCGCGCGCGTCCGCGACACGGCCGCCCGTCCTGCTCTCGACGACGCCCGGCATCAACGGCTTCCCCAGCTTCTCTCCGGACGGGGCCAGCCTGGCGTTCGCGTCCGACCGGACCGGGAGCTTCGAGATCTACGTGCGCGGCCTCGAGGCCACGGCGCGCGACACCGCCGTCACTTCCGACGGGCAGCAGAACATCCAGCCCGCGTGGTCGCCCGACGGCCGGCACGTCGCGTACGTCTCGCTCGGCCGCGGCGGCATCTGGGTCGTGCCCGCGCTGGGAGGCGCCCCGCGCCGGCTCACGCCGTTCGGAGGACGTCCGGCCTGGTCGCCCGACGCGTGCACGATCGTGTTCCAGTCCCAGACGCCCACCCACCCGCTGGGCTACTCCGCCGGCAGCGGCTCCGTGCTGTGGACCGTGCCCGCGGCGGGTGGCGAGCCGCGGATCCTCACGAAGCGCTCGGGCTGGGGGCACGGCTCGCCCTCCTTCTCGCCCGACGGCGCGCGCATCGCGTACTCGGCGGGCGCGGCGGTGTGGACGATCCGGCCCGACGGTACGGACGCGCGTCGGTTGAGCCGCTTCGCGAGCGACGTCGACCAGGTCTTCTTCGGGCGCGACGCGCGCGAGCTCTACGTCGCGTTCACCCCGCCCGTGCCCGACGACCCGGGAGGCGGGCTGCTGCGCCTGCGCCTCTCCGCCGAGGGCGCGGCGGCGGGCGAGGCGGAGGAGGTCACGGCCGGCTCGGCCATCGGCCGCGGGCAGCTGGCGCTGGCGCCCGACGGCCGGCGGCTCGCGTACGTGGAGGCGGAGGCGCACCACGGCATCGACCAGGTCGACCTGGCGCCGGACGGGTCCGCCGCGGGGCCACCTCGGCCGCTGCTGCCGCAGCTCACGCTGCGGGCGATGGCGCCCGCGTTCTCGCCGGACGGCGAGCGGCTGGCGCTGGGCGTCTTCCGCCCGGGCGGCGGCTGGTCGCTCTGGATGGCCGACGCGGACGGGCGGAGGGTGGACGCGGCCCGCGCCGCCCCGATCGCGCGGTCCCACTTCTCGTGGCTGCGCGACGGGCGCGTGGTCGTGACCGAGCCGATCACCGAGCGCAGGGGGATGCGGCTCGTCGCCTTCGACCCCGCGAGCGGCCGGGAGGAGGTGCTGCTCAGCAGCGACACCGCGATCTGGACGGCCAAGGTCTCGGCGGACGGCCGTCGCGTCGCCTTCATGCGGATGCCCTCCGACGAGGACGTGTTCCAGATCTGGACGGCCGACCTCCCGGGCGGGACGCCGCGGCGGGTCACGGACGACCCCGAGGGCATGGGCTGGCCGACGTGGTCGCCCGACGGGCGGACGCTCGCCGTCGAAGCGCTCCGCCGGGGCGACACCGTCCTCGGCCTCATGCCCGCCGAGGGCGGGCCGATGCGCCCCTTGACGTCGCGTCCCGAGCACAGCTGGCCGGGCGAGTTCACGCCCGACGGCCGGAGCATCGTGTTCGCCGCGCAGCGCGCGGGCGCGTGGAACGTCTGCCTCGTGCCGACCTCTGGCGGCCCCGAGCGCTGCCTGACCGCGAACGAGCGGTTCGACGGCTACGTGCGCATGCCCGCCCTGTCGCCGTCCGGCGACCGCGTGGTGTTCGAGCGCGTCCGGATCACCGCGCGCCTCTGGCTGGGCGAGATGCCCTGACGCGTCACCTCGGCCGCGGCACCCTCGGCGTGTCGAAGGAGAAGCCCGCGCTGTCCACCGAGACCGCCTTGCCGACGAGCGTCCCGTAGGGCGCGTCGTTCGTGACCGTGATCGATCCGGCGAGCCCGGGCAGCCCGGGCACGTCGGACACCTTGAACACGAGCACCCTGCGCGCGGCCATGTTGAACGTCGTGGTGGTCAGCAGGGTGCCGGACGGGCTCCAGTAGTAGAAGGTGCCCGCGACCGTGTGGTTGCGCGTGTTCTGCAGGACCACGAAGGTCGTCTGCCCGAAGTTGCTGAAGCGCGGCAGCGTGTACGTCGTGTCGTACACGCGCAGCCGGTAGACGTCGTCGGGCCCGCAGGCGGTCCCGCAGGTCCCGCTCTGGACCCGCAGGAGCTCGGTGTCGTTGCTGGCGGAGGTCGTGTTCTGCCAGCGGAGGCTGCGCGCCGGCCCCATGCCGGCGGACACGGAGTTCTGGCGCACGGTCGTGCCGTCCGCGGCGACGCGGGCCAGCGAGATCGGCACCACGTCGCCCGAGGCCGCGTCGAGCACCACCTCGTACGACGAGCGCGCCTTCTGCGAGATGCGGTACCAGTCCACCTGCTCGACCGGCCCCGGCTGCGTCGGGAGGGCGTCGGTCACGAGGGACCCGTGCGCGAGCTCGGAGCCGGGATCGGGAGCCGGCAGCGCGTCGTCGTTGCGGATCAGCAGCTCGCCGGTCCCGTTCCCCACGACCGCTGCGGTGGGCGCCGACAGCTGGAGGAGGACCGTCTCGTCCAGCTCCCCGCTCAGGTCGCCCTGGACGGTCACCGGCACCGTCGTGCTGGTCGCTCCGGGGGCGAACGTGACGGTGCCCGAGGCGGGCAGGTAGTCGCCGGCGGCGGCCGATGCGGTTCCGTCCGCGGTGGCCCAGGCGACGGTCACGGTCGAGGGCGAGCTGCCGGACAGCGTGATCGGGACCTGGGCGACCACGGTCCCGGCGTCGCCCTCGTCGACTGCCGCGTCCCCCGCGTTCGCGGCCAGCGGGTCGAAGGTGGCGGTGAACGTCGCGGCCGTGGACGGCGTGAGGACGGTGTGGCTCGCGGCCCCGCCGTCCGACCAGGAGTCGAACGTGTAGAAGACGCCGCCCGGCCCCACCTGGTCCTGGGCCTGGAGCGCCAGCGAGGCGTTGGCCCACGAGACGAAGGTGGTGGGACCGGTCATGTTGTTGATCGCGTTGACCGTCAGGGTGAGGCCGGGTGGGGCCGTCGCGAGCGTGACGTTGACCTTGCGGGGCATGAAGTCCCTGGTCACGGTCGCCGACAGGCCGCCGCCGTCGGTCGCGGTCAGCCGGATCTCCAGGTAGCTGTTGGTCGCGGCCTGCAGGTCCTCGGGCGGGGGCGTGGTGAACGTGAGGTTGTTGCCCGTCGCGGGACCGAAGAACGGATGCGTGTGCGTGTCGTGGTGCAGCAGGACCTGCCACGACAGCGCGCTGGGCGGCAGCGGCTGACCCTGGTCGATGGCCGAGCCCACCAGCGTGACCAGCTGGCCGACGTTGAAGAGCGCGCCGGCGGCCGGCGACGTGATGGTCGGCACCGGCGGCGTGTTGGTCCCCACCTGGATCTGCACCGTCACCGGGTTGGAGAACGCGAAGTGGTTGTCGCGCGCGCGCAGGGTCGCGGTGTAGGTGCCGGCCGCACCGTACGAGTGCTGGATGGTGATCGCCGTCGTCTGCGTCTCGGGCGAGCCGTCGCCGAAGGTCCAGAAGTACGTGAGCGTGTCGCCCGGGTCGGGATCGCTGCTGCCGGCGGCGCTGAAGGTCACGTTCAGGGGCGGCGAGCCCGACAGCGGGTTGGCGCCGATGACCGCGGTGGGCGGGCTGTTGCCCGTCTGGTCGTAGTAGATGCGGCGGATCTGGCCGCCCCCCGAGTAGGTCGTGTAGTAGAGCGCCTGGCTGCCCTCTCGCGGGCCGAACAGCAGCGCCACGGCGCTGTCGCCGCCCAGGCTGGTCGCGAAGTCGCTGGCGGCGAAGGGCGGGGCCGCTCCCGAGAGCCTCACGATCCAGCCGCAGGTGTAGTCGCTGAAGAGATACGCCCCGTCGTAGCCCGGCCACAGCCCGTTCGGGACGAACGCGCCGCCGGTGATGGCGTTGCAGCTCGAGGGGCTGGTGGTGCCGGGGATCTGCTCGTCGTGCGCGTACTCGTAGACGGGCCCCACCATGTTCGGGGGGGTGGGGCTGCAGGGCCCCGAGGTGTTGTTGATCTCCGAGCCCTCCCGGCAGTTCCAGCCGTAGTCGGCGCCCGCCTGCCCCAGGTCGATCTCCTCGAAGTCGGTCTGGCCCACGTCGTTGATGAAGAAGCGGACGCCGGCGGCGTTGGGGTCGAACGCGAAGCGGAACGGGTTGCGCAGGCCCCAGGCGAAGGTCTCCTGGCACTTGTTGCCGGGCGTGGTGCCGCCCGTCACGTTGCAGCGCGCGGTGCCGGCGCCCTGGAAGGGGTTGCCAGGGGGGATGTTCCCGTCGCGGGTGATGCGCAGGATCTTGCCGATGAGGGTGTGCTGGTCGCGGGAGGCATCGTTCGAGCCGCCGCACCCCCCGCCCGCGTAGTCGCAGCCGCCGTCGCCCACGCTCACGTAGAGCAGGCCGTCCGGCCCGAACTGGACGTCGCCGGCGTTGTGGTTGCCGTTGGTGGACGGCATGTTGTCGATCAGCACCACCTCGCTGGCCGGGTCGATCACGTTGCTGTCGGGCAGCACGAATCGCGACACGCGGTTGACCGGCGTGGTGCTCCCCGAACAGGCGCTCGTGTCCACGCGGTGCGTGTAGAAGAGGTAGATGAACTTGTTGCTCGCGAAGGCGGGGTCGACCGCCACCCCCAGCAGGCCGCGCTCGAAGTTCGTGCAGATCGTGCTGCTCGGGAACGTGATCGCCGGCGTGGCCAGCAGTGTCCCGTTGAAGACGCGCAGCGAGCCGGTCTGGCGCGTGATCAGCATGCGCCCGTCGGGCGTGAAGGCCAGCGCGGTCGGGGAGCCGACGCTCGTCACCAGCTCGTCGAAGAAGTTCGGAGGCAGCGCGGCGTCGGCGGTGGGCGCGGCGAGGGCGATCGCCGCAACCGCAGCGAGCAACGTCTTCATGGGCCCGGACCTTTCTGGGGAGGAAGGCCGGCATCCTAGCCCGAAAGCGGGCGTCAGGCCAGGGCCGGCAGCAAAGAAGCGCCCAGGGCCGAGGCGCGCCAGCGGCGCAGGCCCTCGATGCGCTCCAGGTCCGCGATCGAGCGCGGGTGGGCCTCGGCCACCTTCTCCAGCAGCCGCTGCGGCAGCACGATCGCGATGTCGAGGCCCAGGCGCTCCGCTTCCTTCGCGCGCCACGCGCGCAGCGCGTCGATGCGGCGCTTGGTCTCGGGCGGCACCTGGGGCGGCCGCGGAGTCGACGCGAGCGCGGAGAGCGCGGCGTCGGGGACGGCCAGGGCGCGCGCGACCGCGGCCAGCAGCGCGGGCGCGTGGCGGCGCCAGCGCGGCCAGATCGCGCGCACCGCGTGCAGCGCGGCCTCGTCGCGGGGCGGGCTCTTGGCCAGGGCGAAGAGCGCCTCGGTGTTGAGGATGCGGAAGGCCGGGATGTCCGTCTCCTCCGCCACCGCCTCGCGCCAGGCCACGACGTGCTTGACCACTTCGCGCGCGCGGGGCGGGAGCTGCCGGATGCCCTTGATCTTCTGCCAGGCGTCGGGCTCGCTCCGCCGCTGCGCGGCCGGCAGGGCCCCCACCGCGTCGCACTCCTCCTGCACCCAGGACAGCCGGCCCTGCTCGGCCAGGCGGTCCGCGAGCCGCGCCCTCAGCGCGTGCAGGTGGCGCACGTCGTCGCGCGCGTAGCGCTCCTGCGTGGGCGTGAGCGGCCGCCGCGACCAGTCGTCCTTCTGGCTGTCCTTCGAGAGGGCGATCCCCAGCTCGCTCTGCGCGACCGCCTGCAGGCCCACGGCCGGCAGGCCCAGGAAGCGGGCGGCGATCATGGTGTCGAACAGGCCGGCGAAGGTGAAGCCGAAGTCGCGCTTCATGGTGGTGACGTCGTAGTCGGCCCCGTGGAAGACCTTCGTCACCTGCGGATCGGCGACGAGGGGCGCCAGGGCGGAGAGGTCGCGCAGCGCCAGCGGGTCGACGAGCCACGTGCGACCGCCCTCGGCCGCGACCTGGATGAGGCAGACCTTCTCGCGGTGGTGGTGCAGGCTGTCGGACTCGCTGTCGAGGGCAACGGTGCGGCCGCCGCGCAGCTCGGCCGCCAGCCGCTCCAGCTCCTCGCCCGTGCGGACCCACGGCTCGGAGGACACGGTCACTCGCGCGCCTTCGCTTCCTCCCACAGCGCGTCCATCTCCGGCAGCGTCGCGTCCGCCGGCTGCCGGCCCGACTCGCGCAGGCGCGCCTCCACGTGCGCGAAGCGGCGGCGGAACTTGCGGTTGGCGGCCTTGAGGGCCGACTCGGGGTCCACGTCCAGGTGGCGCGCGAGGTTCACGATCGCGAACAGCAGGTCGCCGATCTCCTCCTCCGCCTCCCGGCCGCCTCGCGCGGCCTTGAGCTCGGCCAGCTCCTCGTCCACCTTGGCCAGGACCGCCTCCGCGTCCGGCCAGTCGAAGCCGACGCGAGCCACCTTGGTCGTCATCTGCAGCGCCTCCATGACGGCGGGCAGGTTCTTGAGGACGCTGTCCAGCATGGACTCCGAGCGGACCTCGCCGCGCTGGGCCCGCTCCTGCTGCTTGAGCGCCTCCCAGTTGCGGAGCACCTCGCCCGGCGTGGCGGCCGTGTCGTCGGCGAAGACGTGGGGGTGCCGGCGGACCATCTTGTCGTGGACCCGCTCGATCACGGCGTCGATGGTGAAGCGGCCCTCGTCGGTCGCGATCTGCGCGTGGAACACGACCTGGAGCAGCAGGTCGCCCAGCTCACCCGCCAGCTCGCCGTCGTCGCCGCCGTCGATCGCGGCCAGCACCTCGTAGGCCTCCTCGATCGTCATCGGCTTGAGGCTGCGGTGCGTCTGCTCGCGGTCCCAGGGGCAGCCGCCCGGCGCGCGCAGGCGGGCGATCAGCTCGACGAAGCGCTGGAAGTGGTCTCCGGCCGTGTTCGTCATGGGGCCCGCATCATACGTCGGGCGCGAGCCGAGGCGGTCCCTCGCATCCCGGGCACGCCGTGGGCGACAATCGCCCGCGTATGAAGATGAAGATCCCGCTGTTCCAGGTGGATGCGTTCACGCGGAAGCTGTTCGGAGGGAACCCGGCCGCCGTGTGCCCGATGCGCGTCTGGCCCGAGGCGCGCGTGATGCAGTCGATCGCCGCGGAGAACAACCTCTCCGAGACCGCGTTCATCGTGGGCGGCCAGGGGAAGTTCCGCATCCGCTGGTTCACGCCCACCGCGGAGGTGGACCTGTGCGGGCACGCGACGCTCGCGGCCGGCTACGTGGTGCTGAACCACATGGACAAGTCGCTCAAGTCGGTGAAGTTCCTCTCGGATCGCAGCGGGCTGCTCGCGGTCTCCCGTGCCGGGGACATGCTGGCGATGGACTTCCCGTCGCTGCCCCCCAGGCCGTGCGCGCCCAGCGAGGCCGTGCTCCGCGCGCTGGGAGGCAAGGGCGCCATCGCCACGCTCGAGGAGCGGGACTACATGGTCGTGTTCGAGACCGAGGCGCAGGTCCGCGCGCTGAGGCCGGACATGGCGAAGCTGCGGCGGCTGGACAAGCAGGGCGTGATCGCGACCGCGAAGGGGGACAAGGCGGACTTCGTGTCGCGCTACTTCGCGCCCAAGGTCGGCGTGCCCGAGGATCCGGTGACGGGCTCGACGCACTGCTCGCTGGTGCCGTTCTGGTCGAAGATCATGAAGAAGGACCGCCTGATCGCGCACCAGGTGTCGGCGCGCGGCGGGGAGATCGTGTGCGTCCAGAAGCACAAGCGCGTCTTCCTGGCCGGCCACGCGGTGCTCTACATGCGCGGCGCCATCGAGGTGTGACCATGCTCGCGACCCTGCTGCTTCTCGCCTCCGCTGCCGCTCCCGCGACCGAGCTGGGGGACGGCGCGTCGGTGCGCCTGCTGGTGCCCGACGTCTGGCTCTACGTCTCGGAGCGCGCGTCGGACCACGTGGCCGCCAACAGCCTCGTGGTGTCGCTGCCCGGCGGACCGCTGCTGGTCGATCCGCCTTGGGGCGACGCGCAGACGGACAAGGTGCTCGACTGGGCGCACAAGGCGCTCGGCCGCCCCGTCGCGGGAGCGGTCTCGACGCACTCGCACGAGGACCGCACCGGCGGCGTGGCCGCGCTGCGCAAGCGCGGCATCCCCGTCGGCGCGCTGCAGCTCACCGTCGAGCGCACCCGCGCGGACGGCAAGCCCGCACCGGACGCGCTGTTCTCGTCCGGCGCCTTCTCCGATCCGCGCGGCTTCGAGGCGTTCTTTCCCGGAGCCGGCCACGCGCCGGACACCATCGTGGTCTGGTTCCCGCAGCAGCGGGTGCTGTTCGGCGGATGCCTCGTGAAGGCCGAGGAGTCGGCCGACCTGGGGTACGTGGGGGAGGCCGACCTCGGGCGCTGGCCGGCCGCGATCGCAGCGGTGCGCGCGCGCTATCCCGAGGCCGCGATCGTCGTGCCCGGGCACGGCGCGCCGGGCACGCGCCGCGCGCTCGAGCGGACGCTGGAGCTGCTGGCGGCCAAGGTCAAAGCGGCGCCGTAGCGTTCGCAGGGCTCGAACGGGGCGCCGATCGCCAGCGCGCTCCCGGCAGCGCCATCGTCGAACGCGGCGCGCCCGTTGAGTCATGACCACTCAACACGTTGCGCAACGTATTGAGTGAT
>JAICEW010000016.1 GCA_025923995.1 Vicinamibacteria bacterium | reverse complement strand
TCGCGCCTGGACGGCAACGCCGACTGGGGCAAGGTCGGCGACGAGATGATCGGGAACCTGGAGGCGGTCTACCTCGAGCTGTTCGGCAAGGAAGGCGAGAAGGCGATCGAGGCCGGCCGCCGCCTGCTGCAGACGCACGAGAAGCCGCAGCTCACGATCGCGAAGATCCCGAAGGTGAAGAAGCCGGCCGCGGTCAAGAAGCCGGTGCTGCGCAAGCCGCTCTTCAAGCGCCCGCTGATGTCGCGCGCGGCCGCGCTGCGCAAGATCGAGTTGGCCAAGGCGGCGGTGGCCCGGGAGAAGGGCGCGGCCGCGGCGGTGAAGGCGGCCAGGGCCGCCCGGGTCAACGCCGGCAAGAAGGGCGGCAAGGCCAAGGGCAAGGGCAAGAAGGGCAAGCGCTGATCCGGCTTGCCGTCCACCCCGGGGGAGCCAGAGGTTGCCCGCGTATCGCTACCTGATCCGGGGCCGCGTGCAGGGCGTCGGATACCGCTACTTCGCCTCGCGTGAGGCGGAGTCGCTCGGCGTCGCCGGCTTCGCGCGCAACCTCCCGGACGGCGGGGTGGAGGTGATCGCGGAAGGCGCCGAGGACGTGCTGGCCGCCTTCGAGGCACGGCTGCGCGAAGGCCCCGCCTTCGCGGCCGTGGCCTCGGTGGAGCGAGAGGCCATCCCGCCCCGGGAGGCGGAGAAGGGATTCCACATCCGTTGAGCCAAACGGACCAGGACGACCCGCGCGTCCGCGCGCTGCGCGCCGCCATCCGCGACGTGCCGGACTTCCCCAAGCCCGGCATCGTCTTCAAGGACCTCACGACCCTGCTCAAGGACGCGCGGACGTACCGGCAGGCCATGGACCTGCTGACGGAGTCCTGCCGCGACCTCCGCCCCGAGAAGATCGTGGCCATCGAGAGCCGCGGCTTCGTGCCGGGCGCGGTGGTCGCCGACCGGCTCGGCATCGGCTTCGCGCCCGTGCGCAAGCCGGGCAAGCTCCCCTACAAGCGCCGCTCGCGGTCCTACGCGCTCGAGTACGGGACCGACAGCGTCGAGATCCACGAGGACGCCGTGTCGGCGGGCGAGCGGGCGCTGATCGTGGACGACGTCATCGCCACCGGCGGCACCGCGGAAGCCACGGGCCAGCTGGTCCAGGAGCTCGGTGCTTCGGTCGCCGGCTTCGCGTTCCTGGTCGAGCTGTCCTTCCTGAAGGGCCGCGAGCGCCTGGGCGGCGCGGACGTGCGCAGCGTCGTCGTCTACTGATCCCGCCTGTGGTACGCTGACCCGTTCGGGAGCGCTCTCGCGAGGGTGCGGGGGCGCCACGGGAACGCGCCTGTAGCTCAACAGGATAGAGCAGGAGCATCCTAAGCTCAAGGTTGGGGGTTCGAGTCCCTCCAGGCGCACCACACCAAGGAGCATCGGCGTTGAACAAGCAGCTCAAGCACCAGATCAAGCAGGACGAGCTCGTGACCGGCGTGCAGAACGCCGCGAGCTTCCTGCGCGAGCATGGCCAGGAGGTCAAGGTCACGGCCGCCGCGGTCGTCGTGGCCGTCCTGGCCATCGGCGGCTTCACGTACTACCGGAGCACCCGCCAGGCCGACGCCGAGCGGGCCTTCCAGGCCGCGCTGGCGACGTTCCACGCGCCGGTCGCCGGCGAGGCGTCGCCGGAGACCCCCGGCGGCGTGCGCTTCGCGGCGCCCGCGGAGAAGTTCAAGCAGGCGGTGGGCGAGTTCGACGGTGTCGTCCGGCGCTACGGCTCGACGGACGCGGGCCGACGCGCCCGCTACTACGCGGCCCTGTGCCGCCTGGAGCTGGGCGAGGCCGCGGAGGCGGAGAAGGCGCTCGCCGAGATGGCCACGGGTGACAAGTCGAAGCTGGAGCCGGCCCTCGCGCGCCTCGCCCTGGCCGACGCGTACCGGCGCTCGGGCAAGGTGGACCAGGCGATCGACGCGTACAAGCAGATGGCGGACGACGCCACGCTGGCCGTTCCTCGCGACCACGTGCTGATGGCGCTCTCGCACACGCTCGAGGAGGCCAGGCGCCTGCCGGAGGCCGGAGCCGCGTATCGCCGCCTCGTCGACGAGTTCCCGTCGAGCCCGTACGCTCCCGAGGCCCGCCAGCGGGCCGAGTACCTGGAGGGGGCGTCGCGCGGCTGACGAGCCCCTCTCGCCCGCGGCCCTGGAGACTCGGATGAAGAAACGGACCGCGTGGGTCCTGGTCGCCTGCGTGGCGGCGCTCGCGATCGGCGCGGCCGCGGTCGGGGCCCTGGCGCTCGTGCTGCGTGGCGGCTCGGGCGGAGGCCCGCGGCTGGGCGGGCCGAGCTACCTGTCCCTGGACCTGTCGGGCGAGATCCCCGAGAACCCCCCGACGGACATCGGCAACCTCTTCGAGCGGCGGCCACCGTCGCTGCGCACGCTGGTGGAGAGCCTGGAGCGCGCGGCGGAGGACCCGAAGGTGAGCGGGGTGCTGGTGCGCGTGAGCAGCCTGCCCGCGTCCGGCTGGGGACAGGTGCAGGAGCTGCGCAACGCGATCACGCGCTTCCGCGCTTCCGGCAAGCCCGCCTACGCCCACCTGGAGTTCTGCGGCAACAAGGAGTACTACCTCGCCACCGCGTGCACCAAGGTCTACGCGGTGCCGACGGCCCTGCTCGACATCACGGGCCTGGAGACGGAAGTGACGTTCTTCCGCGGCACGCTCGACAAGCTGGGCGTGCAGGCGCAGTTCGAGGGCGTCGGCAAGTACAAGAACGCGCCCAACCAGTTCACCGAGGCCGGGTTCACCGAGCCGCACCGCGAGCAGATGGAGGCGCTGCTCGACAGCCTGTACGGCGAGTACGTGGCGGGCATCGCGCAGTCGCGCGGCCTCAGCGCCGAGGCCGTGCAGGCGCTGGTCGACAAGGGGCCCTACGACGCGACGGCCGCGAAGAAGGCCGGGCTCGTGGACGACCTGCTCTACCGCGACCAGCTGGTGACGCGCCTGTCGGGTACCACGGAGGTCAAGCCGGCGCGATACGTCAAGCGCAGCCGCGGCATGGGCTTCGACGGGCGGGCCCGCATCGCGCTCGTCTACGCCGTGGGCGAGATCATCCCGGGGGAGAGCCAGAACAGCCCGTTCGGCGGCTCCTTCGCCGGTTCGGACACCGTCGCCAGCGCGCTGCGCCAGGCCCGCCAGGACTCGAGCATCAAGGCCATCCTGCTGCGCGTGGACAGCCCGGGCGGCTCCGGCACGGCGTCGGACGTGATCTGGCGCGAGGTGGAGCTGGCGCGCAAGAGCAAGCCGGTCGTGGTGTCGATGGGCGACATGGCCGCCTCGGGCGGCTACTACATCGCGATGGGCAGCGACGCGATCGTCGCGCAGCCGGGCACCATCACGGGGTCGATCGGGGTGTTCGGCGGCAAGTTCAGCCTGCGCGGGCTGTACGACAAGATCGGGCTCTCGAAGGAGATCCTGACGCGCGGCGAGCACGCGGCCCTGTTCTCCGAGTACCGGCCCTGGTCGGACGCGGAGCGGCGCCACATCCACGCCATGATGGTGGCCTTCTACGACGACTTCGTGGCCAAGGCGGCGAAGGGCCGGCGCAAGGAGAAGGACGAGGTGCACGCGGTGGCCCAGGGACGCGTCTGGACGGGTGCCGAGGCCAAGCGCATCGGCCTCGTCGACCATCTGGGCGGGCTGGACGTGGCGCTCGCGGTGGCCAAGGAGCGGGCGAAGATCGACAAGGACGAGGACGTCCGGCTGGTCGAGCTGCCCGAGCGCAAGGGGCTGTTCGAGACCCTCCTGGAGCGGCAGGAGGAGGGCGTCGAGACCGTCCTTCCGCGCGACCTGCGCGCGATGCTCCGCCTGGGCGCGATGCTGCGCGACGGCCAGCCCCTGGCGCGCCTCCCGTTCGACCTGCAGATCCGCTAGCGATCAGCTGCCGTACTGGGTGCGGAGCCGCTCGGCCCAGGCCTGGCGCGTGGCCTTCTGGTCCCGGCCGTGGACCTGCTGGTACGCCTTGTCGACGCTGCCCGTCTCGCCCATGGCGCGCAGCAGCTCGGTCATCCCGCCCATCCCGCGCTGCGCGATGAGGTGCTCGACGTACGCCAGCGCCGCCATGTAGAAACCCGCCACCCCGGAGAAGCGGCCGTCCGCCAGCCCGCCGATCTGCGCGTCGGTCAGCGTCTCGTCGAGGCGCCGCCCCTCGAGGTACTGCGCGAGCCCCTCGTGGATGTCGCGCGGCGCGAGCCCGCGGGACAGGTCGGCCACGAACGCGTGCGTGAGCTCGTGGATCAGCGTCCTGTCCATGTCGGGCGTGAGGCGGACGTCGAGGCCCCCGATGGGGATGCGGATGCGGCCGTCGGTCGAGTCGAACGCTCCGCCCGACCAGGCCGGGGCGCCCGACGCGTCGTAGTAGGCCTTTCGCGAGTAGAGGATCACGGGGATCGAGGTCTGGGGCTCGTGCCCGAGCGTCGTGACGAGGGTCGCGTAGTGCCGCTCCAGCGCGCCCAGGATCTCGCGCCCCACGTCCTCGTGCGCGTCGCCGTCGTAGCGCACGTGGAAGTGCGCGAGCTGGCGCTCGGCCATGCCCTTCTCGTCGGACAGGCCCTTGCGGATGCGGTCGAGCATCGCCTTGGTCGCCGCGTCGGCCCGCACGTCGAGGGCCGCGCGCAGGGCCTCCTCCGCGTCGCGGTTCCGGTCCTGCCGCATCAGCGCGTAGCCGAGCACCTGCAGCGCGTCGAAGCTGCGGGGCGCGAGCCCGAGCGCGGCGCGCGCGGCGGCCTCGGCGCCGGTCCAGTCGCCCTGGTCGAACAGCACGTGCGCCAGCGCGATCCACGGGTTGAGGCTGGCGGGCTGCACCTCGGTCGCCCGCCGGAGCAGCGTGGCCGCGGGGGCCAGGCGCTTCGACCGCGACTCGGTCGCGGCCGCCGTGAGCAGGACCCGTTCCAGGAGCTGCCGAACGGGCTCCTCCTGCGGATAGCGGGCGAAGAGCTGCTCGGCCGCCTGCACGTCGCTCGTCGAGACCGATCCCGCGCCCGCCAGCCGCCGCACCAGCGTCTCCGCCTCGTGGCGGTCGGCCTCCGGGACCGCCTCCGGCTGGAAGGTGATGGGCTCCGCCGCCTGGGCGAGCGTGACCGGCGCGAGCGACGGCGGAGGCATCTCGAACGCCGAGTCCTCCGACACGGCCTCGGGCTCGGCCCCGGGCTCGGCCTCGGCCATCGGCTCGGGGCGCGGCGCCGGGCGCAGCCAGACGTAGAGCCCGAACCCCGCCCCCGCCAGGACCGCGGCCACCAGGATCCAGGCCCCGCCGCGGCCGGGGCGCGGCGCCGCGGCCGGGGGCGACGCGGCGGGCCGGGCGCGTGCCGCCCCGACCTTGGAGAACACGACACCGCACCGCTCGCAGGACGGACCGGCGGCCGCGCCTGCGCTCTCGAAACCGCACCGGGGGCAAGGCACCGGGGCGCATGGTAGCAGGATGGAGGCGCAGGTAGAATCCGGCCCCTGATGACCGACAAGCGAGTCGTGGAAGCCACGGCGCCCACCCGCATCGACCTGGCGGGAGGGACGCTCGACATCTGGCCGGTCTACCTGTTCCACCCCGGATCCGTCACGGTCAACGTTGCCATCGACCGGCGGGCGTGGTGCCGGGTCGAGACGGGCGTGACCGGCGTTCGCATCGAGTCGAAGGACACGCTGGCCAAGGCGGAGGGACGCGATCTGGACGAGGTGCTCGCGGGCGGGTCGCTCGGCCTCGTGGCGTACATCCTGCGCGCGCTCGGGATCGAGGAGGGCGTGAAGGTGGTCACGCAGTCGCGGGTCCCGGCGGGGTCCGGGCTCGGAGGCTCCTCGGCGCTCGCGGTGGCGGTGGCCGCGGCGGCGGCGAGCGCGCTCGGGCGGCCGCTGGACGCCGACTCCCTCTGGCCCGTGGTGCGCGACGCCGAAGCGCAGGCCATCGCCGTCCCCACCGGCATCCAGGACTACCTCGCCGCCATCCACGGCGGCGTCCTCAACATCGACCTGATGCCGGGCCGCATCGGCGTCGCACGCAGCCTGGCCGACCCGGCGCGGGTCGAGGAGTGCCTGCTGCTGGTGGACGCGGGAGCGACCCGCTTCTCAGGCATCAACAACTGGGACGTCTTCAAGGGCCAGATCGACGGCGACGCGCAGGTGCGGGGCGCGCTGGCCGAGATCGTGACGGCCGCGTCGGCGCTGCGCTCGGCGCTGGCCGGCCACCGCTACGACGAGGTGCCCTCGCTGGTGGCGCGCGAGTGGGCCGCCCGCAAGCGGCTGGCGCCGGGCGTCACGACGCCCGAGGTGGACCGCATCGTCGAGGCGGCGGTCTCCGCCGGCGGCGCGGCCAAGGTCTGCGGAGCGGGCGGAGGGGGCATGGTGGCGGTGTGGGCGCCGCCCGGGAAGCGGGACGCGGCGATGGCCGCCGTCCAGGCGGCCGGGTTCAAGCCCGTGCCGTTCCGGCTGGACCTGCGGGGGCTGGAAGTGGAGGGGGACGCGTGAGCCGCGCTATAATGCGCGGTTTGCAGGGAGCGTAAGAGGCAACGACATGATCCAGGCCACCCAGCTGAAGCGCGGCATGTGCATCAAGCACGACAACGACCTGTACTGGGTCGTGGAGGCGCAGCACAAGACCCCCGGCAACCTGCGCGGCATGGTGCAGGCCAAGATCCGGAACCTGAAGAGCGGGTCCATCAGCGACCACCGCTTCCGGTCGGTGGATATGGTCGAGCGCGCCATCCTGGACGACACGGAGATGGAGTTCCTGTACCAGGACGGCGACATGTTCCACTTCATGAACAACGAGACCTACGAGCAGATCGGGCTCTCGGACGAGGTGCTGGGCGAGGCCGTTCCGTACCTCATCGCCAACATCAAGCTCAAGGTGCAGATGTACGAGGGCCGTCCCGTCGGCATCGACCTGCCGCTGACGGTCGAGATGACCGTCATGGAGACGGAGCCGGCGATCAAGGGCGCGAGCGTTTCGAACGTCGGCAAGCCGGCCAGGATGGAGACCGGCCTCATCGTCCAGGTGCCCGCCTTCATCTCCGAGGGCGAGCGTATCCGCATCGACACGTCGTCCGGCGCCTACATCGAGCGCGTCAAATAGCGCCTACCGTGAACCATCCCGCGCGCCCCGGCTCCGGCTGGGTCGAGGTGATCACCGGCAGCATGTTCAGCGGCAAGAGCGAGGAGCTCATCCGCCGCGTGCGCCGGGCCCAGATCGCCCGCCAGCGGGTCCAGCTGTTCAAGCCCCGCCTGGACGACCGCCACGCGGGGGACGAGATCGTGAGCCACTCCGAGATGAAGATGCCGTCGCGGACCGTCGAGGCCGCGAAAGACATCCTCGCGGAGCTCGACGACCGGACGGAGGTGGTGGCCATCGACGAGGGGCAGTTCTTCGACCCGTCGCTGGTGGGCGTGGTGGAGACGCTGGCCAACCGCGGCCTGCGGGTGATCGTGGCCGGGCTCGACCAGGACTACACCGGCCGCCCCTTCGACCCCATGCCGCAGCTGCTCGCGATCGCGGAGTACGTGGACAAGATGCTCGCCATCTGCATGCGCTGCGGAGCGCCGGCCAACCGCAGCCAGCGGCTGGTGGGCTCGCGCGACCGCGTGGTGGTGGGGGGCGCACAGCACTACGAGGCGCGCTGCCGCCGCTGCTTCCAGGCCAGCGACGGCCGTTCCGAAGGGTAACAGCGCGATGGCCTCCCCGTGCGCCCCCGGCCGTCGCGGGACAGGCTGCAATCCCAGCGGCGTCAACGGCTTCGGTGGAACGGAACCCTCCGGGCACGCCGGTTGCTTGACAAGCGCCGGCGATGACTGCGCACGACACGGTCCCGATGGTCCGATGCCGTCTCGATCCCCGGGACGAGGACCCCGTGCGCGCGCTGCGCTACGTCCCGCTGGACGAGTTCGGGCTGTGGCGCTACCTCATGGAGCACCGCCATCGGCGCATGGTCACGGTCGACGAGGTCTCGATCTGGGTGGCGGAGGAGTCGGCCCGCTGGAGCTCGTTCGAGGGGCCGGACAACCTGGAGCCGGTGCTGCGCGTCCGCTTCCAGCAGGTGACGCGGGACGGCACGCCCGTTCCCGTGCAGCGCTTCTTCGCCGCGGAGACCTACCCGGAGGCGCAGGAAGCGCTGCTGCGCCACTACGACACGCCGGCCCACTTCGTGCGGGCCACGCCGGGCTACTTCGTCCCCATGCGCGCGGCGGCGCGCGACACCGCGGCCACCTCGGCCTGACGTCGCGCGGCCCGTCCGCCTGGCCGGAGCGGACGTGAGCCGCCTGGTCCCGCTCGACGGCGCCGCCGGCGAGGGCGGCGGTCAGATCCTGCGCACGGCGCTGGCGCTCGCCGCCGTCACCGGCCAGGGCTTCGAGATCACGCGCATCCGCGCCAACCGCAGCCGCCCCGGCCTGCGGCCGCAGCACGTGGCCGCCGTGCGGGCGATGGCGATGGTGTGCAACGCGCGGGTGGGCGGCGTCTTCGACGGCTCGCCCGACCTGCGCTTCGAGCCCGGACCGGTGACGCCTGGGGACTTCCGCTTCGAGATCGGGACCGCGGGGTCGGTGAGCCTCGTCCTGCAGACGGTGATCCCGGCGCTGGCGACGGCGAGTGGGCCCAGCCGCGTCGCGGTCACGGGCGGCACGCACGTGCCCGCGAGCCCGTCGTTCCACTTCCTCGCGGGTCCCTGGGCGGCCGCCATCGAGCGGCTCGGGTTCCGCGTGCGCTTCCAGCTGGAACGCGCGGGCTTCTACCCGCCGGGCGGCGGCGAGGTGCGCGTGGAGGTGGAGCCCATCCAGCGCCGCGCGGGGCCGCTCGCGATGGAGGAGCGCGGGGCGATGCTCCAGGTCCGCGGCCTCTCGGGCGCGGCGCGCGTCAAGTCCCCGGTCGCGGAACGCCAGCGCCAGGCGGCGGCCGAGCGCCTCTGGGAGGAGCGCCGGCTGGAAGCGGCCTGGGAGACGCTCCCCCTCAACGCGCCGTCGCCCGGCTCGTTCCTCATGCTGGAGGCGGTCTTCGAGAACGGCCACGCCGGGTTCTCGCTGCTGGGCGAAGGCGGTCAGCGGCCCGAGGCCCTCGGCGACCGCGCGGCCCGCATGCTCCTCAAGTTCCTCGAGGGCGAGAGTGCCGTGGACCCCTTCCTGGCCGACCAGCTGGCGGTGCCGATCGCGGTCGCGGGCCATGGCGGCCGCGTGTCCACCTCGGCCGTGACGCTCCACCTGGAGACGGTGGCCGAGGTGCTGACCGCGTTCGACGTCCCGGCGCGCATCTGGGGCCGCCTGGCGGTGCCCGGCGGCCTCGAGGTGGACCCGCGTCCGGCCGCGTCGCCGTCGTCCTGAGCGCGCGCGGGCGGCGGGGTCTGCTACTGTTCGGGGTGGGGGCGAACGAGCGGCGGGTGCGATCCGCGGCCGGAGGGCGTCGATGAAGTGGCGGACGGGGCCGGTCCTGCTGGCGGGCGCCCTCCTCTGCGGAAGCGCCCTGGCGCGCGACGACGAGCCGGCGCCCGACCCCAGCGAGCTGCTCGACGCGCTGCTGGTGGGGCTGGGGGGGTTCCGCGAGCTGACCGCCGCCGAGCTGGAGCAGGAGGTGGCGGACCTGGGCGGCGTGCCGTTCCGCTCGAGCGTCACGTTCGAGTACCTGGACCGGCCGGCGCTCGCCCGCTACGTGCAGGAGCTCCTCCAGGAGGAGTACGGCGAGCCGGAAGCGAAGGCCGACGAGCGGACGCTGCGCGCCTTCGGGCTGATCGACGGCGAGACCGACCTGCGCGCGGTGCGCGCGCGCCTGCTGGAGGACAACGTCGCCGGCTTCTACGACGTGAGGCCGGGCCGGAAGCGGCTCTACGCGATCAGCGGGCAGCGGAGGCTCACGCCCGCCAACCAGATCGTCCTCGCGCACGAGCTGCGGCACGCGCTGCAGGACCAGCACCTCGACGTGCACACCCTGCTGCCCGAGGAGGTGGGCGACTTCGACGACCGCAGCCTCGCCCTGCTCAGCCTGCTGGAGGGGGATGCGCTGCTCGTCATGGAGCGGTTCCTCATGAAGCGGATCGACGCCGAGAGCGAGTCGCCCTTCGACGCGTCGGGCCTGAGCCTGCCCGCGGAGGCGCTGGGGAACGCCCCGCCGATCCTGCGCGACCAGCTGGTCCTGCCGTACACCCTCGGGCGCTCGTTCGCGGTGGCGCTCCACGCGCGCGGGGGATGGCCGGCCGTCCGCGCCGCCTGGGACGCTCCGCCCCGCAGCAGCGAGCAGGTGCTGCATCCCGAGAAGTACGTGTCGGGCGAGGCGCCGCGCGAGGTGGACCCCGGTCCCGCGCCCGCCGGCGCCCGCCCGATCGCCGACGGCGTCCTGGGCGAGGCGTTCATCCGCACGCTGCTGGGGGGCTCCGCGGAGACGGCCGCCGCGGGCTGGGGCGGCGACCGCTACCGCACGTGGGACCTGGGCGGCCGCACGCTGCTCGCCTGGCGCTCGGTGTGGGACACCGAGGTCGACGCGCGCGAGTTCAGGGACGCGCTCGCCGCGAGCCTCGCGGCCCGGGGCCGCGCGGGGCGCGACCGCCAGGGTTTCCGCATCGTGGAGGCGGCGCCCTGGACGATCGCGTGGCGCGCGGAGAAGGACGGCGCGGTCACGCTGCTCTCGTCCGACGACGCGCGCGTGCTCGAGAGCGCGCTGCGCGCCCGCAGGACGGCCGCGCCCTGAGGGAGCCCGCCGTCCGGCCTGCCGCCGACTCGCACGCGCGGCTGCTCGGCGTGCCCGAGGAGCTGGTCGCGCTGTTCGCCTATGTCCCCGTCTGCGGGATCGGTCCGCTGGCCGGCCTGGCGATCCTGCTCCTCGCGCGCGGGCGGCCGTGGGTGCGCGCGCACGCGTGGCAGGGGCTGCTGCTGGCCGCGCTGGCGGGCCTGGTCGTGGTCCTCCTGTGGCTGCTCGACTTCGCGTTGGAGCTGTCCGGCCTGCCGACGCCGGGGCTCGCGACCGTCGTGCTGCAACTGGCCGTGGCCGCCGCCTACCTCGCCCTCAGCCTGCGCTGCATGGCGCACGCGTACCGCCGGCGGGACGCCGCGCTGCCGCTCATCGGCGCGCGCGCGCGCCGGTGGACGGCCAGCCGAGGAGCGTCCGGCGAGGAGGACGCGCTCAGACGAACGAGGCCTTGACGTTGTTGTCCACCAGGACGATCACCGCCCAGATCCCGATCGGGAGGCCGGGCAGGCCGCAGCAGCACCACCAGCAGGCGAGGCCCGGAACCATCGCGAGGATGGCGGCGGCCATGGCCAGGCCGTAGCCGGTGAGGGCGCGCATCTTCATCGCCCCGTAGATGATCAGTCCCGAGGCGGCGAGGCCGACGATGGCCAGGAGGAGTCCGAAGCCGCTGTGCATCATCGAAAGGGCGCGCTGGGCAGCGTCCTGGTCGCCCATCATGCTGGGAAGCGTCAAGGTGGCCCCGAACAGGTACAGGCCGAGCGAGAGCAGGTTCCAGGCGATGCCGAGGCTGCCGATCACGATCAGGCCGATGGCCGGCGCGTTCACCTTCGACGCCGCGATCGCCCGGTGGGCGCCGCCGCCGTACGGGCTGCCGTAGATCTCCGATCCCATCTCGCCTCCTCGTTGCCGGAAGGGCCGTCAGGCCTGGGCTTGTTCCATCAGGAGCCGCCCGGTGCCTTCCAGGCGGATCAGCGTCCCGCTGCGTCCAGGGGGCGGCATCATGACCTCGAACAGGTGCCGGTCGTCGACGACGTGGGGGAGGAGGCTTCCCGACCAGCAGATGATCGACGCCGCCGGCACCGACACCGGCAGGTCGGGCGTCACCTCCAGCGGCAGCGGCTTGCTGGCGACGGAGAGGGCGACCATACCGCTGCCCTCGAGTGCCAGGAACTCGGCCCCCGGATGTGCGTCGTCCAGCGGGGCGTAGCGCGGCGTGAGCGTCTCCTCGCAGGCCAGCAGGTGGAAGGGCTCGACGAACAGCGTCTCGTCCTCGACGCGCATGAAGGTGATCTGGCGCTCGCGGTCGGTCAGGATGGTCTTGCCCTGGCCGGTGATCATCACCAGGGCCGGATGGCCGCCGGGCCGGCGGTCCTTCACCCAGAAGGTCAGGTTGCCGCCGTACGAGTAGATCGTGCCCTGCTTGATGAAGACCTTCCCGGTGACGTTGATCTCCATCAGGTTGTTCTCGAGGAACCGGAACACGTCGGTGGCCCGGCGCGGCCGCGGAGAGCTCGCGTAGTCGGGGTTGGACGTGGGCGCGCGGCGGTCGGCGCCGGCGTACCCGATGACCTCGGGGAAGCGCGGGCGCGTCGCCGGCGGCGGCAGCGGCGGCTGGCGCGGCCGCAGCGGCACGCGGAAGCGTGCCGTGTCCGACTCCAGGCTGGGCGCCATGAGCACGTCGCTCACGGGCTCGAGCGCCTTGGGGGGCACGAGCGTGTCCTCGGGCTTCGGCTCCCGCTCCTGCTCGGCGTGCTTCCGGATGGCCTGGCGGATGTCGTGGGTGAGGAACTCGGCCGTGTCGTCCTTGCGCTTCTGCACGGCCGAGCCGCCCGAGCGGGCGGCCGGCGCGGCCGCCGCCATCTTGTCCTCGACGCGGCGCACCATCAGGTTGGCGCCCGCCTGCCGGTACTGGTAGATCGCATCCTGGAACCGCTGCAGGCGCTCGTAGATGTTGCCCAGGTAGAAGTTGATCTTGGGGTTGTTGCCGCTGAGCTCGAGCGCCTTCGCGAACGCCGCCTCCGCCTCCTCCAGCCGGCTGAGCTTGAAGTGGATGAGCCCGAGGTTGTGGAACAGCGTCGGGGCGTCGGGGCTCTCCGCGGCCAGCTTGCGGTAGACCTCCTCCGCCTTCTCCAGCTTCTCCTGCTTGAAGTAGACGAGGCCCAGGAGGTTCAGGACGCGCTGGTCGCGCGGCCGCAGGAGGTAGGCCTCCTCCAGCTCGCGCTCGGCGTCCTCGAACCGGCGCTCCTCATAGAAGGCCTGTCCCTTGTTGAAGTGGGTGAGGAACAGACCCTGATCGAAGGGAGCGCGTGGCGAAGGATCGCGCATGGCGGGCTGGCGCTCAGTCCAACGCCCGGATCATGCTGTAGACGACGCCCTCCGACGGGGGATTCTGGGTCACGTGCAGCACGCCCTGCTCGTCGTTCCACTTGTAGAAGACACGGGGACGCGCCGGCTGCAGCTTGCCCTTCTTCGCGGGCGCTCCGGCGGTGCGCAGCGAGGCCGGCGCGGCCGCGGGGCGCAGGGCCCCGCCGGGGCTGGGGGTGAAGAAGGCCGCGGTGGCCTGCGCGGCGGCGACCAGAGGCGTCGGCGTCATGCCGAGCAGCGCCTGGACCTTGTCCACGTAGCCGCGGGTCTCCTTGTAGGGCGGCACGCCGTTGTAGCGCAGGACCGCGTTTTCGCCGGCGTTGTAGCCCGCCGCCGCCAGCGCGATGTCGCCGCGGAACAGGTCCAGCAGCCAGCGCAGGTAGCGCACGCCGCCGAAGATGTTCTGCCGCGGGTCGTAGGCGTTGCTCACGCCGAAGCGGCGGGCGGTGTCGGGCATGAGCTGCATGAGGCCCTGCGCGCCCTTGCTGGAGCGGGCCAGGTGGTCGAAGTCGGACTCGACCTGGATGACGGCCCGCACCAGGTCGACGCTGACGCCGTGCAGCGAGGCCGCGGCCGCGATGTGGTGGTTGAACTCGCCGTTGTACGACGGGCGCATCTTGTAGGCCGCCGAGTGGATGACCGTTCCCTTGCCGGGATAGGTGAGGCGGAAGTCGCGCGAGGCGGGGACGTTCGTGGCCTCGACCACTCCGTTCGCGTTCTTGCGCGTGTAGACCTGCGCGTGCGCCGGCGGCGTGCCGACCATGGCCAGCGCCATCAGCACGAAGCCGGCGGCTCCGGCCCCGGCGTTGCGCCGTTCGGCGCAGCGGCGATCACGCCCCGGCCGGGGGCTCCGCCTCCGCTCGCCCCGCCTGCGATCGTCTCCGCTGCGCACCGGCCCCCCGTCACCCATCAGGTCGCCTCCTAGGCGGCGGCGCCCAGCACCTGCCGGGCCACGTCCACCGCCTTGCGCCGCATCTCGTCGACCCCCGCCGCGTCGACGCCGCCACCCTGCGCGAAGTCCGGGCGTCCGCCCCCGCGCAGGCCCAGCCGCTTCATCAGCTCCGGCGCCGGGAGCCTCGCCTTGAGCGAGTCCGACACCGCGCTGATCACGTGCACGCCGTCCTCGCCGACCGACGCCGACAGCACGACGAACGACCGGTTGCGGTTCTGGTTGCGGAACTCGTCGATCACGTTCGCGTGTGTCTTCTTGTCGAGCCCCTCGTAGCGCGGCGTCCAGACCTTGACGTCGCCGATCTCCTCGACGTCGGACGGCCCCGCGGCGGCGCCGCCGCCCTGGGCCAGCTTGAGGCGCAGGGCCTGGATCTCGCGGTCCTTCGCCTTGAGCGCGTCGCGAAGCTTCGCGTACTCGTCCACCAGCTGTCGCCGGTCGGCCTTGGCCGACTGCTCCAGCTCCTCCAGGATGCCCTGGTCGGCCTGGGCGCGCGCGAGCGCGGCCTCGCCGGTGAGCGCCTCGACGCGCCGCGTGCCCGCGGACACGCCGCCTTCGCTCGTCAGCAGGAACAGCCCGATCTCGCCCGTGTTGTCCACGTGCGTGCCGCCGCAGAACTCCTTCGAGAAGCCAGGGATCTCGATGACGCGCACGCGCTCGCCGTACTTGTCGCCGAAGAACGCGAGCGCGCCGTAGGCGAGCGCCTCCTCGCGGCCCATCACCTTCGACGTGAGCGGGGTGGACTTGAGGATCTCCGCGTTCACGCGGTTCTCGAGCGTGCGCTGCTCGGGCGCGCTCACCCCCGAGTAGTGGCTGAAGTCGAAGCGCAGCCGGTCGGGCGCCACCAGGCTGCCCGCCTGCTTCACGTGGGGCCCGAGCTGCTCGCGCAGCGCCGCGTGCAGCAGGTGGGTCGCCGTGTGGTGCCGGCGCGCGCCCGCGCGGCGCTCGCGGTCGACCTGGGCCCGCACGGTCATGCCGGCCTCGAAGGCGCCCGCGGTCACCTTCACGTGGTGCAGGTAGAGTCCGGGCACCGGCAGCGTCGCGTCCGTGACCTCCGCGGTCGCGCCCTCCGCCCCGATCACGCCGTGGTCGCCGACCTGGCCGCCCGAGTTCGCGTAGAAGGGCGTGCGGTCCAGGACGATCCCGCCCTCCTGGCCCTTCTCCAGCCGCTTGACCGGCTGGCCCTCGCGGACGACCGCCAGCACGCGCGCGTCCTCGAGCGCGAGGCCCTCGTAGCCGGTGAAGCCGGTGCGGCCGTGCTGCTCCAGCAGGCCCAGGTACACGGGGTCGCCCGTGACGGCGCCCATCCTGCTCGACTGGCGCGCGCGCTCCTGCTGCGCCTCCAGCTCCCGCTCGAAGCCGTCCTTGTCGACGCGCAGCCCGCGGTCCCTGGCCAGCTCCTCCGTGAAGTCGAGCGCCAGGCCGTAGGTGTCGTACAGCTTGAACGCGTCCGCGCCCTGGATGACGCCCGCGCCCTCGGACTTCTGCGCGACCTGCTCGAAGATCGCGAAGGCCTGCTTGAGCGTGGAGCCGAAGCGCTGCTCCTCCGTCTTCACGACGCTGCGTACGGAAGGGGCCTGCGGGATGAGCTCGGGGTAGGCCGCGCCCATGCGCTCGACCACGACCCCGGTCAGCTCGTGCAGGAACGCGCCCTCGATGCCCAGCTTCTTCCCGTGGCGCATCGCCCGGCGCATGATCTTGCGCAGCACGTAGCCGCGGCCCTCGTTCCCCGGCATGACACCGTCCGCCACCAGGAACGTGGTCGCGCGCAGGTGGTCGGCGACCACCCGCAGCGAGACGTCGTCGTCGGCATCCCGGCCATAGGTCTTGCCCGCGCGCTGGCCGACCGCCTCGATGAGCGGCTGGAACAGGTCGGTGTCGTAGTTGCTGAGCTTGCGCTGGACGACGGCCGCCACGCGCTCCAGGCCCATGCCCGTGTCCACACAGGGCGCGGGCAGCGGCTCCAGCTTCCCGGAGGCGTCGCGGTTGAACTGCATGAACACGAGGTTCCACACCTCGAGCCAGCGGTCGCACTCGCACTCGACGCCGGGGCACGCGCGGCCCGCGTCCGCCTCGGGGCAGGGGAGGCTGTCGCCCTGGAAGTAGTGGATCTCCGAACAGGGGCCGCAGGGGCCGGTGTCGCCCATGGCCCAGAAGTTGTCCTTGGCCGAGAGCTCCAGGATGCGGTCCGCGGGCACGTGCGCCCGCCAGAAGCCGTGGGCCTCCGCGTCGCGGGGGACGCCGTCCTCGCCGCGGAAGATCGTCACCGTGAGGCGGTCGGCGGGCAGTCCCATGGTGCGGGTGAGGAACTCCCACGCGTACTCGATCGCGTCCTGCTTGAAGTAGTCGCCGAAGGAGAAGTTGCCGAGCATCTCGAAGAACGTGTGGTGGCGCGCCGTGACGCCCACGTTCTCGAGGTCGTTGTGCTTGCCGCCCGCGCGGACGCACTTCTGGGACGAGGCCGCGCGCGCGTAGTCCCGCTGCTCCTTGCCCAGGAAGAGGTCCTTGAACTGGTTCATGCCCGCGTTGGCGAACAGCAGCGTGGGGTCGCTCTCGGGAACGAGCGAGGAGCTCTTCACGACCCGGTGCCCGCGCTCCTGGAAGAAGCCGAGGAACGCCGCCCGGATCTGGTCCGCCGTCATCGCCGTCTGGGTTCCGCCCTTCTCGCCGCCCACGATCATCACCTCGAATGGTCCCGCTACTCGTCCGACTCCGCCGGCTCCAGCCCCGCCAGGGCGTCGCCCCAGCGCGGCCAGAGGACCCGCAGCCGCTCCCCGACCAGGCCGGCGGGGAAGCCGCGGCGGATCAGGAACGCCCACAGGCCCTTGAGCCTCCGCTCGGGCGCGTGCCCGACCTTCTGGCGCCAATAGCGCCTCGCCAGGCGGTCGATCTGGTCCGCCTCGGACACGTCGGCCAGTGCCGCGCGAAGGCTGCTCTCAATTATGCCCCGGGAAAGTCCTTTCTGCGAAAGGGCTTGCCGGACGCGAGCACGCCCGTAGCCGCGATCGGACAATCGGCTACGGGCGATCCGTTCGCCCATGCGGCTGTCGTCGAGATACCGCTGCTCCTCGAGCCGTTTGACGGCGCCTTCCGTCGCGGCCTCCGTGAAGCCGTCGCGGCTCAGGCCCCGGCGCACCTCGGCCGACGACATCTCGCGGCGCGCGAGACGGCCGAGCGCCTTGCCGTAGGCGAGCTTCTCGGACGAGGGATCTTCAGGGACGCGAGGCGCTGGAGGTCGCTTCGACCTCACTCCAGGTCGAAGGACTGCATCGTCTTCTCCATCTCCTCGGCCGCCATGTCGGAGGTGGATTGGATGCCCTGGATCTTGAGCTTGAACTCGTCGGGGTTGCTGGCCCGGCGCAGCGCCTCGTCGTAGGTGATCAGCTCCTTCTTGTAGAGCTGGAAGATCGACTGGTCGAAGGTCTGCATGCCGTACTGCGAGACGCCGGCCGCAATGGCCTCGTGGATGAGCTTGGTCTTGTCCTTGTTGATGATGCAGTCGCGGATGAACGGCGTCGCGATCATGACCTCGACCGCGGGCACGCGGCCGTGGCCGTCGGCGCGGGGCACGAGGCGCATGGAGATGACGGCCTTCAGCACGCCCGAGAGCTGCAGGCGGATCTGCTTCTGCTGGTGAGGCGGGAAGACCGAGATGATGCGGTTGATGGTCTCGGTCGCGTCCAGGGTGTGCAGGGTGGAGAGCACCAGGTGGCCGGTCTCGGCGGCGGTGATGGCGGTCTCGATCGTCTCGTAGTCGCGCATCTCACCGACCAGGATCACGTCGGGGTCCTGGCGCAGCGCGGAGCGCAGCGCGGCCGCGAAGGAGCGGGTGTCGACCTCGACCTCGCGCTGGTTCACGATCGACTTCTTGTCCCGGTGGAGGAACTCGATCGGGTCCTCGATGGTGATGATGTGCTCGGTGCGCTGCGAGTTGATGTAGTCGATCATCGCGGCCAGCGTGGTCGACTTGCCCGAGCCGGTGGTCCCCGTGCAGAGGATCAGGCCGCGCTGCTCCTGCGCGATCTTCTCCAGCACGACGGGCAGGCCCAGCTCGCGCACGGTCAGGATCTTGACCGGGATGACGCGCAGCACCAGGCCCACCGTGCCGCGCTGCTGGAAGACGTTGCAGCGGAAGCGGCCCAGGCCCGGCACCGAGTACGCGATGTCGATCTCGAGGTTGTCCTTGAACTTCTGCTTCTGGCGGTTGCTCATGATGGAGAACGCCATGGCGATGGTGTCCTCCTGCATGAGGCGCTTGGTCTCGACGAGAGGCAGCAGCTCGCCGTTGATGCGCAGCACGGGGTGCGAGCCCACCTTCAGGTGGAGGTCGGAGGCCTTGCGCTCCGACGCGATCTTCAGGAGATCGTTGATGTGCATGCCTTCTCTAAGCTCCCTGGCTCCGCCTAGCCAGCGCTCGACTTCCTCTGCGCCTGGACGGCGGAAGCCGTGCCCAGGCCCGGCACGAACGTGAGCCACCCGAACTCGTCGGGGACACGACACTCGATGACGTCGAAGAACGCCTTCTGCAGCGCCTCCGTGACCTCTCCGCGGGCGCCCCGCCCGACCGTGATCTTGTCGATGGACCGCACCGGCGTGATCTCGGCCGCGGTGCCGGTCATGAAGACCTCGTCCGCCAGGTACAGCATCTCGCGCGGCATCATCTGCTCGCGCACCTCGATGCCCAGCCGGTGCGCCAGCCGCATCACCGTGTCGCGGGTGACGCCCGGCAGCGCGGAGGAGACGAGCGGCGGCGTCAGCAGGACGCCCTTCTTCACCAGGAACAGGTTCTCGCCGCTGCCCTCCGACAGGTAGCCCTGCGCGTCGAGCGCGATGCCCTCCGCGTAGCCGGCCTTGAGGGCCTCCATCTTGATGAGCTGCGAGTTCATGTAGTTGGCGGTGGCCTTGGCCATGGCCGGCATGGTGTTGGGCGCCAGGCGCGTCCAGGAGCTGACGCAGACGTCGACGCCCTTCTCGAGCGCGTCGGTGCCGAGGTAGCGCCCCCAGTCCCAGACCATGATGGCGACGTCCACCGGGCAGGGGAACGGATTCACGCCGAGCTGCCCGTACCCGCGGTAGACCAGCGGGCGGATGTAGCAGGCCTCCATGCGGTTGGCCGCGATCGTCGCGAGGATCGCTTCGTCCACCCGCTCGGGCGTGTAGGGCACGTCCATGCGGTAGATCTTGGCGGAGTCGAAGAGCCGCTCGGTGTGCAGGTCCAGCCGGAAGACCGCGGGCCCGTCGGGCGTCGAGTAGCAGCGGATGCCCTCGAACACCCCGGAGCCGTAGTGGATCACGTGCGTGCCGATGTGCACCTTGGCATCGTCCCAGGGCACCAGCGCGCCGTTCATCCAGATCAGGTCGGACTTCGCAAACGTCATGCGGTCAGGCCCTCCGTCTGGCGCCGATACGACAACCGGCTGGATTCTAAGCCCCCGGTCCGCCCGCTGTCAATGATCGAAGTGACTGAGGCCCTTCGGGTTACTGCTTCTCGCCGCAGAAGGGGCAGCTGTCGGATCGGGCATGGAGAGGCTTGCGGCAGTGCCAGCAGAAGCCCCGCTTGGGGACCTCGCGTGCCTTGAGACGCTTGCGGATGTCGTCCAGCTCGGTCGCCTTGTGGTCGATGTCCGCGGCCGTGGCCAGGTCCTCGAGCAGCTCGGAGGCCCGCTGGTAGCGCTCGGACACGTCGGCCGAGATGGCCTTCATGACGATGTCCGAGACCTCCCGCGGGATCTGCTGGTTGCGGAGCTTGGGCGGGGTGCAGCGGCCCTGGGCCACCAGCCGCTCGATCTGGGCGGGGTTGGGGGAGAAGTAGGGCAGCGTGCCGGTCAGCATCTGATAGAGGATGACGCCCACCGAGTAGATGTCGGACGCGAGCACCGCGCGGCCCTGGAACTGCTCGGGCGCCATGTACGGCGGCGAGCCGATGACGGTCGTCGCGTGCGACTTCTCGAGGAAGCGCGACGTGCCGAAGTCGGCCACCTTCACGACGCCGCTCTCCGAGACCAGGACGTTGGCGGGACGGAGGTCGCGGTGGAGGATCTGGGCCTGGTGCGCGTGCTCGACGCCCTTGAGGATCTGCACGATGTAGTTGAGCGCGCGCGGGAGGTCGAGGCTCTTCTCGCGGTCGAGCACCGCCTCCATGCTCTCGCCCTTGACGTACTCCATGACGATGAAGAACACGCCGTCCACCCGCTCGGCGGTGACGATGCCCACGATGTTGGCGTGGTCCAGCGCGGCCAGCAGGCGCGGCTCCTGCAGCAGGTCGTCGAAGTCGCCGCTCTGCCGGTGGGGGACCTTGATCGCGACCTTCTTGTCGATCCAGGCGTCGCGCGCCAGGAACACGGTCCCGAAGCCGCCGGAGCCCAGGTTGGACAGGATCTGGTATTTCCCGACGGCCTGTCCCAGCAGGAACATGAATGCGCGCGGAGTATAGCAGACGCGTCCGGCTAACCCAGGTCGCCCCAGAGGACCTGCAGCACCGTCACCGCCGCGATGGCCGCGGTCTCGGCGCGCAAGATGCGCGGGCCGAGGCCCACGGCCTCGAAGCCCGCGTCGCGCAGCCGCTCGGACTCGTGGGGCTCCCAGCCGCCCGCGGGACCGACCAGCGCGAGCACCGACGTGGGCGCGGCACCGCCGCGCGCGATGGGCGGCGCGCCCTGCGCTTCCGAGAACTGCAGCTTCCGCCCGTCGAAGGGCTGCGGGAGGAGCTGCTTCAGCTCCATGGTGGGCGCGATGCCTGGCACGACCGCACGGCCGCACTGCTCGGCGGCGCCGCTCGCGACCTTCTCCCAGCGGTCCTGGCGCGATCCCTTGAGCGCGGGACGCGCGGCGGCGTCCGTGCGCGCGCAGACGACCGGCCACACCTCGGACACGCCCAGCTCGGTCGCCTTCTGGATCACCAGCTCCATGCGGTCGCCCTTGAGAGGCGACAGCGCCAGCACGATCGTGAGCGGCGACTCGGCGCGCGCCGCCACGGGGCCTCCGAGCTTCAGGAAGACTCCCTGGCGCGTGACGCTCTCGAGCGCCGCCTCGAACTCCCCGCCCGCGCCGTCGAAGACGCGCACGATCGCGCCGGCCCGCAGGCGCAGGACCTCACGAGCGTGATGGGCCGAGTGCTCAGGCAGCGGCAGCCGCGCGCCGGGCGCGGCCTCGGGCACGTGGAAGCGGGGTGTCGTCACAGGCCGATGCGCCGCAGGAGGTCCTGGAACCGCGGGTCGCCGCGCAAGGGATCGAGTGCCTCCAGGTTCTTCAGGAAGACCATGAGGTTGGCCCGCTCCTCGAAGCCCCGCTCCAGCGAGCGCAGCGCGTCCTCGCGCTCGCCCAGCGACGTCTGGGCGAACACGAAGGCGGCCGGAGAGACGTAGCGCTGCCGGGCCGTCTCCTCCAGGCTCGCGAGCTGCTCGCGTGCCTCCCGTTCGCGGCCTCCTCGAGCCAGCACTTGCGCGTAAGCCCCCACCATGCTGGGCAGCCGGTCGGAGAGCGCGACCGCCCGCTCCAGCGCGGGCACCGCCTCGCCGTGGCGGCCCGCGAAGGAGCAGGCCCAGCCCAGGAACCACTGCGTGAAGAAGTCGTTGGGCTCGGCGGCCGCGACGGCCTGCAGCGTGGAGATCGCGTCGTCGTAGCGGCGCGCCTGGAAGAGCACGTACCCGACGTTGCGACGGGCGCGGACGCTCAGGGGATCGAGGGCCTCGCCCCTGCGGGCCTCGGCCAGGGCCTCGTCGAATCGCCCGCGGGCGGCCAGGTAGGTCCCGTAGGCGGTGTGCGCGTTGCCCGCGCTGGGGTCGAGCTCGATCGCACGCCGGAAACCGCTCGTCGCACCCGCGAAGTCCCACTCGTAGAACTTCACGGTCGCCAGGGACGTGTGCGCGTCGGCCAGGTCCGGATCGAGGTCGAGCGCGCGCTGGGCCGCGGCGGCGGCCAGCGTCCGCATCGGCCGCGGCGCCTCCCCGCCCCAGACCGCGGCGAGCGAGCCGTACGCGATGGACAGGTGCGCATAGGCCGGCGCGTAGCGCGGATCGCGGCCGAGCGCCTCCTGGAACTGCTCGATCGCCTTGCGGTTCGACTCGAGCGATCCGCGGTTCATGAGATGACGGCCCCGCAGGTACGCGTCGTACGCCTCCGGGTCGACCGGTCGCGCGGCGTGGAGGCGCGCTTCCCGATCCGGCGTCAGCACCAGGCGCGAGGCCTCCACGACGTCGCGCGCGACGCGCGCGGGTAGCGCGGCCGTCTCGTCGACGGCGGCGTCGTACGAGCGCGTCCAGGCGGGCCGCGTGTCGGGCGGCACGACGAGCCGGACGACGAGGCGCATGCGGCTGGCGTCGCGCCGGACCGATCCCTCCACGAGCCACGACGCGCCCAGCTCCCGCGCGATCTCGGATCGCGGGCGCGTCGAGCCGCGGTAGCGCAGCGCGGAGGTCCGGGAGACGACGGTCAGGCCGCCTTCGGCCAGGCGGGCCGCGAGCGCTTCCGTCATCCCGTCGATGGCGTACGAGCGGTCGAGGTCGTTCGACAGGTCCTGGAGCGGGAGCACGGCCAGCGGCCGGGTGGCGATGCCGGCGTCGAGCTCGCCCCGGTCGGTCCGTCCGGCGACGAGCAGGGCGCCGACGGCCAGCAGCGCCGACGCCGCGGCCCCGACCACGCCGGGCGTGGGAAGCCGTCGGGTCGTGGGCCGTCGCGGCGCGCTGGCCGGCTCCTCCGCCGCCGGTGCGGCGAACGCGTACCCGTGGCCGTGGACCGTGCGCACGAACCGCGGCTCCTTCGCGTCGTCGCCAAGGCCGGCGCGCAGCTCCGAGACGACGCTCGCCAGGGTGGCTTCGGCCACGAACGTCTGCGGCCAGAGGCGGTCCCGGATCTGGGCCTTGGACAGCGCGCGCGGCCGCACCTCCAGGAGGGCGCCCAGCAGGTCGAAGGCCTTGGGCGTCAAGCGGATGGGGCTGTCGCCCTTGAAGAGCTGACGGCTCCCGTCGTCGTAGAGCCAGTCCTCAAAACGGAGGCGCAGGAGACCTCCAGGAAAGTCCCACGAAACTCCCAGGCCGCTCCCAAGCCGTCCCAGCCGCTCGGCGCCAGCTTGGCGGGGCGGAGGGAGGACGGCGATGGGACGACGCGAGTGGGTCGTGGCGGTCGGGACGGTGGTGATGGCACAGGCGGCGTCGGGCACGGCGGGGGGCCCGGCCTACGAGCGCCTCCAGGGCCAGGGCGAGCTGGGCATCCTGGTCCGTGCCGCCGTCGCGGGGGCGCAGCGGCGCCTGGGAGCGGAGGAGTGCCGCCGGGTGCTCGACGAGTTCAGGGACGCGGCCGGCCGACCCCTGCGGGCCAACCTGGACGCGCTGGGCCTGACCCCCGCCCAGTACCTCGACGTCCTGGTGTTCTACGATGCCCAGGCAGCCGGCCACTGCAAGGCGCGCAAGGTCCTGGCCACGACCTGGCCGGGCAGCCGCGTGGTCTTCGTGTGCGGCGACCAGTTCGTGCGCGGATGGCGCGTCGACCGCTGGCACGCGGAGGTCGTCGTGATCCACGAGGCGCTCCACACGCTCGGGCTGGGCGAGAACCCGCCGAGCAGCCGCGACATCACGGCGCGCGTCCTCCAGCGCTGCGGCGGCTGAGGGCGTCACGGCAGCCGCACCCGCAGCGCGGCCCATTCGCCGTCCGCGCGGACGTCGACCCGGCCGAACGCGTAGGCCTCCGACACGGCGTGGACGTCCTCGGCCAGCAGGCCGGAGAGGACGAGCGTCGCACCAGGAGCGCACAGCCGGCGTATCTCGTCGGCGCGCTCGACCAGCAGCGGCGCCATCAAGTTGGCCAGGACGAGGTCGAACGCGCCCGCGCGGAACCCGCGGCCGCCGTCGGCCTGGACGACGCGGAGGGCGACGCGATTGAGGTGCGCATGCCGCGCCGAGGAGGCGGTGGCTTCGGGATCGAGGTCGGCCGCGACCGCCAGGGTCGCGCCTCGGCGCAGCGCCGCGACGCCGAGGATGCCCGTGCCCGCCCCCACGTCGACCACGCGGCCCAGAGGCCGGCGCGCCGACTCCTCGGCCAGCAGGGCCAGGCAGAGCCGGGTCGTCTGGTGCGTGCCGGTGCCGAACGCGCGGCCTGGATCGACGACGATCACGTGCGGGCCCGGCGGCCGCTCCTCCCACTCGGGGACGATCGTGAAGCCACCGGCCGCGAACGACCGGAAGTCCTCACGGAAGCGCGCGACCCAGTCCACGTCGGGCACCTCGACGGGACGCACGCGCGCGCCCGGGATCCACTCGAGGGCCGCGCGCAGGCGAGGCTCGAGATCGGGGGCCGAGCGGAAGGACGCCGTGAGGGCCACGTCATCCGCGACGACGCTCACCTGCACGCCGAGCGTGTCGCACTCCCAGAGCGTGCACGTCGCTTCGTCCTCGAACCGGGCCGGGACGAGGACCTCGAAGGTCACGATCGCGTCTTTCTTCACCCGCGCTCCATCGCGAGCGATTGTACGTCGCGCTCCGGAGCGGAGACCGCGGGCTCAGGCGCCCAGGTTCTTCTTGAAGAAGTCGATGGTCCTCTGCCACGCGAGCGCGGCCGCGGCCTTGTCGTAGCGCGGGGTCGTGTCGTTGTTGAAGCCGTGCTGCGTGCCGGGGTAGATGAACGCCTCGTACTTGACGCCCGCGGCCTTGAGCGCGGCCTCGTAGGCGGGCCAGCCCGCGTTCACCCGCTCGTCGTTCTCGGCGTAGTGGAGGAGGAGCGGCGCCTTGATGCTCGGCACGTCCTCGGCCTTGGCCTGGCCGCCGTAGAAGGGAACGGCCGCTCCCAGGTCCGGGACCTTGGTGGCCAGCATGTTGGCGATCGAGCCGCCGTAGCAGAAGCCGACGACGCCGACCTTGCCGGTGCACTCGGGGCGCGCCTTCAACCAGGCGGCCGCGGCCACGAAGTCCTCGCGCGTCTTGGCCTGGTCGAGCTTCTGGAACT
This sequence comes from Vicinamibacteria bacterium, assembly GCA_025923995.1. Taxonomy (GTDB): domain Bacteria; phylum Acidobacteriota; class Vicinamibacteria; order Fen-336; family Fen-336; genus JAICEW01. Next base: position 13,769 of record JAICEW010000016.1, on the reverse strand, counting down.
GCTCGCGCGCCTTGTCCTCTTCGCCGGGGTAGCCGCCCAGCGGGAAGAGCGCGTCGGGGGCGAAGGCCACGAAGCCCTCGAGCGCCACGCGGCGCGCGACGTCCTCGATGTGCGGGTTGAGCCCGCGGTTCTCGTGCACCACGAGCACGCCCGGCAGCTTGCCCTTGGCGGAGACGGGCTTCACCAGGTAGCCGCGCATCGTCCCGGAGCCGGCGGGGGAGGGATACTCCACGAACTCCGCTTTCAGGCGCGCGTCATCCTTGGCGACCTGCTGGGCCTCCGCGAACCGCGGGTTGAGGGAGTCGAGCAGCATGACCGCCGTCGTTCCTCCGACCGCGAACTTCGCGGCGCGGTCGAGGAAGCCGCGCCTGTCGATCGCCCCGTGCACGTACGCATCGAAGAGGATGAGCAGCTCGGGGTCGAAGTCCGCCGCCGTCTTCATCTCCATGTCGCCTCCTGCGCTCGCCCGTGTCCGGCCATTCTAGTCGCGCGCGAGCGGGGCGATGGGACCCAGGGTCCAATTCCCCGGGGCGGCGCTCGACGCCTCACCGTCCTGGCGGCAGCGGTGGTCCCTCGCGGATGCAGGCCGAGAAGTCGGCGCGGTCGGCGCAGCGCCTGGCGGCCTCGGTGACGTCGCTCAGCACCCGCAGCTCCGGCAGCGGCAGCCGTGTGTCCACCAGGCCGCGCTCGTAGAGCAGCTCGTCGAGGGCGCCGTTCGCGATGAGCCGCCAGTCGAGACGGACCTGCGGGGCGATGGCGCGCACGTTGCGCCAGATCCCGGTGGTGCAGTTCTGCGTCAAGGCGTTGTACCACTCGGGACTTCGGGCCAGGGAGCTCGCTTCGCGCAGGTACTGCTCGAGCAGCGCGCGTGCCCGCTCGGGCGGCGTGGCCAGCCGGTAGAGCATGACGCGCTCGCCGCGGAAGCGGGCGCGGAGCCGGATGACGTCGCGCTCGTCGGCCATCACGTAGACGAGCTCGTACTGGCGGAAGAAGCCCCGCACGGCCGAGTAGGACTCGCCCCGCTCCTTGCGCGTCTCGATCGACACCGCGAGCGGCGGGCCGTCCGCGAAGTCGAAGCTCATGATGGTGTGGGCGTAGAGCGTCGGCCCCCAGAACGAGACGAACAGGTCGAGGCCGCGCAGCGCGTCGAGGTCGTAGCGGCGCGTCTCCCAGTGCTCTGCGTAATCGGTCTGGCTGCGGTAGTCGAAGTTCCGGACCCCGTCGAGGGTCACGATCGCGCCCTCCTGCGTGGCGGTGGGAGTGCGCGCCACGTCGGGGAGCCATGCGCGCCCGTTCGAGGGCGGCAGGCGGAGCCACCACGCGAGGACGAGCGCGCACGGCAGGAGTGCGAGAGGCAGCGCGCGCGTGAGAGGCCGCAGGCTGACGAGGGGCCAGAGGGCGGCGGCGATGCAGGCGGCCGCCGACAGGCCGGCCAGGGGCCGGCTCGCGGGCCCGTCGAACCAGAGGGCGAGGGCGCTCCAGGCGGCGAACGCCGCGCCCCCGGCTCCGGCCAGGATGATGGCGATCCAGCGGAGCGCCCGCATGGCGAGGTGACTTCCCTCTAGCGGCGCGGCGCGTCGGTCGACTTCGGGTAGTCGCGCCAGAGCCAGCGCAGCGTGTCGGGCAGGAGCGCCCCGCCGTGCGTGTGCGTGTGGCCCCCGTCGCCCATCTCGAACCGGTAGTCGTAGCCGCGGAACTTGAGCGCGGCCGCCATCTGCTGGTTCGCGAGCGGCCAGCTGCCCCACCGGTTGTCGATGTCGCTCGTGCCGTCCTGCAGGAACACGCGGATCGGCCGCTTCCCGCTCTGGCGCACGAGCCGGGGATAGGCGCCACCGCCCAGGATGTCCACGAAGCTGCCGATGTGGCTCACGACCTTGCGGAAGTAGTCAGGCCGCTCCCAGGCCGCGGTGAAGGCGCAGATGCCGCCGGAGCTGACGCCGGCGATGGCGTGGCCCTCGGGGTCGGGCGTGAACGGGTAGCGCTTCGCGACCTCCGGCAGGAGCTCGTCGATGAGGAAGGACGCGTACAGGTCACCCAGGCGGTCGTACTCGCTGCTGCGGTTGTCGGCGTGCCAGGGCGTCTGCGGCGGCGCCGCGCCGCGGTGCCCCGGGTTCACGAAGACGCCGATGGTGGGCGGCATCTCGCGCTTCGCGATCAGGTTGTCGAACACGACCGGCACGCGGTACTCGGCCTGCACGTCCACGTACTTGTGCCCGTCCTGGAAGACCATCAGGGCCGGCGGCTGCCTCGGGTCGTAGCCGGCGGGCACGTAGATCCAGTAGTCGCGCGAGGTCCCGTCGAGGATCGTGCTCTTCCAGGTGAGCGGGCCCTCGATGCGCCCCTTGGGCGCGCCGGCCTGCGGCTGCGAGTCCGGGCCCAGCACGTAGTCGTCGGCGGCCACGACGGGCTCGGCCAGGGCCAGGGCCAGCGCCGCCAGCGCCGCGCGCGAGGAGACGAGCGATGCCCTCATGGCGCGCGAGCATATGCCGGAGCGGAGGGTGAGGTCCAACCGCGAACGGTTAGTCCAGCTTGTACTCTCGCAGGCGGCTGTAGAGGGTGTTGAGGCTGATCTTCAGCATGGCGGCGGCCTTGCGCTTGTCGCCCGAGAAGTGATCGAGGGTGGCCAGGATCAGCTGGCGCTCGGATTCACCCAGCGAGCTGCCGACGCCGTTGTGGAGGGAAGGGGACGGATCCGGCTCCAGCGCGGAGGCCACCTCCACGTCCACCTCGTCGTCCGTGAGGACGTACGCCCGCTCCACCACGTTCTTCAGCTCGCGAACGTTCCCGGGCCAGGGATGCTCGCGGATGCGGTCCAGGCTGGCCTCCGTGAAGCGCCGTCGCAATCCTGCCGCGGCGTTGAGCCCTTCGAGGAAGTGTTCGGCCAGGAGGGCCACGTCGTCGCCCCTCTCGCGCAAGGGGGGCACCTGGATGCCGATGACGTTCAGGCGGTAGAGCAGGTCCTGGCGCAGCTTGCCGGCCGCCACCGCCTGCGCGATGGGGAAGTTGGTGGCGGCCAGGACTCGCACGTCGAGGGTCACCGGCGTCGTTCCGCCCACTCGCGTCAGCGCCGAGGCCTCGAGCACCCGGAGCAGCCGGACCTGGCTGTCCATGGGCATTTCCGTGACCTCGTCGAGGAACAGCGTTCCCCCGTGGGCCCGCTCGAAGTGTCCCTTGTGCTGCCGGTCGGCTCCGGTGAAGCTGCCTCGCTCGTGGCCGAACAGCTCGCTCTCGATCAGGCTGGTGGAGATGGCTCCGCAGTTGACAGCCACGAACGGCCCGCGGCGCCGCCGGCTGTGGGCGTGGATGGCCTCGGCGATGAGCTCCTTGCCGGTGCCGGTGTCGCCCGAGATCAGGACCCGGGCTTCGCTGGCGGCCACGCGCTCGATGATGTCGTAGACCCGCTGCATGGCCGGAGAGGCGCCGACCAGGGAACCGAACCTCCCCAGCCTCCGCAGCTCGCTGCGCAGGGATCCGACCTCCCCCTTGAGCTCCAGCGCCCGCTTGAGCGCCGTCAGCGCGATCTTGACGCGGCCGAAGTCGATCGGCTTGGTGAGGTAGTCGACGGCGCCGCGCCGCAGGACGTCGACCGCGGTCTCGACGCTGGCGTGTGCGGTGACGAGGACGAGGTCCGGGGGTTCCGTCCCCTCGAAGCTGCCCAGCAGGTCGGCTCCGCTGCCGTCGGGCAGCCGCAGGTCGGCCAGGATGATGTCGGGGCGTCTCGAAGCGATCTGCGCGCGGGCCTCCTCCAGGCTGTGCGCACTGACCACGTCGAAGCCCTCGGTCCGCACGAGCCGCGTGAGCCCGAGCGCGAAGCCGCGGTCGTCGTCCACGATGAGCGCCAGCGGCAGCGTCACGGCTGCTCTCCGCGCACGGCCGGGATCATCCGGTGCGCCGGGCGATCGCCGGCGCACCGGTCATCCTCGCGATGACGGCCAGGAGGTGGGGCGGCTGGACGGGCTTGGACACGTGCTCGTCGAAGCCGGCCTCCAGCGCCTGCCTGCGGTGCTCGGTGCCGGCGTACGCGGAGAGCGCGGCGGCCGGCGTCCGCCCGCCGCGTTCGGGCGGCAGCTGCCGCACGCTGCGGATGAAGGAGAGACCGTCCTCCACCGGCATGGCGATGTCGCTCAGGATCACGTCGGGCAGCAGGCCCTGGAGCACCACGCGCGCCTCCTGGGCCGAGGCGGCGCCGACCACGACGGCTCCGTGCTGCCCGAGCAGGCGCGTGAGCGCCTCACGCACGTCGTCCTCGTCGTCCACCAGCAGCACCTTGAGCCCGGGTCGCAGGAGAACCGCTTCCGCGCGCGCCTCCACGGGCGAGCGGAGTCGGACGGCCTCCTCGTCCGCCAGGGGCAGCAGCACGGTGAACGTGCTCCCGTGCGCCGGCCCGGGGCTTTCCGCCAGGACTCGTCCGCCGTGGTGCTCGATGACGTGCCGGACGACGTACAGTCCCAGGCCCAGGCCGTGATGGGCGCGCGTGCTCGTGCTGTCCTGCTGGCGGAACCTGCCGAACGCGAACGGCAGGAAGCCGGAGCTCATCCCCTCTCCCGTGTCGCTCACGCGCAGCCGGGCCGTCGGATCGCGCACGTCGAGGCAGACGTCGACCCGTCCCCCTGCCGGCGTGAACTTGACGGCGTTCGCGAGCAGGTTGGACACCGCCTGCTGCAGTCGGCCGGCATCCCCCAGCACCCATATCGGCTCCGTCCCCGCGGAGCAGATGAGCTGCAGGCCGGCGACAGCGGCGTCGCCGAGAGCGGCGTCCACCGCCTGCTGGACGACGCGGACCAGGTCGATGCGCTCGAGGGTGAGCGTGAGTCCGCCCGCGGCGATGCGCGAGGCGTGCACCAGGTCTTCGACGATCTGCTCCAGGGTCCGGGCGCTGCGGTCCATGATCTCCACGGCGCGCCTCGTCTCGTCGGCGTCGCTTTCGCCCTGCTTGAGCAGGCCGAGCCAGAGCAGCACCGTCCCCAGCGGCGCCCGCAGCTCGTGCGAGAGCAGGGCCAGGAAGTCCTCCTGCAGTCGGCTCGTCTCCTCGGCCCGACGCCGAGCGGTCTCCTCCCTTTCGAACAGGGACGTGACGTCGCGCGTGATGCAGCGGCTGTGGACGAGCCGGCCCTGGCGGAACAGCCCCTGCCCGTCGACGAGGACCCTGCGGATGGTGCCGTTCCGCGCCCGGAGGCACGTCTCGAAGCCCGAAAGGCCTTGACGTCCGGCCAGGCGTGCCAGCATCTCCGCCGCCGCCCCGGGCTCCACGAAGAACTCGCCCAGGTGGTGGCCGACGTAGTCGCGCTCCAGGCAGCCGGCCAGCTCCAGCTCCGCCCCGTTCGCCCAGAGGATGCGACCGTCGGGATCGACCAGACGGAGGCCCAGCCGCGCGTCATCCAGGAAGCTGCGGAGCTCGTCGTCGGTCTGCGGGGGAAGCGCCGCCTGCACGGGTGAGGCTCCTCGCGGCCGTCCGCTTGGCTAGCTGCGCCGCGCCGCCAGGCTGGCGACGACGGTGACCAGCTCGGAAGGCTGCACCGGCTTCGCCAAGTGTAGCTGGAATCCCGCACGAAGGGCGCGCAGCCGATCTTCCGTCCGCGCGTAGGCGCTGAGAGCCGCCGCCGGGACGTCGCGCCCCTGCGCGACGGACCGCGACCGGACCTCGCGGATCAGGTGATAACCGTCGATGCCGGGCATCTCGATGTCGCTCACCAGCACGTCGATCGGCTGCTGCTCGAGGATGGAGAGCGCCTTGGAAGCGGTCGGGCTGGAGAGGACCGAGGCGCCCTGGCCGCCCAGGACCTCCTCCAGCAGCGCACGCGCGTCGTCGTCGTCCTCCACGACCAGCACCCGTATGCCGTCCAGCCGGGGCATGTCTTCCACCACATCGTCAGGGAGGCCCGGTTCGGCCGGCAGGGGCGCCGCCGTCGGCGAGCGCGGGAAGGTCACCGTGAACGTGGAGCCGTAGCCGACGCCGGGGCTGTCCGCCCGAATGGTGCCGCCGTGCAGCTCGGCCAGCTGGCGCGCGATGGAGAGACCGAGGCCGAGGCCGCGCGCGGCCCGCGTGCTCGAGGAATCGCCCTGCGTGAAGCGCTCGAACATGTGGGGGAGGAAGGCGGGGTCGATGCCCACGCCCGTGTCCTCCACCACGATGTCGACGCTGGAACCGACGGACCGGACGGTCACGCGCACCCGCCCGTTCCTGGGAGTGAACTTGAGCGCGTTGAAGAGCAGGTTCCAGAACACCTGCTGGAGGCGCTCCGGGTCGCCCAGGATGAAGCTTCCCGCCGGATCCTGGATGAGCTGCAGCTGGATCTTCTTGGTGTCCGCGGCCGGTGTCACGGTCTCGAGCGCCGCCTTGACGATGGCGCCGATGTCCACGACCTGCAGGTCGAGCTGGAGCTTGCCGGTGATGATGCGCGACACGTCCAGCAGCTCGTCGATGATCTGGCTCTGCGCGGTGGCGTTGCGGAGGATGGTCTCGACCGCGACGCTCACCTGGTCCGCCGGGAGCCGCCCGAGCTTGAGCAGGTTGGCCCAGCCCACGATGGAGGTCAGCGGAGTCCGCAGCTCGTGGGAGAGCGTGGCGAGGAAGGCGTCCTTGACGTGGTTGGCTGCCTCGGCCGCGCCACGCGCCTCCTGCGCTTCACGGTACAGGTGCGCGTTGTCCGCCGCGATGGCGGCGTGCGCGGCCAGGCTCGCGACCAGCCGCTCGTCGGCCTGGCGGAACACGCCCGGCTCGGGATGCCCGAGGAACAGGCCGCCATGGAAAGTCCCGGTGCCGGAATGGATGGGAGCGGCCAGGTAGCTGCGTGCGGATTGCTGCCCCACCGGCATCTGCTTGAAGGGCAGGTCAGGACCGAACCTTCCGTCCTCGACGAGGTCGTCGCTCCGGGTCACCGTGCCGCGGAACGGCGAGCCGAACGCATGCGTGTCGAGGGGCATCGGGAAGTCGGCGAGGGCGCCCGCGTGGGCGCCCGTCACGTACTGCGCGGACGCGCCTGCGGCGTCCTTGAACAGCAACGCTCCGAACGCGGCGCCGGTCATGGCCACGCCGGCTTCGGTCACCGACTTCGCGAGCGTCGCCATGTCGAGCTGGCCGGAGAGCGTCAGGCCCAGCTGATCGAGGGCCGCGAGTTGCGCCCGGCGCTCGTGGGTCTTCGCGTCCAGGTCGTCGTCGAGGGCGGTTGGCCCTGACGGCGGCGCTGGGCGGAGCGTCGGCCCCCGGGGAAGGCGCAGACGCTCGAGGGCGAGGCTGACGGTGCCGCCGGCGGCGAGGAAGAGGGCGAGGGTGATCGCGTCAGAGGCCTGGACCGGCTCGCTCGCGAAGCCGCTGAGCATGACCGTCGCCATGCCCGCCAGCAGGGTGATGGCCAGACCCGACGCTGCCCCGCCCAGAGCGACCGCGCCCGTCACTGCGACGAGCAGGAGCAGGAAGAGGCCGGTCTCGTCCATCAGGCGGCCGAGGACGAGCTTGACGGCGATGGCGATCAGGACGCCGCAGAGGCCCGCGACGACTCCCGGGCCATGGCGCTCCAGCCAACCGCTCGCCGGCCCGTCAGTCAACATCCTGGGCAGCCCTTTCGGCGCGGTTGGTGCGGTCGTGAGTCTCCCCAGCGGAGTCAGGGCGGGCCCGCTACTCGACCGGCTGTGCGGGTTCGCGGGGCGCCGCGCGCCCTCCGTTGCCGGCGAGCGCCGACTGGTCCACGAGCTCGCGATCCCGCAGCTCGCGGGCGACGCGGGCGGCGCGACGCAGCTTGCGTCCCACGCGTCCGCGCGTGTCCCTGCCCGACCGGGGAGCCAACAGCAGGGCGGCCCCCGCACCTGCGAGCCCTCCGGCGAGAAAACCGCTCAGCCACGTCCAGTACTCGATGCGTTGGCTCATGGAACCTCCTTGCCTCGATCCAGCAAGACCAGGGCCATCACTTCCACGGACCACGAGCCCGGCTTGAAGCGCCACCGCCGCAGCGGGCGATCGAGACGTGCGCAGGAGAGGGCGGCCACCAATGCAGCGGATTACAGAAAACGCGATGTCCGGCTCGGGAACTTCGAAGCGTGGCGGCAGCTGTCGCGCCGGCAGCGTGCGTGCGCCATGGCTCGGCTCTTGCTGTTTCACCAGCAGCCACCGCCAGTGCGCCATTCCTGGCCGACGGCGAGGAGGAGACATGAGCGTCCTGTGGACACTGATCATCGGAGGGGTCGTCGGCTGGCTGGCCAGCATCCTGATGAAGACCAATGCGCAGATGGGGATCCTGGCCAACGTGATCGTCGGCATCGTGGGGTCGTTGCTCGGACTGGCCCTGGCCAGCGCCATCCACGTCGGCCCTCTCGGGCCAGTGGGCGGCTGGATCGTCGCGATCCTGGGAGCGTCGGCCCTGATCGGGGCGCTTCGGGCGCTGGGCGTCTTCAACCGGTTCGCTTCGGCACGCTGAGGCATCAAGCACATGTCCAACCTCACAGTCAGTGTCGTTTCGTTGTGCGTGGCCGTAGCGGCCGTATACGCCATCCTCGCGCCCCAGGGCTTCGGGCTCAGGGGCCTCGCGTGGGTGACGCTGGCGCTGGCCGCCATCGCCTTGTCGATCGCGGCGGTGGTCCGGAGGGCGCCTCGATCCTTGGTGCAGGTCCTCGACGACGTGGACCACGAAGAGAGCCCCGGGTCGGTCCGCGCGCCCGCCGTGTCGTCCCGGCGAAAGCGAACCCCATGAAGGTCCGTCCGCCGCGATGGGGAGTGAGAGCGACGACTACGAGGTGCCTGCGCGTGTTGGGCCTCGCTCTCTGTGCGGGCGCCCTGTCCGCCGCGGCGGACGAGACGGCCAACCTCTCGGACTGCAAGCGAGGTGCGTCCACATGCGACCGCACCCTCCTGTCGCCGTCGGACGCCTCCGCCGTCGCGGCCGCGGATCGTGCGCGGAACCTGCAGGAGTGCCGGCGCGGCGCAGCGGCTTGCGATCCGGCGCAGCTCACCCCCGCGGAGGCGAACGCAGCAGCTCTGGCGCGGCACGACCGCAACGTGTCGAGCTGCCGGGACGGCATCGGTCCCTGCGACCGTTCGCGGCTCACGGCCTCGGAGGCGCGCGAAGTCGCGGGGGAGGAGCGCGCACGCATGGTCTCGGCCTGCCGAAGCGGAGTCGGATCGTGCGACCGATCCTCCCTCACACCGGCCGACGAGGCCGAGATCGCGCGTAGCCAGCGCGAGCGCACGGTGGCCGACTGCACGTCGGGGTTCGCCAGCTGCGACCCGGGGGTGCTCACGCCACGGGAGGCGCGCGAGGTCGAGCACGAGGCCCGCGAGCGAAACCTCTGGAGATGCATGGGCGGCTGGGATGCGTGCGACCGGTCGCGGCTCAGCCCGAGAGAAGCGGCCAGCGTCGACCTTGCGGCCCGAGCGCGCAACCTCGAGACGTGCCGCTCGGGTGGCGAGACGTGCGACTACTCCCTCTTGAGCCCGCGCGAAGCCGGCGCCCTGGCGGCCAGCGAGCGCCGGCGCAACCTCCAGGCGTGCCGGAGCGGTCAGGGGTACTGCGACCGATCGCGCTTGAGCCCGTCCGAAGTGTCGGCCCTCCCCCCGGGAGGGGGCACGCGGTGAGCTGGCGCCCGGCGCTGGCCCGCGCGGCCGTCACCAGCCTGCTGCTGGCCGCCCCGGCGGCGGCGAGGGCAAGCGAGGCGAGCGCGGCGCGGCCACTCGACGCCAGGCGCTACGAGACCATGCGCTCGCTCGCCCGCCATCTCGACGAGACCGCGCAAGGCCTGCTCGAAGGGGCGGGCGACGCGGTCCTTTCCGGTGCGCGGACCGACACGAGGTTCCTGTCGTCCATCCGTGCCTTCGCGCGCTCCACTCGGGACTTCCGGGCCGCGCTGGACGAGTATCCCGCGGCGCGGTTCGACCCGGCTCCGCGGGTGGCCGCGCTGACCGAGGTGTCCCGCGCCGTCGAGGAGCGGCTCCGCGCCGCGGGCGTCCTCCCGAGCACCTACCCCGAATGGGCGGCCGTGGGCGCGGTGCTCGGGCTGATGCAGCTGTCCCTGGCGGGCGGCGAGGTGAACGTGCCACCGCCCTACGTGGTGCCCGCGCTGGCCGGGGCGCCGCTCCAGGAGTTCCGCGACCTGGCCGCCGAGCTCGAGGGGAGCGCCGCGAGGGCCTACGGCCGCGCCCGCGAGGAGCTCGGAAGCTACGCGAGCCGCGGCCAGCAGTTCCTGGGCGAGCTCCACTACTTCGCGGCCGTGAGCCGCGACCTGCGTGCCCGAGCCGACGCCGGCATCGTGAATCCGAAGAGCGTTGGCCCCATCGTGGACGATGTGCTCAAGGAGGCGCGCGAAGCGGACCGCAGGATGCGGGAGGCGAACGTGTTCAAGGAGGTCTGGGAGGATTCGAGCCGCACCATCACCATCCTCCAGCAGATGACGGGCCTGGTGCGCTCCTAGCCCCCGGATGCGGTCCGGCCGCAGGCGCGGCCTGGGCCCGCCAGTAGGCGTTCGGATCGTGGGACAACGCACCGTCCGGCAGCGCCCCCCACAACGGGCCCAGGTCCGAGCGCATCTGGTCCAGGTAGAAGCGGGGCACGGCGCTCGTCTCGCCCTCGAAGAAGCGCCGGAGGCCCGCGTCGGTGTCCAGCAGGCGACGGACCGTGGTGTCGTAGCGTATGCGGCCCGAGCCCTCCGACGAGCGCGCACGCACCGCGTTCAGCCAGCGAGGGACCGTTCCCTGGTTCGCCTGGAAGCGCCGGGCCACCGCGCGCCACGAGAACGAGTGCCGCCTGAGCGCGATCACGTGGTCGTACAGCGCGGTCCAGGTGTAGTGCCTGGGGCGCACGTTGGTTGCGCGGTTGTTGTCGAGGAAATGGAACGGCGTGGGCAGGACGCGTCCATCGCGCTGGAGGGCCAGGTTGAGCGGCGCGGCCTGGCCGAACGCGGAGAGCAGCGAGTAGGCCGGGAAGATGCCAGGCGCCAGGTCGACGAAGCGGCGAGTCAGCTCGAACGGCTCCTCGCCCTCGTCATCGTCGAGTCCGAGCACGAAGTTGGCCTGCACGTAGGGGATGTACCGCTGGACGGTGTTGAGGTGATCGGCGACCTTGCCCACCTTCTCGGCTCCGGCGGCCCGGCCCGTGTTCGACTTGCCGCCCAGCGAGTACCAGGACTCGACCCCGGGCAGCATGGCCTTGAAGCCGTTCGCGCGCAGCCGGCCCAGCCGGTCCTCGGAGAGCAGCGACAGGCTGCTCTCGGCGGCGAAGTCGATGCGGTCGCGGGGGACGGCCTCCTCGATCGCCGACATGATCTGCTCGAAGCGGACGCCGAAGTTCGGATCGTGCCAGCCCACGAGCGGACGCTTCAGCCGCGTCAGCAGGAACCGGAGGTCTTCCTTGATCTGCCGGGTGTCGAGCGGCTGGTAGTCGACCACCGCGTCGATGCAGAAGGGGCAGGTGTAGGGGCAGCCCAGGCTGCCCAGCGTCGGAACGATCTTGAGGATGGGCGTACGGGCGATGGTGGGGGCGATGAAGTTCCATCGCCGCTCGATGCCCGGCAGGTGCGTGGGCTGGCGCGCCGCCGAGAGCTGCACCCCCGGGTGCTGCGGCGTCGCGTCGCGCAGGACGTCCTGCACCAGGGCCTGGTCCGTGAAGCCCACCACGTAGTCGAAGTACCGGGCCGCGTCGTCGGGGTAGCAGCGCGCGTGGGGCCCGCCCAGCACCGTCACCACTCCGCGTCTCCGATAGAGGTTGCTCAGGGAGTAGGCGAGGTGTGCCGACTGCGTGTAGGCGGCGATGAAGATCACGTCCGCGTCGGACGGCAGGTCGCGCGTGAGGTCCTCGCCGCCCGTGTAGCAGAGGAAGCGCACGTCGTGCCCCGCCTGCTCGCACCACACGGCGACCACCTGCGGCATGATGCTCGCGAAGTTGGGCTGCATGAGCCGCCCCCAGAAGGCGCGGGTGGGGCCCTTGGTCATCAGATCGAGGACGCCGACTCGGAGACGTTGCATCGGGCGGGCCTTCCTCCAGGCAGGCGCGTCGCCCTTGTGCAAGACCGGGTCCAGGAGGGAGAGTCAGGTTCTCCGCGCTGCGTCGCGGGGCGCCCGGCATGGCGCAGGGCGGCCGGGCGCAGATTCCAGAACTTGAGATGAGGCCGGCCGGAAGCCTACGAGAGGATGTCCTTCATCTTCTCGAAGATCGACCGGTCCTTCTCGCGCAGCTCCGGCGTCGGCAGCGTCTTGTCGAGCTGCTGGAGGAGCTTGCGCTGATCGCCGCTGAGGTGCTTGGGGACCACCACGCGGATCACCACGTGGAGGTCGCCCCGTCCGCGCGAGCCCAGGTGGGGGACGCCGTGGCCCCTCACGCGGAACGTCGCGCCCGGCTGCGTGCCCTCGGGGACCTGGACCTTCGCCTTGCCGCCGTCGAGCGTCGGCACCTCGAGCGACGCGCCCAGCGCGGCCTGCGCCACGTTGATCGGGAGCTCGCACACGAGGCTCGTGCCGTCGCGCTTGAAGAACTCGTGCTCCTCGACGCGGACGACGACGTACAGGTCTCCGGGCGGGCCGCCCTGGGTGCCGGGCTCGCCTTCACCCGAGATGCGGAGCTGGCTGCCGGTGTCGACGCCCGGCGGGATCTTGATCTGCAGCTTGCGCTCGATCGGCACCTGGCCCTGGCCCTTGCAGTCCTTGCACTGGCTGGTGACGATGCGCCCGGTGCCACGGCAGCGGCCGCAGGTGCGCGCGACGCTGAAGAAGCCCTGCTGGAACGTCACCTGGCCGGCGCCGCCGCAGGCGGAGCAGGTGGTCGGCTGCGTGCCCGGCGTGGCGCCGCTGCCTTCGCAGGTCGCGCAGTTGTTGAGGCGGGGGATCTGGATGTGGGTCTCGGTCCCGAACGCCGCCTCCTCGAGCGTGAGGTCCAGGTTGTAGCGCAGGTCGGCGCCGCGCCGCGGGCCGCCGCGCTGCCGCCGTCCGAACAGGTCGCCCAGCCCGAACAGGTCGCCCAGGATGTCGCCGAAGTCGGAGAAGACGCTGGGATCGAAGCCGCCGGTGCTCCCGGCCACGCCCGCGTGGCCGAAGGTGTCGTAGCGGCGGCGCTTCTCCGGGTCGCTCAGGATGGCGTAGGCCTGCGCCGCCTCCTTGAACTTCTCCTCGGCGTCCTTGTCCCCGGGGTTGCGGTCGGGATGGTACTTGAGGGCGAGCTTGCGGTAGGCGGACTTGATCTCCTGGTCGGTCGCCTGCCGCGACACGGCCAGGACCTCGTAGTAGTCGACCTGGGTGCGCGTCACCATCAGGGCCGGAGCATGGCCTGGCCGATGAGGCTGGCCGCCTTCTCCATCTCGGCGAGGCGCACCTTGAGCTCCTCCAGGTTGGGCTCCATGCGCGCCTTCTTCGCCTTCTCCATGGCCTCCAGGATGTGCTCCTGCTCGTCCGAGGTGAGCTTGCCCTCGAGCGCCTGCACCGAGCGCATGGTGTTGGTCACCAGGCCCTCCAGCTGGCGGATCACGGCGTCCTGCTCCTTGCGGCTCTTCTCGGTCTGCTCGCGCAGGCGCGTCTCGTTCACGAGCCGCGACAGCTCGGACTGGCTGAGGCCGCCGGAGGGGTGGATCACGATCGACTGGCTCCGTCCCGTCGCCTGGTCCTGCGCCGCGACGGACATGATGCCGTTGACGTCGATCTCGAAGCTGACCTCGATCTGCGGCACGCCCTTGGGCGACGGCGGGATGTTGGTGAGCTCGAACTTGGCCAGGCTCTTGTTGTAGGCGGCCATGTCGCTCTCGCCCTGCAGCACGTGCACCTCCACCTTGGTCTGGTTGTCCGCGACCGTGGTGAAGAT
>JAICEW010000015.1 GCA_025923995.1 Vicinamibacteria bacterium | reverse complement strand
GCGGTGGCCGCGCAGGCCGCGCACATGCCGGTGGAGTGGGCCTGGGGCGGCGCGCTGACGATGATCGGCCTGTTCCTGTTCGTGGGTGCCTGCGGCAAGAGCGCGCAGATCCCGCTCTACGTCTGGCTGCCCGACGCCATGGAGGGCCCGACGCCGGTCTCGGCCCTCATCCACGCGGCCACCATGGTGACCGCCGGCGTCTACATGATCGCGCGTTCGTCCACCATCTACGCGCACGCGCCCAAGGCCATGCTGGTGGTCGCGGTGATCGGGATCCTGACCGCCATCTTCGCCGCCTCGATCGGGCTCGTGCAGTACGACATCAAGCGCGTGCTGGCGTACTCGACCGTGAGCCAGCTGGGCTACATGGTCGCGGCCTGCGGCGTAGGCGCGTTCGCGGCCGGCGTGTTCCACCTGATGACGCACGCGTTCTTCAAGGCGCTCCTGTTCCTCGGCTCGGGCTCCGTGATCCACGGCATGTCGGGCGAGCAGGACATGCGGAAGATGGGCGGGCTCCACAAGCAGATGCCGATCACGCGCTGGACCATGTTCATCGGATGCGTGGCGATCGCGGGCATCCCTCCGCTGGCCGGCTTCTTCTCGAAGGACGAGATCCTGTGGTCGGCGTTCAAGATCGGCACCTACGGCCGCGTGGTGTGGGCGCTCGGGTTCGTCACGGCGGCCATGACCGCGTTCTACATGTTCCGCCTGTACTTCATGACGTTCCACGGCGCGTTCCGCGGGACCGACGAGCAGGCGCACCACCTGCACGAGTCGCCGAAGGCCATGACCGTTCCACTGATCGTGCTGGCGGTGGGGTCGGTCTTCGCCGGGTTCCTGGGCATACCGGCGGTGTTCGGCGTCACGAATCTGTTCGAGGGCTTCCTCGAGCCCGTGATGGAGAGCGCGCACCACGCCGTGGAGCAGGTGTTTCCGCACCCGCTGCACGACACGACCATCGAGCTGGGCCTGATGGGCGCGAGCGTGGCGGTGGCCGGGGCCGGATACTTCCTGGCCCGCTACCTCTACAAGGCGCGGCCGGAGCTGTCCGAGCGCCTGGCGCAGACGTTCGCGCCCATCCACCGCGTCCTGTCGAACAAGTACTACGTCGACGAGCTGTACGGCGCGCTGTTCGTGCGAGGCGCGGCGCTGGGTGGCGGGCGCGCGCTGCACGGGGTGGATCGCTTCGCGATCGACGGCGGCGACGGCGAGGTGCGGCCGGGCGCGGGCGTCAACGGCATCGCCTGGCTCACGCGCGACGTCGTGGCCGTGTTCTCGAACGCCTGGGACCGCTACGTCGTGGACAAGGTGGTGGAGGCCGTCGCCGTCGTCCTGGACAACCTGAGCTACCTCTTCCGGGCCGCGCAGAGCGGCCTGGTCCAGCAGTACGCGCTGGCCATGCTGATCGGCCTCTTCCTGCTGTTCGCCTCGGGCGGGCTCGTCCTGGGGCTGTACTAGGAGCCTAAGGGAGCCGCTGATGGATTTCTTCCGCGAGCACCTGCTCTCGATCATCACCTACACGCCGCTCGTGGGCGCGCTGGTCCTGCTGCTGCCACCCTTCAAGGGCCAGGACGACCGCGTGCGCTGGTTCGCGAACGGCGTCGCCGTCCTGGGCTTCCTGGTCAGCCTGCCGCTGTGGTTCTGGTTCGACCGGGAGGCGTCCGGCTTCCAGTTCGTGGAGAGGGGCGCCTGGATTCCGAGCATCGGCGTCTCGTACCACTTCGGCATCGACGGCGTGAGCGCGCTCCTCATCCTGCTCACCACGCTGCTGGGCGTGATCGCGATCCTCTCGTCCTGGACCGCGATCACCGACCGCGTCCGCCAGTACTACGTCTTCCTGCTGCTGCTGCAGGCGGGCATGCTGGGCGTCTTCTGCGCCCTCGACATGTTCCTGTTCTACGTGTTCTGGGAAGTGATGCTGGTGCCGATGTACTTCCTGATCGGCATCTGGGGCGGGGTGCGCCGGCTCTACGCCGCCATCAAGTTCTTCCTCTATACGCTGGTCGGCTCGGTGGTGATGCTGCTGGGCATCCTGGCGGTGTACTTCCACTCGCGCACGGTCGACGCGTTCAAGGGCACCGGCACCTTCGACGTCACGGAGTGGTACAAGTTCCAGCTGGATCCCAGCCTCCAGTTCTGGGTCTTCCTCGCCTTCTTCCTGGGCTTCGCCATCAAGGTGCCGATGTTCCCGTTCCACACCTGGCTGCCCGACGCGCACGTCGAGGCGCCCACCGCCGGCTCCGTGATCCTGGCCGGCGTGCTGCTGAAGATGGGAACGTACGGCTTCATCCGCTTCTCGCTGCCCCTGCTGCCGGCCGCGCTGGGCCAGACGCTCAACTTCTGGCTCTGGCGCCCGACCATCCTCGAGTTCATGGTGGTGCTGTCGATCATCGGCATCGTCTACGCCGCGCTGGTCACGCTGGTGCAGTCGGACATGAAGAAGCTGATCGCGTACTCCTCGGTCAGCCACCTCGGCTTCTGCATGCTCGGCATGTTCGCGCTCAACCCGCTGGGGCTCGAGGGCAGCGTGCTGCAGATGATCAACCACGGGCTCTCCACGGGCGGGCTGTTCCTGATCGTCGGCCTCATCTACGAGCGGCGGCACACCAAGGCCATCGCGGAGTTCGGCGGGCTGGCCAGCGTGATGCCCGTCTACGCGACGCTGACGCTCATCATCTTCCTGGCCTCGATGGGCCTGCCGCTGCTGAACGGCTTCATCGGCGAGCTGATGATCCTGCAGGGGGCGTTCTCCGCGAACCGCGTGTGGGCCTACTGGGCGGTCTCGGGGATCGTGCTGGGCGCCGCCTACCTGCTCTGGCTGTACCAGCGGGTGTTCTGGGGCAAGGTCACGAACGAGGAGAACCGCCACCTCAAGGACCTGAACCGGCGCGAGCTGGCGACGCTGGTGCCGCTCGTGGTCCTGTGTTTCTGGATCGGCGTGTATCCCAAGCCCTTCCTGGCCTTCCTGCACAAGCCCATGGCGCACCTGGCCGGCATCGTGAACCCCGAGCGCTTCGGGAGCCAGGCGCAGGTCGCCGCCACCGCACCCGTGCACGGCGCGCCCTCGGGGGCGGCCCCGCCGCCGGTCACCATGCTGGCCGAGCCCGAGGTCGTGCCCGAGGGCGGCCGGCCGCACTAGCCTCCGCGCCTCGCCGGCCATCGCCGGCGAGCGGGCCCCTGACGCCGACCGGTCCCGATAGAATGGACTCGTCACCATGAGTCCGGTCGAAGGACGGGTCGCCCCCAGCTCCCGCATCTCCATCCCCCTGGTGGCCTGCCTGGTGGTGGTGCTGGTGCTGGCGTTCCTCGTCTTCCACTACTTCCTGCTGACCTTCACCATCGCCGGGTCGCTGGCGCTGCTGATGGCGCCGGCGCAGCGGCGGCTCTCGCAGCGGCTGTGGGGGATGCGCTCGCTGTCGGCCGGCCTGCTGGTGCTGGTGGTGATCACGGCGCTGCTGCTGCCGCTGCTGAGCTACGCGACCATCATCGCGCAGCAGGCGCAGGGCGCGGTCGAGGTCCTCCGCCCCCACCTGGAGCCGGCCGCCTTCGACAAGCTGTGGCGCGAGACGCTGCCGCAGAAGTACCCGCTGCTGATGGCGTGGGTCCGGCGCGCGACGGGCGGCACCGCCATGTCGACCGCGTCCGCCGCCCTGTCCAGCACCGCCACCTGGGCCAACCACGTGGCCCAGAACTTCCTGGCCCGGCTGGCCAACGTGCTGCTCGACTTCGGCATCTTCGTGCTGATGCTGTTCTTCCTGCTGCGCGACGGGCAGGAGATCCGCGACGCCGTGCGCGGCATCTCGCCGCTCACGCGCGGGCAGGAGCTGGAGATCGTCGACCACCTCACGCGCACGGTCAAGGGCGTGCTGCAGTCGATGGTGCTGGTCCCGCTGGCGCAGGGCCTGGTCGCGCTCCTCGGCTTCCTGATGTTCGGTGTGCCCGCGCCGCTGCTGTGGAGCCTGATGGTCGTCTTCGCAGCCCTCATCCCCATCGTGGGCTCGCCGCTGGCCTGGGTGCCCGCCGCGCTCTACCTGATCTACAACGGCTCGCTGGCCAAGGGGCTGGGCCTGCTCCTCTACGGCGCGGTGCTCATCAGCGGCATCGACAACGTGGTGAAGCCCCTCATCCTCAAGGGCGCGGCGCAGATCCACATGCTGCTGGCCTTCCTGTCCATCCTGGGCGGCGTCTTCGCCTTCGGCCCCAAGGGGCTGATCGTGGGGCCGGTGGTGCTGTCCCTCGTGCTCTCCGCCTACCGCATCTACCGCTACGACGTGCTGCGCTGGCGCAAGGCGGAGGGGGCGCACGTGCCGGTGGAGACACCCGCACCCAAGGCCGTAAGTGCCTGATCGTGGAGCGCTTGGAGCCTGACCACCCGCGTCGCTCGCAGGCTTGCCTGCCCCAGACGCTCATGCTAATCTTCGCGGCCGTCGCACCGTAGCCAGGCGTGACCCCGAACGACAGCAAGGCGCCGGGGAGGAGTTGGCAGCGCGCGATGCGCGAGGCCGCTCCCTACCTGGGAATGGGCACGTCGCTGGCGGTGACGGTTCTGCTCGGTCTGTGGATCGGGCATTGGCTGGACAAGAAGCTCGGTACCGAGCCGATCTTGTTCCTGGTAGGCGCGGGGTTGGGCTTGGTCGCGGCGGGCATCCAGTTCTTCAAGGCCGTGGCCGTCAGAAGGCGTTGAGCCTCGGACGGTACGCCGGGTTCGTGCTGGCGGTGGTCGCGGGCTCACTCGCTCTCGTGTGGCTCGGGCTCGGCCAGCGGCTGTCGGGCGCGGCGCTCCGTGGAGTCGTGATGGGAGGCGCCCTGGCGGCCGTCAACACGCTCGCGGCGTACGGACTGGTCCGTTGGGCGCAAGGACGATCCACGAACGCGTTCATGGGCGCGGTGCTGGGGGGGATGGTCGGACGAATGGGCCTGATGCTGGCGGCGGTGGTGGCGGCCGTGCTCCTGCTGGGGGTGCCGAAGGTGCCGCTGGCCCTCTCGCTGCTATCCTATTTCGTGTTCTTCCTGATCTTCGAGATCGCGGTGCTCCAGCGCCAGCGGCCGGGCGCCGCCGCGGAGGTACGCCAGTGACGGGCGCGGGGCTGCTGCTCGCGCTGCTGCTCGCGGGGCCGCACGAAGCCCAGCCGGCGGCGTCGGAGCCGGCGGCCGCGCAGCCCGCCCACGAGTCGCCGGAGGCCCAGCCGGGGCACGAGGCCGTGGTGCCGGCGGAAGCCCACCCACCGGAAGGGGCACCCGCGGCCGCGGCCGAGCACGAAGAGGATCACGGGCCGGCCGCGATCCTGATGCACCACGTGCTGGACCAGGAGTTCTTCGGGATCCCCTCCAAGCACATGGTCTACTTCGGGCTCGCCAGCCTGCTGGTCCTGCTGGTGGTGCGCCTGGCGATCCAGGGCTATCGCGAGGGGATGCCGACGGGGCTGGGCTCCGCGGTCGAGGCCCTCGTCCTCTTCGTGCGCGACGACATCGCGGAGGCGAACATCGGCCACGACGGCCGCAAGTTCGTGCCGCTGCTGCTGAGCTTCTTCTTCTTCATCCTGATCGCCGCCCTGCTGGGCCTCACGCCGTTCGGGGCCACCTCCACCGGCAACCTGAGCGTCACGCTGGGCCTGGCCGCCATCTCGTTCCTGGCCCAGCAGTGGGCCGGCATCTCGAAGTACGGCGCGGTGAAGCACTTCACGGGGATGGTGCCCCACGGCCTGCCCTGGCCGCTCGTGATCATCATGATCCCGGTCGAGATCCTGGGCATGTTCTCGAAGCCGTTCGCGCTCATGATCCGGCTCTTCGCGAACATGCTGGCCGGCCACATGGTCATCACCACGCTGCTGATGCTGGTGCCGCTGATGGCGGCCGTCAGCCCGTGGTTCGGCGTCGCCATGCTGCCCGTGTCCCTGGGGCTGTCGCTGTTCATCATGATCCTGGAGGTCCTGGTGGCGTTCATCCAGGCCTACATCTTCACCCTGCTCACATCCATCTTCATCGGGATGTACGCGCATCCCGCCCACTAGGCCGCACCGAAGGAAAGCGATTCAAGGAGAGACGACCGACATGCCCACTGACCCCAGAGCCATTGCGTACTTCGCCGCCGGCATCGGGGCCGGACTGACCATCATCGGAGGCGCCGCCGGCATCGGGCGCCTGGCCGCGGCCGCCATGGAAGGCATCGCGCGCCAGCCCAACGCCGCGGGCGACATCCGCGGCGCCATGATCGTGGCCGCCGGCCTCATCGAAGGCGTGACGTTCTTCTCCCTGATCGTCACCATCCTGCTCGCGATCAAGTAGCCATGTCCTCCGCAGCGATCACGGCCGCCGCGCTGGCGGCGGCCGCGGGCAAGGGCAGCATCACGGACATCGACTGGATGCTCACCCTGCTCACGCTCGTGCTGTTCGCCGTCTTCGCCTTCGTGATGACGAAGCTCGGCTGGAAGCCGCTCCTGTCCATGATCGAGGAGCGCGAGCGCACGATCCGCGACTCGGTCGAGGGCGCGCACAAGGCCAACGCCGAGGCGCAGGCGCTGCTGGTCCAGCACAAGGAGACCATGCGCGAGGCGGCGCAGCAGCGCGAGGACCTGCTGAAGCAGGCCTTCGCCGACGCCGACCAGGCGCGGGCCCACCTGACGGCCCAGGCCAAGGCGGAGGCGGAGAAGCAGCTGCAGAAGGCGCGTGAGCAGATCCAGCGCGAGAAGCAGCTCGCCATCCAGGAGATCCGCGGGGAGATCGCGGACCTCGCGATGGGCGCGGCCGCCAGGATCGTCGAGTCCTCGCTCACGCCGGAGGCCCAGCGCAAGCTGGTCGACGACTTCATCGAGGGACTGCCCGACAAGCACTGAGCAAGTTCACGAGCGCGACGTCGTGCCCTCGCGCTCGTGAACTCGCTACTCGCCGCCCCCGAAGATGTTCCCCAGGTCGCGCAGCGTGCCGCCCACGCCCGCGACGCCGCCCGTGCCCTCCCGCGTGGTGCCGATGATGCGTCCGGCCAGGCGTGAGAAGGGCAGCGTCTGCAGCGTGGTCTTGCCCGGTCCCTGCAGCGTGGCCAGGAACAGGCCCTCGCCGCCGAACAGCGCGTTCTTGAACCCGCCCACGAAGCGGATGTCGTACTGCACGCGTTCCTCGAAGGCCACGATGCAGCCCGTGTCCACGTGCAGCACCTGGCCCGGCTCCAGGTCGAACTCGACGAAGTTGCCGCCGCCGTGGATGAACACGGTCCCGTCGCCCGACAGGCGCTGCAGGATGAAGCCTTCGCCCCCGAAGAAGCCGGCGCCCAGGCGCTTGGTGAACGCGATGTTGATGTCCACGCCCTCGGTCGCGCACAGGAACGAGTCACGCTGACAGAGCCAGTTGCGGCCGGGATCGAGGTCGATCTGCTTGAGCTTGCCCGGGTGCGGCGCCGCGAACGCGACCTGGCCGCCGCCGCGGCTGCGGAAGCGCGTCATGAAGAGGCTCTCGCCCGCCACCATGCGCTTGAGGCCGCCCAGCCAGCCGCCCTTCATGTTGCTGTCCATCTCCACGTCGCCCGCCATGTAGAGCAGCGCCCCCGGCTCCGCCTGGATCTCGTGGCCGGGCTGGAGCGGGATCACCACCGCCTGCATGACGTCGCCGATCACGTGGAACTCCGAAGGCCGCGAACCGGGAGCCGCGGCGGCGACCGGCGTCCCGCACGACGCGCAGAAGCGCGCGCCGGCCGCCAGGACGGTCCCACACTGCGTACAGTTCATCTCGCTTCGCTCCCCTGGCCGCGAGCACAGCGGCCGATCTCCAGTCTATCCCGTGCTAGCATCCGCCGGACGAGACGAAGCGGGGGAGCGGATGTTCCCCGTTTCCGGCGGAGGTGACCTCGATGTCGGAGATCAGCGACGTCTTCAAGGGGCTCCCCAAGCGGTTCAACAAGGGCGCCGTCAAGGCGGCGCGGACGTTCTACTTCTCTCTGGGCGAGGACGAGAAGTGGACGGTCGCGCTCACGCCCGACAGCTGCACCGTGACCGAGGGCAAGCCCGACAAGGACGCCGACTGCTTCTTCAAGGCCAGCGAGGAGATGTTCCTGAACGTCTGGAGCGGGAAGCACACGCCCGGACCCTCCGACTTCCTGATGGGCCGCATCAAGAGCAACAACCCGATGCTGCTCAAGGAATTCGTCGAGGCCTTCAAGAAGGCCTGACGCGCGTCACCGCGCCGGCGGCTCGAAGACGCGCAGTTCCGGCACGTTCCAGGGCATCGAGAAGGCGTCCGTCTCCTCCACCCGCAAGCGCAGTCCGGTGAGCGTGCGCGGTGGCAGCAGGTCGAGCTCCAGCGCGGCCTCCCGCGGGCGGTGCAGCAGCATCGCCATCAGGCGGTCGTAGGCGGCCGCCTCGTCGAACGGGATCTCCTCCCAGCCGCGCTGCGCGTCCTCGCCCAGCAGCTTCACGCGCATCGGGAACTCCTCCCCGCGCGCGACCGCGATGGAGACGCGCGCCACCGCGGTCCGCCGCGGGAAGCCGATGCGGTAGAAGTCCCCGCGCTGCTGGGCCGCCTTGCCCGTGCCCCACACCGTGCGCCGATCGCCGTCCACGGCCAGCCGCGCCCCCGGCTGCGACGCCTGCAGTGTCCAGCCGGCGGGATCGACCGAAGCGCCCACGGGCGGGCCCGGGGTGAGCGCGAACGTGGGCACGCCGCCGCCGGGCAGCCGCACCACGACGTGGCCGCCGGGGAAGGGACCCTCGGTTCGAAGCGATGCGGGCAGCGCCGGCGCCGATCCGTCCGCTCCGGGATGCACGACCACGGTGTCGACACCGAACCGCTCGAGGAAGTCGAGGCTCTCGGGCGCCGGGAAGTGGAACAGGCGCCACCGCGTGAAGTGGTACGCGGGGGGGAAGTAGCCGGTGAATCCCTGGACGGTCCGCTTCCAGTGCACGGTCGAGAGGTACATCGGCTCCGCGTCGAGCCGCTCCATCAGGTAGCGGGCCGACGGCACTTCCGCCACCACCTGCACGTCCGGCTGCCGGCCCAGCCAGCGGTGGACCGCGGGGACCTGGTCGCCGGTCGCGATGGGCACCAGCGGGAGCGGGATCGACAGGTGCTCGAGGAACAGCACCAGCCCGACGGCGATGCCGCCCAGCCGGGTCGCGAGCGGCCCCACGCGGGCCACCCCGGCCGCCACCAGCGGCCCCAGCCCCAGCACGGCGAACAACGCGAACCGTTCCGGATAGCGCACGCCATGGAAGCCCGGCAGGTACTCGAAGAGGAGCGCGTAGGGCCCCGGAACCAGGTCGCGGCCGTACACGAGCACGCGTGGCCCCAGGCCCAGCAGGAGGCCCGCGACCGCGAGCGCGATCCAGGGCGCGCGCGACTCGCCCTCCCGGAATCGTCCCCAGCCGGCGCCCACCACCGCCAGCGCCATCGCCGTGAAGCCGAGGAAGTGGGCCGCGTCCTGGTTGGTGTTGGCGATGCCCAGCCAGGCCTCGTAGAGCAGGTTGCCCGGCAGCACGTCGAGGTAGCGGTCGAGCCCGACCGGGTCGGGCAGCCCGCGCGCGAAGCCGAGCGTGCGGCCGTTGACGACGTAGGGCCATGCGAACAGCACGGTGAGCGCGGCCGCGGGGACGAACGCGGCGACGAGCGTCGCGATCGGCCTCCACCCCATGCGCTTCCGCCAGGCGAGCACCGCGATCGCGGGGCCGACCAGCAGCGGCGCGTAGAGGCTCCAGTACATGCAGCTCAGGCTCTGCGCCGCGTAGGCGCCTGCGGCCCCCAGCGCCGGCCGCCAGCCCGGGCGCCGGAAGTAGCGCAGCAGGCCGAGCACCATGAAGGGGAACCACTGGTTGGAGAGGATCTGCAGGCGGATCAGCTCGTTCACGTTCCAGGTGTGGAACGCGTAGAGCACGCCCGCCGCGAACGCGCCCGCGCCGCTTCCCGTCACCTCGCGCGCCAGCAGGTACATGCCGAGGCCGGCCGTGGCCAGCGTCAGCAGGCAGACCACGTTGTGCGCGAGCACCAGGTTGCCCGTGAGCCAGGCGACCGGCGCCGCCTGCAGCGACGGCACGAACAGGTGCTCGGAGTACGCGAGCGAGTAGCGGTAGGGGTAGAAGGCGTTGCCGTCGAAGAGGTGGAGCGGGTCGCGCGGCAGCTGGTGCAGCACCCAGCCGATGGCCCACACGTTGAGGGGCGGCGTGCCGTGGCCGAACAGGTGGTCCGCCGCGCGCGGCGCCAGCGGCCAGGTGGCGACGACGGCGAGCCCGAGATAGGCGAGCCAGATCCCGAGCAGGCGCAGCGCGGGTCGGACGGGTGGAGACGCGGTCTGCAGGCGGCGGATTATAGCTGCTAGACTCCGCTCTCGACGATGACCGCGGCGCCGAGCTTCTCCAGGAGACGATCCCTCGTCCTGTCGGCGCTGATCGTGGCCGCCTTCTTCGCGACCGCCGAGGGCCTGCTGAGGCTGGTCGGCGTGCGGCCCGCGGTGAGGCCGCGCATGCTGCTGCGCGCCATCGACACCGACATCGACCTGCCGTTCATGCGCGCCGACCCCGAGCTGTTCTGGTCGCCGCGTCCCGGCTTCCAGGGGGCGTTCATGGGCAGCCCGGTGACCATCAGCTCGCTCGGCCTGCGCGGCGAAGAGCCGCGGCCGCGGCGGGCGGGCGCGCGCCGCGTCGCCTGCTTCGGAGACTCGATCACGTTCGGCTACGGCGTGGGCGACCAGCAGACGTACCCGTACCTGCTCGACCGCGCGCTGGCGCCTGACGGGGTCGAGGCCGTGAACGCCGGCGTGACCGGCTACACGAGCCACCAGGTCCGCGGCCTGGTCCCGCGCGTGGCGGACCAGGCGCCGTTCGACGTCGCGCTCGTGTGCATCGGCTGGAACGACGGCACCTGGCGGCCGGTGGACGACCGCGAGTACGAACGGCGGCTGGGCTCGCTCAACGCGGTCGAGGGCGTGGCCGACCACTCGTACATCTATCGCGCCCTCAAGGGCCTGTACCTGCGCGCGCTGGTCCGCGGCGTGCAGGAGCAGAAGCGCACGACGCCCCGCGTGCCGCCCGCGCTCTACCGCGAGAACCTGGCCGCCATCGTGGCCACCTGCCGCGCCCGCAGCATCCGTCCGGTGTTCGTGGGCCTGCCGCACCGGCGCCTGGCGGGCGACCCGCCCGTCGACCGGCTGTACCCGGACGCCCTCGAGGCGGCCGCCCGCGAGCTGCAGGTGCCCCTGCTCGATCCAGGCGAGCTGGGCACGACGGGCGTGGCACCCAACGGCGAGTCCTTCATCGACTCGCTGCACCTGAGCCCTGCGGGCCACCAGCGGATGAGCGAGACGATCGTGCGCCAGCTGCGCGCGCTGGGGATCGTCTAGCCCCTCCGCCTACCGCTTCATCGTCATCGGGTCACGCAGCGGCAGGTCCGTGACCTTGCCCGCGAAGATCCCGGCCAGGTCCACCGGGTGCTTCGGGTCGCCGGCTCCGATCTCCTTCAAGTCGCCCACGATCAGGCCGATCATCTTCGCCGGCACCAGGTGCTCGCGTGCGACGCGCTGCACGTCGGCGGCGGTGACCGCGCGGATGCGGTCGCGATACGTCTGCCAGTAGGTCGGGTCCCGCCGCGTGTACTCGTCCGACGCGAACACGGACACGGTCTGCGCCTTGGACGCGAACTGGCTGGGGAAGGTGGCGATCAGGTTCTCCTTGATCGTCCGCAGCTCCTCATCGGTCACGGTGCCCTCGCGCATCTTGGCGATCTCCTCGATCACCAGCTGGGCCGCGTAGGACACCGTCCGGCTCTTGGACTGGAGCGAGGCCCGGAAGCGGCCGGGCGCCCACACGCCCAGGGACATCGCGGAGCCCGCGGAGTAGGCCAGGCCCTCGTTGGAGCGCACCGTCCGCGTGATGCGCGACGTGAACCCGCTCCCGCCCAGGACCTCGTTCATGACCTCGAGCGCGTACGCGTCGGGATGGTCCCGCTTCACCAGCGGCAGGCCGATGGAGACCCGGCCCTGGTTGACCTCCTTCTGCATCCGGTAGAGGCCGGGCGCCGCCGGGAAGATCTCGCCCGGGGGCGGCGGGACAATCATGCGCGTGCTGGGCCAGCTCGAGAAGGCGCTCTCCAGCTTGCGCAGCATGTCGGCCCGCTTGAACGATCCCGCCACCGCCACGATCATGCCCGCCGGCTGGAAGTACTTGCGGTGGAACGCCGCCATGTCGTCGCGCGTGATCGACGTGACCGACGCCTCCGTGCTCCAGCGGTTGGAGTAGTGCTTCTCGCCCGAGAGCAGCGCGTTCCACTCGTAGCGCTCGATGTCGCCGGTGTCGTCGTTGCGCTTCTTCATCTCCTGGAGCGTCTGCTCCTTGGCCAGCGCCAGGCGGTCCTCCTGGAAGCGCGGGAAGCGCAGCATCTCCACGAACACGGCGAGCGACTGGTCCAGGTTGTCGGCCAGGCAGTTGAGCGTGGCCGTGCCCGCGGTGTCGCCGATCGAGGTCCCGGCCTGCGCGGCCAGGAAGTCGAGCTTCTCGTCCAGCTCCTCCGCCGAGAGCGACCTGGTTCCGCCGCGTCGGATCTGCGCGCCGGTGAACGCTGCGAGCCCCTCCTTGCCCTCCGGCTCCAGGTAGCTGCCGGTGCGGACGGTGACCGCCAGGTTCACCAGCGGCAGCGTGGGGTCCTCGGCGATGAACACGACCATGCCGTTCTTGAGCACCACGCGGTGGTCGGCCGCGCGGGGCGGCTGGTACGTGATGGGCTGGAACTTGAGCTGGTCGGGGTGCGGCGGGACGGCCTGGGCGAACACGTGCGTCGCCGCGGCCAGGATGGGGACGGCGAGGGCGAGGCGCTTCATGGCGGTCACTTCTTTCCGCTCTCGAGGGCCGCCAGTCGCTCGCGGCCGCGTTTCAACATCAGCTCCAGCGCGGGCTTGACCTCGGGCGGCGCGCCGCCCAGGCCCTGCTCCAGCTGGGCCAGGCCTTCGCGCAGCGTCGCGGCGTCCGTCTCCGCCTGGATCTGCTGCAGCCCCTGGCGGGCGATGGCCTGCGCCGCCGGCGGCAGCGCCGCGACCTCCGGGTCCGCGGGCGGAGCGCCCGCCTTGCGCGTGAAGATGCCGACCGTGCGGTTCTCGCGCGTCAGGTGCTGGGCGGTCACGCGCTTGAGGTCCGCCGCCGTGACCCGGTCCACCTCGTCGGCGTAGGAGTTGATGTAGCGCCAGTCGCCCAGCCCCTCGTAGATCAGGAGCTGGAACATGATGAAGGTGGGCGACGAGAGGCGGCGGTAGGCGTTGGCCTTGGCCTGGTTCTTGACCTTCTGCAGCTCCTCGGCCGGCACGTCCTCGCTGGCCAGGCGCGCGATCTCCTCCTCGACGGCCTCCTCCACCGCGCGCGGCTCCTTGCCGTCCTTGACCACCGCCTCGATCTGGACGGTCCCGTCGTACTTCTTGAAGTCGACCGAGGCGCCGGCCTCGTTGGCCACCTGCTTGCCGAGCACAAGGCCCTTGTAGAGGCGGCCCGTGCGCCCGGAGAGGACGTCGGTGAGCAGGTCGAGCGCGGTGCGGTCCTTGTGCACGAAGGGCACGCCGTGCCACCACATGCGCACGGTGGGGGAGGTCTCGGCCTCGGCGCGGAAGCGCTTCTCCGCGAGCTGCCTCGGCTCCATCGTCACCACGGGCGGCGGCTGCGTCTTGCCGGCCGGGATGCGCCCGAAGTAGCGCTCGAGCAGCGGCTTCACCTCGGCCGTGCTGAAGTCGCCCACCAGCACGCCCGTGAGGTTGTTGGGCGCGTAGTAGGTCGCGAAGTAGTCCCTGGCCTGCGCCAGCGTGTAGCTGGGGATGTCGGACGCCCAGCCCACCACCGGCCAGCCGTAGGGGTGGGCTTCCCAGAAGGTCGCGTTGAAGGCCTCGTCGTACTTGCCGAGCGGCGTCGACTCCGTGCGCAGCCGGCGCTCCTCGAACACCACGTCGCGCTCGGAGTAGAACTCGCGGAACACCGGGTTGAGCAGGCGGTCCGACTCCAGCCAGGCCCACAGCTCCAGGCGGTTCCTGGGCAGGCGCAGGAAGTAGTTGGTCGAGTCCTCGTTGGTGCTGGCGTTCAGGAACTCGCCGCCGTTGCTCGTGTAGATCTGGTCCATGTGGTCCTTGATGATGTTGTCGCGCTGCCGCTTGACCAGCTCGTCGAACTTCCTGTCGAGCTCGCGGTACTTCTCGGTCTGGCTCTCGGGCGAGGTGAGGTCCGGGATCTCGCCGCGGCGGAGCTTGACGCGCATGACCTCGAGCTCCTGGCGCATCTGCTCGCGCACCTGCTCCTGCTCCTCGATGATCTTGAGGTCGGCCTGGATGTCCTTGGTGCCGATCACGTGCGTGCCCTTGAACATCATGTGCTCGAAGAAGTGGCTGATGCCGGTGATGCCGGGCCGCTCGTTGACCGAGCCCACGCGGGCCAGCCAGCCCGCCGCCACCGTGGGCGACTCGTGGTGCTCGAACAGGAGGAAGCGCATCCCGTTGCCCAGGGTCATCTCCTGCACGTTGATCTGGGGCTTCTCCGCGGCCGCGGCCGGCACGGCCAGCAGCAGCACCCAGGGAGCGAGGCGTCGGACGTTCATGGCTTTGGACCTCTCGAATCGTGTCGGTCCGAGCAGCGTACCAGCGGCCGGTAGCACCTCAAACGCCCAGACGCGCCAGCCCCAGCTCGGTCAGGTAGAACAACGCGACCCCCAGGAAGACCACCAGCGCCATGCCCATGCCGCGCTCCTCGTTGACCTCGGGGATGAGGTCGCTGGCCGCCACGTAGAACGTCACCCCCGTCGACAGCGGCAGCGCATACGGCACGGCCCCCGCGAAGCGGTGCATGAACACCACCCCGGCCAGGGTGGCGCCCGCCAGCACGAACGCCGAGATGAGCGCGCCGCGCTTGCCGCGGCCGGACGCGAGGGCGATGGAGGCGACCGTGAAGCCCTCCGGCAGCTTGTGCAGCACGACGGCGAAGAAGATCAGCAGGCCCAGCGGCACCGAGACCAGGAAGCCGGACGCGATCGAGACGCCGTCGAAGAACGTGTGCGTGGACAGGCCCACCGTGGCGGAGAAGCCCACGGCGGGGTTCATCATGAGGTCGTCGTGCACCTCCTCGCCGAAGTGGAAATGCGGCGCGATGGTGTGCTCGAAGAAGTGGACGACGAAGTAGCCGAGCAGCATCAGCAGCGGCGCCTGGCTGGAGAGCGAGAGCGACTCGGGCAGCATGCGGAGGAAGGTGGCGGCCAGCATGAAGCCCGCCCCCAGCGCGATGAAGTACTTGAGGACCAGCTCGTTCCAGTGCTTGCGCGCGATCACGATGAGCCCGCCGACCACGTTGGCGGTGGCGGCGGCGCCGCCCAGCAGGAGGCTCCAGGCCAGTGGGGAAAGGGTCATTCGGGCGTTTCTTAGGGGGAGGAGCCTGGCACGATAGCATCGTTTGACGCGTGCTGCACGCGGTTTGATAATCTGGGTCTTCCGTGGGAATACGGCGGGTCGCCGTGTGGGCGATGATCTTCGCAGGCGCAGGACACGCAAGGACCACGGGGGCGCAGGAGCCCCCTGTCCCTCCGCCGCTGCCCGCCGATCCGGTCCTGGAGGACGTGCCCGACGCCACCCTCCCGCTCCTGGACGAGATCGGCCCCAGCCCGGGGGCCCGGACCATGACCCTGGAACAGGCGGTCGCGACGGCGCTGAGCGGGAACTTCGGGCTCATCTCCTCCGCCGAGGCCGTCCAGACCGCCCGGCTGCGCGTGGGCGGCGCGGTGGCGGAGTTCTATCCCCAGGTGACGCCGCGCTACGTCCACGGCGAGGACGAGCGGATCTTCGGCGTCGACGCCAGCCAGAAGCTGCCCTGGACGGGCGGTTCCGTCACCGCGACCAGCGCGCTGCGCAGCCGGCCGGACGACGTCTCCCCGGCGCCGCGCGCCGCGGACCTGGCGTTGACGGTGACGCAGCCGCTGCTGCGCGGGGCGGGCCCGAACGCGACGTTCTTCGAGCTGCGCAACAGTCGCCGCGCGCGCACGGCGTCCGAGCGCATCCTCGCGCTGGCGCGCCAGCAGGTCGCGGTGGACGTCACGCGCGCCTTCTACCAGGTCCTGCTGCAGCGCATGCTGCAGTCGATCGCCCGGCAGAGCCTGGAGCGCAGCGAGAGCCTCCTCCGGGCGTCGCAGGCGCGGCTGGAGGTCGGCCTGGTGAGCAAGCTCGACGTCTTCCGCGCGCAGCTGCAGGCCGCGCAGACGCGCGACGCGATGGTCCGCTCCGAGGTGGCGCTGCAGGACGCGCTGGAGCGCTTCCGCTCGTTGCTGGGCCGCTCGCCCGCGGAGCCCATCGAGCCGGAGGCCACGCGGGTCCCGGAGGACGTGCCGGACGACGCGGCCCCGCTCCAGGTCCTGGTGCAGCGCGCGCGCGACCAGCGACTGGACCTGCAGGAGGCGCGCGACCAGGTGGAGGACGCGCAGCGCAGCGCGTCGCTGGCCAGGCAGAACCTGCTGCCGCAGCTGGACCTCAACCTGGGCGTGGCGAGGATCGGCCAGGGCCCCTCCTTCGGGTCGGCCTGGCGCGCGGGTGACACGCGCGTCAACGTGTTCTTCACCACCTCCTACCCGCTGGAGCACTCCTCGCTGTCGATCAACCGGGCCGTGGCCGAGATCGAGGTGAGCGCGCGCGCGCGGGCGGTGGTGCAGCGCGAGTGGGAGGTCGAGTCGGAGGTGCGCGGCTCCGTGCGCGACCTGGACCAGATCCGCAAGAGCGTCGACCTGCAGAAGACCGCCGTCGAGGTGGCCCAGCAGCAGCACCGGCTGGCCACGCTGCGCTACCAGCGCGGGCTGGCCAGCAACTTCGACGTCGTGCAGGCGGAGGAGAGCCTGACCCTGGCCCGCAGCGCGCTGGTCACGCTGCTGACCAGCTTCCAGGTGGCGCGCATGGACCTGGACCGCGTGACCGGCAGCCTCGACGTGGACGTCCGCTTCGCGGCCGAGCCGGACGCGGGAGCGGCCGCACGATGAGCACGGCCGCGTCCATCCCGGCGCGCGAGCGCCTCGCGCGCATGGCGGGACGGGCGGGGAACGCGTGGCGGCGCCTTCTCGATCGGACGCGCCCGCTCCGGCGCCGCGAGACCTGGACCTGGGAGGGCGTGCAGGCGCTCGGCGCCTCCGCGCGCCGGCATCCGCGCCGCGCCGCCGCGGCCGCCGCCGCCGGAGCGGCCCTGCTGATCGCACCGGGCTGGCTGATCGCGCGCCGCGCGCCGGCCGGCGTCGTGAGCGCAGCCGTGGTCGAGGGTCCGTTCCAGCTCGCGATCTCGGAGGCCGGCACGCTGCAGGCGCTCCGCTCGGTGACCTACGCGTCCGCCATCCAGAGCAACCAGGCCAAGATCGTGGCCCTGGTGCCCGAAGGCAAGCTGGTCCAGAAGGGCGACCTGCTGGTGCTGTTCGACGCCGCGCCCTTCGAGGAGGAGATCCGCAAGAACCAGGCGCTGCTGGCCCAGGCGGAGGCCGACCTCTCGAAGGCCAGGCAGGACCTCAAGCTCCAGCAGATCCAGAACCTGGAGGAGCTGGCGGCGGCGCGCCAGAAGGTGGAGCGCAGCGGCCTGGAGCTGAAGGACGTCCAGGAGGGCAAGGGCCGGGTGAAGGAGGAGGAGGCCGCGGCCGCGGTGGCGAACGCGGAGCGCGACCTGCAGAAGGCGAAGGGCGCGCGCGACGACCTGGCCCCGCTGCTGGCCGAGGGCTTCATCACGAGGCAGGAGCTGGAGCGGGCGGAGCAGGCGGTGCAGCGCGCGGAGGAGGACCTGGCGCTGGCCCGGCGCCGCCGCGACTCGATGGTGCAGTTCGGCCGCCCGCTCGAGGTCTCGCAGGCGCGCTCCGACGCGATGCTGACCAGGGAGAGCCTGCGCCAGCTGGAGACGGGCGCCGTCTACAAGCTCGAGCAGAAGAACGCGGCCATCGCCGCCGCCCAGAGCCGCATCCAGGAGGCGGCCAGCAAGCTGGCGCTGGCCCAGCAGCAGCTCGCGCGGACCGAGGTGCGGGCGGACGTGCCGGGCATCGTCGTCTACCGCGACGTCTACTTCGGCTCCGAGCAGCGCAAGCCGCAGGTGGGGGACCAGGTGTGGGCCAACCAGCCCTTGCTCATCCTGCCCGACATCTCGAAGATGGTGGTCGAGACGAAGGTGCGCGAGACCGACATCCACAAGATCGAGCGGAACCAGAACGTCGCGGTGCGCGTGTCGGCGTACCCCGACCTCAAGCTGACCGGCAAGGTGTCGCTCGTCGGCACGCTGGCGCAGGAGGAGAAGGACCGCCGGGGGGCGAAGTTCTTCGGCGTGACCATCCAGGTCAACGAGAGCGAGCCGCGGCTGCGGCCGGGGATGTCCGCGCGGGTGGAGATCAAGGTCCAGGAGCGGGCGACGGCGCTCTACGTCCCGCTGGAAGCGGTGTTCGAGCGGGACGGCCGCCACGTCTGCTACGTGCTGGGCCTGGGTGGACCCAGGGCGCGCGAGGTCGCGCTCGGCCCCTCCAACCAGGACTTCGTCGTGGTCGAGAAGGGCCTGAGGCGGGGCGAGCGCGTCGCCCTGCGCGACCCGAACGCGCCGCCGCCCGATTTCAGCGGCTCCTCCTAGCCGGCCCGCGAGCGCCTTGCCAGCCCCGCGCGTCTGTCCCACCTGCGGCGAGAAGATCCAGCCCTCGACGGGCGAGTGCCTCTACTGCGCCGCGGTGGACGCGGCGGAGTTCGCGGCCGTCCACGCGCCGCCGGCG
The DNA here is from genome assembly GCA_025923995.1 of Vicinamibacteria bacterium. Taxonomy (GTDB): domain Bacteria; phylum Acidobacteriota; class Vicinamibacteria; order Fen-336; family Fen-336; genus JAICEW01. The sequence continues at coordinate 20,220 of JAICEW010000015.1, read as the reverse complement.
CCCGCGCCGTCGCCGTCGCCGGTCCTCCCAGCGGCCGGCGCGGCCCCGCCGAACCCGGACCACGTGTTCGGGCTGCTCCTCTTCGAGGCCGAGGAGTGCCTCGCGCGCGGGCAGGGCGAGAAGGCGGCGGTGCTGGCGTCGCGCGCGGTGCGGGAGCGTCCGGGGAACCTCACCGCGCGCGCGCTGTACGAGCGCTCGCGCCGCGAGCTGCTGCAGGGACGCCGGCGGGAGAAGCTGGAGGCGCGCGTCAAGGAGGCGCAGGGCCTGCTCGCCCGCGGCGAGCTGGACGCCGCCAACCGCATCGTCACCTCCGCGCTCAAGCTGGTGCCGGACCACACCGTCGCGCTCGCCTTGTTCGGCCAGATCAAGGAGCGCCGACACGGGTCGGGCACCGTCGAGGCCGAGACCGAGAGGGAGCTGGAGAGGCTGGGACGGCTCCAGGCGCGCCAGGCCCTCGCCGCCGCGCGCGCCGCGCTCGACGCGGGCTGGGAGCGCCGCGCGCTGGGCGCGCTGCGCCGGGGCCTGCGCATGGTGCCGGACGACCCGGACCTGCTGGCGCTGCTCAAGCAGGTGCAGAGCGCGGGCGACCAGCTGGACCGCGAGACCGCGCAGCGCCGCGCGCTCCACCCCCAGATCCGCGCGGGCCTGGACCTGCTCCACCAGGGCCGGGTCGAGGAGAGCCTGAGGCTCCTGCGCGCGGTGCTCAAGGGCGATCCCGACAACGCCCGCGCGCAGACCGCCGTCCAGGAGGTCCGCCGGGCCTGGCTGGCGCGTGGCGGCGCGTCGCCCGCCGCCGCGCCCGTGCCCGCCCGGGAGCCGGCGATCGCCGCGCGCGCCGAGACGACACCGCGGCCCGCTCCGGCTCCCGCGCCCCAGGCCGCTCCCGCGCCGTCCCCGCGTCCCGCGCCGCGCCCTCCGGACCCGCTGCCGCGCCGTCCGACGGGGACGGGACCGCGCAGCGTCTACTCGACGGGCCCGCGCACGATTCCCGGCGAGATCCTGCTGCCGCGCACGCGCCGCCGCGCGACGCCCATGCGCCTGATCCTGATCGGCTGCGCGGGGGTGTCCGCGGTGATCATCGCGCTGTTCCTGTCGGGCCGCACGACGGGACCGGTCACGGTCCCGCCGCCGGCGCCGCTCCCGGCCGAGCCGATGGCCACCGCGCTGCCGGTCGAGGATCGCGGGCCGCTGGCGCATCTCCAGCCGGACCTGAAACAGGCGATCGTGTCGTGCCTCGACGCGTACCAGCGTGCGCTCGAGAGCCGCGACGGCCCGCTGCTGGCCCGCACGCGGCCCGACCTGGCGGTGGCCGACCGCGAGCGGATGCTGGCGCGCTTCGCGGGAGCGCTGAACGTCGGCGTCGACCTGCGCGTCCTCGACGTACAGCCGCTGCCGGCGGAGGCGATCGTCACCCTCCTGCGCACCGAAGTGGTGGTGGGCGGCCGGGGGAGCGCGAGCGCGCCGGAGGAGGAGACGCTCCGGTTCGAGCACCGTCCGGAGGGCTGGATGCTGGGTGCGCGGCGACGCTGACGCCGCCGTCCCCGTCGCCCGGCTGCGCGGGGTGGGGAAGGAGTACCCGCGAGGCGCGACCTCCGTCCGCGCGCTGTCCGACGTCACGCTCGACGTCGCGCCGGGCGAGCTGCTGGCCGTGATGGGCGCCTCCGGCTCCGGCAAGTCGACGCTGCTCGCGATCCTGGGCTGCCTCGACCGTCCCACCGCCGGCGAGTACCGGCTGGGAGGCGAGCCCGTGGCCGCGCTCGACGACCGGGCGCTCTCGCGGCTGCGCAACCGGACCATCGGCTTCGTCTTCCAGTCGTTCCACCTGATCCCGGAGCTGACGGTGCTCGAGAACGTCGAGACACCGCTTCTCTACGGCGACGTGCCGCAGCCTTCGTGGCGCGCACGCGCCTCGCGCAGCCTGGAGCGCGTCGGGATCGCGCACCGCGCGGACCATCGCCCGGCCGAGCTCTCGGGGGGCGAGGCGCAGCGCGCGGCCATCGCGCGGGCGCTGGTGACCGAGCCCCGGCTGCTGCTGGCCGACGAGCCGACCGGGAACCTCGACTCCGCGACCGGCGAGGAGATCGCGGACCTCCTCACCAGCCTGCCCGAGGAGGGCCGCACCGTCATCCTGGTGACGCACAACGAGGCGCTCGCGGCCCGCGCGCGGCGGCTGGTCCGCCTCAAGGACGGGCGGATCGTGAGCGACACCTCCGTGGCGGGAGGGCGCTGACCTCGATGGCGCCTCACGTGCTCCTGCGCCTCGGCGTCCGCAGCCTGCTGCTGCACAAGCTCCGCTCGACGCTGTCCATCCTGGGCGTCGTGTTCGGGGTGGCCGCGGTGACCGCGATGTCGTCCGTCGGCGAAGGGGCGCGGCGGGAGTCGATCGCGCAGATCGGCGCGCTCGGCATCGACACGGTCACGCTGCGCACCCGGGCCGCGGCCCCCGGCTCGGAGCCGGGCCCGGGCCTGAGCCTGCGGGACGCGGATTCGGTCGGCCGCGTGGTGCCGGACCTGCGCGCGGTGGCGCCGGTGCGCGTCGCGACGCTCACCGCCTCGGCCGGCAGCCGCCAGCTGGACACGACGGTCGTGGGCACGACGCCCGCCTATCGCGACGCCTCGCGCATCGCCCTCGCCCGCGGACGCTTCGTGTCGGACCTCGACGTGAGCGACGGCAAGCGCATCGCGGTGCTGGGCGCGGGCGTCGCCGGCGCGCTGTTCCCCTTCGGGGAGGCGAGCGGACCGGTGCGGGTGGGCGACGAGTGGTTCCACGTCGTGGGGGTGCTGGAGGGACGCGCGGCCGCTCGCGGCCGCCCCGGCCCCATCCGCGCGCTGGACGTGAACCGCGCGATCTTCGTGCCCCTCCCGGCGCTGGACCGCGGCGGGGATCCGCGCCCGGAGGGTGTCGACGAGATCGTGTTCCGCGTGTCCGACGCCTCGCGGGTCGCGGCCGCCGCCGCGGTGGCGCGCCGGGTGGCGGAGCGCAGCAGCGGGGGAGCCGCCTTCGACGTCGTGGTCCCACGCGAGATCCTGCGCCAGCAGGAGCGCACCCAGCGCATCTTCAACGTGGTCACGGGCGCCATCGCCGCCATCAGCCTCCTGGTGGGCGGCATCGGCATCATGAACATCATGCTGGCGGGCGTGGCCGAGCGGACGCGCGAGGTGGGCGTGCGCCGCGCGCTGGGCGCGACCCGCCGCGACGTGGCGTCGCAGTTCCTGGTCGAGTCCTCCCTGCTCACGGTGGCCGGCGGCGTGGCCGGCGCCGCGCTGGGCGTCGTCGGCTCGCTCCTGATCCAGCGCTTCGCCGCCTGGCCGACCGCGCTGTCCCCGCTCATGCTGCTGCTGGCGCTGCTGATGGCGCTGGCGGTGGGGGTCGGCTTCGGCTTCTACCCGGCCTGGCGCGCCGCGCACCTCGAGCCCATGGAGGCGCTGCGGCACGAGTGACGTTGACAGGTCGGCCGCGGGCCGGCATATTCACGCCCGCATCGATCCGGTCGCGTCATCTGGGCCCGTCAGGGCCGCCTCGGGGGGCATGAAGGGACTCGCGTTCGGCCGGCTCGCGTTCGTCGTGGGCTTCGCCGCCACGGCTGCGCTCGCGCTGACCGCGGGCGTGCGCGTCGCCGCGCAGGGTGGGCGCGGCGCCTCGGTCCCCACGGACGTGCAGATGCCGGGGACGCAGCCCGAGGACGTCCTGACCGACCTGCACGACCCCCTCGCCTGCTCGAGCTGCCACGGCAACTTCAACACGGACACCGAGCCCTTCCACCTCTGGCGCGGCAGCATGATGTCGCACGCGTCGCGCGACCCCATCTTCTGGGCCACGCTCGCCATCGCCGAGCAGGACTTCGCGGGGGGCGGCGACTTCTGCCTGCGCTGCCACGTGCCCTCGGGCTGGCTGGCCGGCCGCTCCGTGCCGACGGACGGCGCCGCGCTCGACACCACGCGCGACGTGCACGGCGTCGAGTGCGACCAGTGCCACCGGCTCACCAACCCCGACGCCTCCGAGTTCCTCGGCGTCCAGATCCCGCCCTTCGTGGCCAACAGCGGGGGGCCCAACCCGGTCGGGTACTACGGCTCGGGGCAGTACGTGATGTGGAACGGGCCGCCCAACGGGCCTCCGTACGGACCGTCCAAGCTGGGGCCGTACGCGACGACCGCCGCGCCGCATTCGCACGCGCAGTCGCTCTACCACCGCTCGTCCGAGCTGTGCGGCACCTGCCACGACGTGTCGAACCCGTTCACGGGCGACCTGGCTCCCGGCAACGGCGCGCAGATCCCGCTGGCGGCGGGCACCTTCAGCGGCGTGCCGGGCACGCCGGTGGACGGCAAGGCCGCGTTCAACAACTTCCCCTACCAGTACGGCGTCGTCGAGCGCACGTACAGCGAGCACCGGGCCAGCGCGCTCGACACGCTGCCCGTGTCCCAGTTCGCGACGCTGCCGGCGGAGCTGCAGCAGGGCGCGCTCGAGTACGCGCACGAGCAGGCGCTGCAGGCGGGCACGGGCGGGAACTTCGCCGACGGGACGACGCGCTTCTACACCTGCCAGACCTGCCACATGGCGCCGACCATCGGAGAAGGCTGTGCGTTCGGCGCGCCCACGCGGCCCGACCTCGCGCGCCACGACCTGACCGGCGGCAACTACTGGATGCCGGACGCCATCCAGTGGCTCGACCAGCAGGGCCTCCTCATCCTGGGCGGCGGGCTGTCGCCCGGCCAGGTCAGCGCGATGAACGACGGCAAGGCGCGGGCCCGGCAGAGCCTGTCGCGCGCGGCGGCGCTGTCCGTCGTCGGCAACACGCTGCGGATCGTGAACCTGACCGGCCACAAGCTCATCACCGGTTACCCCGAAGGGCGGCGGATGTGGGTGCGGGGCCGCTGGTACGACGCGGCGGGAACGCTCCTGCGCGAGGACGGCGCCTACGGCCCGATCACCGCCACCGTCCAGGGCCAGCCCACGCAGGTCGACACCCTCCTCGACCTGGCCGGGACGAACACGCGGATCTACGAGAGCCACGGCGCCATCTCGCAGGCGTGGGCGCAGAAGCTGATCGCGACGCTGGGCGTGCCCGGCTCGACCGTGGTGGCCTTCGACCGCGTGACCGGAGCGCCCACCACCACGCTCGCCGACGTCGCCGCCCAGGCGCCCGGCACCGCGCACGAGAGCTTCCACTTCCTCCTGAACGACACGGTGGTGAAGGACAACCGCATCCCGCCCTACGGGATGAGCTACGACGAGTCGCGCGAGCGCAACGCGTTGCCCGTGCCGGCCAGCCAGTTCGGCGCGCCGGGCCCCGGCGGGACCTACGAGTACTTCGACCAGCTGGCCCTGACCCCGCCGCCAGGCGCGATCTACGCGTCGTTCGACCTGCTGTACCAGCCGACCAGCTGGGAGTACATCCAGTTCCTGTACCGGGCCAACACCGGCCAGGTGGTGCGGCTGGCGCAGGAAGGCGTGAACCTGTTGAACGCCTGGCGCAACACGGGCATGGCGGCTCCGCACGTGATGGCGTCGGCCACGTGGGGGACGCTGTCCGTGTCGACGGGCGACTGCCAGGTCGCCGAGGGCAACGCGGGCACGGCACCGTGCACGTTCGCCATCTCCCTGGGCGCGCCCAGCGGCCAGGCCGTCACCGTCGATTTCGCGACCGCGGACGGCACCGCGACCGTCGCGGGCAGCGACTACGTGGCGGCGAGCGGGACGGTCACGTTCCCGCCCGGCTCGACGCGCCAGACGGTCGACGTGCTGGTCAACGGCGACACCACGCCGGAGCCGAACGAGACGTTCGCCCTGGCGCTCTCGAACGCGGTGAACGCGGTCATCGGGGACGGGACCGGGCAGGGGACGATCCTGGCCGACGACCCGGGCGCGGCGTCCATCAGCGACTGCACGGTCGTGGAAGGGAACGCGGGGAGCGTCAACTGCGTGATGACCGTCTCGTTCGCCGCGCCGGTCACGTCCAGCGTCATCCTCGAGTGGGCGCCGGTGAACTTCACCGCGACCAACGGGCCGGACTTCGTCGCGCCGGGCGGGTTCCTCCCCTTCCTGCCGGGAATGGTCTCGCAGAACATCACGATCCCCGTCGTCGGCGACACGCTGCCCGAGATCGACGAGACGTTCTTCGTGGAGCTGCACCCCTTCCCCTCGGCGATCGTCGCCGACCACGAGGCCGTCGGGACCATCGTCGACGACGACGCTCTCACGAGCGTCGCGGAGCTGTCGCACGGCTTCCGGCGCACGACCGATCTCGCGGCCCAGTCCGGCGGCGTCGCGGACCGCGACCTGTACGTCATCGCGCAGCAGCCGTACAGCTCGTACGAGGTCGTGGTCGACGCGGTGTCGGGGGACCTGGGCTCGGCCGGGCCGTTGCTGGAGCGCCGCTCGCCGGCGGACACGCTCCTGCAGTCCTCGGCGCCCCTGGGGACGGGCTCCGGCCGGACGCTGCGCTGGCAGAACAGCGACTTCCCCGTGATCGCGGGCGAGCAGGTCCTGGTGAGCGCGACGGGCCCCGGGGGCTGCGGCGCTCTCTGCGGGTCCGACGACGTGTACCGCATCCGCGCCTGGGACACGACCTACAGCATCCCGCGCTTCAACAACTCGGGCAGCCAGGTCACGGTCCTGTTGATCGAGAACCCGGGCCCGACGGCGGTGAGCGGACACGCCTGGCTGTGGAGGGACCAGATCGCGGTGCCCATCGACGTGCCGTTCACGCTCGCGCCCCGCGCGACGCTCGTCTTCAACACCTCGAGCGTGGCCTCCAGCCAGGGCGGCACCATCACGGTCACCCACGACGGCGGCTACGGCGCGCTGGCCGGCAAGACGGTCGCGCTGGAGCCCGCGACCGGCTTCAGCTTCGACTCGCCGATGGTCCCGCGGGCGCGCTAGAGAGCACCGCTAGAGCCGTACCGCCAGTCCGGCCGCCGTTCCGATGACCGCGCCCAGCGCGACCTCGACGAGCGTGTGCCTCTGCAGGACGAGCCGGGACCAGGCGATGGCGATCACCGCCAGGCACGCGGCGATAGCACCCAGGGGCGGCAGTGGGACGCTCGTCGCGCACAGCGCGGCGAAGCCGACGTGCAAGGACGACTTCACGAAGCGGTTGGCCAGCATCGACGCGAGGATGAGCCCCCAGACCGCGACGATGCCCTTGCGAAGCGCGGGCTGCGTGACCCACAGCGCTCCCGAGCCCACGGTGAGCGCGACGACCACCGCGCGGTAGAACCCTTTCCGCTGCTCGCGATCGGAGACGTCGTGGTCGCCCCAGGCCGCGCGCTTGACGCCGACGATCAGGAGGACGAGCAGCGGCCTGACCGTCGCCAGCAGGACCGCACCGGTGGAGCCCACCGCCGCCCGCAGGCCCTCGCCGCGCGAGACCGCGTAGAGCGTGGTGAGCGGGATCAGCACGAACGGGTGCCCGACCACGGACACCCAGCGGGCGACGCTACTCCTTCTCGTGGAACCGCTCGCACAGGTCCACGAGCGTCTTCACCCCGAACCCCAGCGCCCCCGCCTCGTAGTACTTCCAGTCCTTGTCGCGGAACATCGGGCCCGCGATGTCGAGGTGGGCCCAGGCCGCCTTCTCCGGCACGAACTCGCGCAGGAAGAGCCCGGCGGTGATGGCGCCGGCCAGGCCGCCGGCGGCGATGTTGTTGAGGTCGGCGTACGGCGTCTTGAGCGCTTCGCAGTACTCGTCGACCAGCGGCAGCTCCCAGAACGCCTCGCCGTGGTTCTCGCCCGAGCGGATGACGCGCTCGATGAGGCCGCGGTCGGTGCCCAGGATGCCGGCGACGCTCGGCCCCAGCGCGCGCACCACCGCGCCGGTCAGGGTCGCGATGTCCACGATGTGCGTGGCGCCCTCCTCGCCCGCGCGGGCCAGGCCGTCGGTCAACACCAGCCGGCCCTCGGCGTCGGTGTTGTCGACCATGATCGACTTGCCGTTCTTGGCGGTGAAGATGTCGCCCGGCCGCTGCGCGTTGGCGTCCGGCAGGTTCTCCGCGCAGCACAGGATGCCGATCACCTTCACGTCGGGCGCCATGCGGCCGATCGTGCGCATGGTGAAGAGCACGGCGGCGGCGCCCGCCATGTCGCCCTTCATCTCCCACATGTGGTCGCCCGGCTTGAGGCTGATCCCGCCCGAGTCGAACGTGATGCCCTTGCCCACGAGGGCGATGGTCTCGGCCGACTCCTGGCGCGGGACGTGGCGCAGGATGACCATGCGCGGCGCGTTGGGGCTGCCCTGGCCGACGCGGAGCAGCCCCGCGTAGCCGCGGGCCTTGAGGCCCGCGGGGTCGAGGATCTCGACCTCGAGCCCGACCTCCTTCGCGATCTCTCCGGCCCGCTCGGCGAGGAACGCCGGCGTCACCACCGCGCCCGGCTCGTTGATGAGGTCGCGCGCCTGGTTCACGTTCTCGGAGACCCAGGCGTACCGTCCGCGCCGCGCCTCCGCGTCCGCCTGGTGGTCGGGATGGCAGACGATCGTGAGCTGGGCCTCCTTCTGGAGGAACTCGTCCTTCTCCTGCTTGTAGCGGTCGAACGTGTAGGCGCCCAGCACCGCTCCCTCGACCACCTTGCCCAGCAGCGGCGCCGCGTCGGCCGCGTTCACCAGCAGCGCCACGCTCGCGTAGCGGTAGTCGCGTGCCAGGCGCAGCGCGCGGGCGGTGAAGGTCTTGACGTTCTCCCACAGGTTCCAGCTCTTGAGGCTGGGGCTCCAGTAGACGACGAGCGCCCGCGCGCGCGCGCCGTCGGGCAGCGTCGCGAAGTACTCGCGCTTGAGCGTCTTCTCCCTGAAGCCGGACGCGGCCCGCTCGACGTGAGCGGCGATGGCCGGATCGTCGACGACGTGCAGCACGCGCGCCTCGTCGAGCACGACCACCATCAGGTCGGCCTGGACCTGGGAGACGGGGGAGAACGAGAGCTTGATGTTCATCGGGAGCCTTCCCTGCCTTTGGATCGTGAGCGCTCGGGGTGCTTTGGAACGTGCCGCGCGCGGCAGCGCCGTCCGGGGCAACGAGTCTATACTTCCGTCATGCCGCCGGGCAAGGTTGCCGTCTTCGGCGTGCCGACGGCCGCGGGATCGTCGGCGCCGGGCCTGGAGAACGCGCCCTTCGCCCTGCGCGAGGCCGGGCTCCTGCAGGCGCTCAAGTCCGAGGGGGCCACGGTCGTCAACCTCTCCGACCTGTCGCTCTTCCCCTATCGACCCGATCCCGAACGGCCCAAGGCCCGCAACGCGTCGGGCGTCGCCTGCGCCGTGCGCGCCGCCGGCGACGAGATCACGCGGGCCCTGGCCGAGGGCTTCACGGTGGTGCTGGGCGGCGACTGCACGCTGGCGGTCGGGACCGTGGCCGGCGCGCGCGAGGCGCTGGGGGCTCCGGTCGGGCTCGTGTACCTGGATGCCAACGCGGACCTGAACACGCCGGACACGTCGCCCTCGGGCCTGCTGTGCGGCATGGCGCTGGCGATGGCCATGGGCCGCGGGCCCAGCGAGGTGGCGACCGCGGCCGGCGAGCCGCCCGCCGTCCGCGGCGAGCACGTGGCGCTGCTCGGCTACCGCCAGCTGGACGGCAGCGAGCGGCGGGCGCTGGGCCATCTCGGTCTGGCGCTGCCGGCCGAGGCCATGAAGCGGCTGGGGATGCGCGTGGCGGCCGCGCTCGCGCTGGACGCGGTCGAGAACGACGACGGGCCGATCGTCGTGCACCTCGACGTGGACGTGGTCGATCCGCGCGAGATGCCGGCCAAGGCGTCCGTCACGCCCGGCCACGGGCTGACGCTCCTCGAGGCCTCCGACCTCGTGACCGCGCTGCTGGCCTCGCCGCGCGTGGTCGCGCTGGAGGTGGTCGAGTACCTGCCCGAGCGCGATGCCGACCGCTCCTGCGCCCGCGGCCTGGTGGACCTCATCGCGCGGGCCGTCGCGCGGCGGCTGCGCGCGGGCTAGCCCGCCTCTGCGCGGCCGCGCCGGAACGCGAGGTACAGGGCCAGCGCCAGCACGCCCAGCCCGGCCACGATCGCCAGCGCGAACAGCCCGACGGTCGACCACAGGATGCTGCGCGCGCCCATGAGCGCGCCGAACTCCAGCGGCCGTCCGCCGAGGCCCTGCGCCACGTCCTGGCGCCAGCTCACGATGTTGCCGCGCTCGACCCCGTCGACCGCGTTCTTGTGCTCGAACACCTTGCTCGGCAGGTGGAAGCGCACCGCCATCAGCCCGTCGTCGGTGGGCTTCTCGGAACGTCCCGTGGCCCGCTTCCAGATCCCGTAGAAGTCGAGCTTCTCGCCCGCGCGTCCGAGCGACAGCTTCTCGAAATCGGGGAAGGCGGGCGTTCCGGCCAGGCGGTTCACGTCCGCGAAGTCGGCCGACACGAACAGGTAGGGCCGGCCGCCCCGGTGCGTCAGGGTCACGCGCTGGACCGACAGGCCGGAGCGCTCGAACAGCTCGCGCACGGCTTCGCGGGTGGCGGTGCCGTTCGGATCGTCGGCGCGTCCGAGCCCCTTGAACGCGACCCACAGCTCGGGCCGTCCGGTCACGCTGACGCTGCCGGAGCCGTCCACGCGCACCCAGAACTCGTGCTCGTACTCGTAGACCGTGCACGCGCGCAGCCCGCCCGCGAGCAGGATGCAGGCGGCGAGCCGGAACAGGGTCACTTCGGACGTCCCATGGGCGGCGCATTCTACATCGTCGTCGCGGCCCCTCCGGACGTCCTGCGGAGGGACGCGCGTATAGAATCGCGGCTGGTCGACACCATGGCGCGAGAGAAGACGATCCACCTCATCGACGGCAGCGCGCAGTTCTACCGCGCGTACTTCGCGATCCGCGGCCTCAGCACCAGCCGGGGGCTGCCCACCAACGCCACGTACGGCTTCACGACCATGCTGCGCAAGCTCTACCAGGACGAGCAGCCCGAGCGCATCGGCATCTCGTTCGACCTGCCGGCGCCCACCTTCCGCCACGAGGAGTACAAGGAGTACAAGGCCACGCGGCGGCAGATGGACGACGAGCTCAAGGTGCAGCTCCCGTACGTGCGCCGCGTCTGCGAGGCGTTCCGCCTGCCGGTCCTGGAGCTGGCGGGGTGGGAGGCGGACGACGTGATCGCGACGCTCGCGCAGCAGGCGGTCGAGCAGGGCTATCGCGTGGTCGTGGTGTCCGGCGACAAGGACCTGCTCCAGCTCGTCAGCGACGACGTGCTGGTGCTGAACCCGGGCCGCGAGGGCTCGGGGTCGACGCTCTACGACCGGGCGGGCGTCGAGGAGAAGTTCGGGGTGCCGCCGGAGCGCGTGGTGGACGTGCTGGCTCTGGTGGGCGACTCGGTCGACAACGTGCCGGGCGTGCCCGGCATCGGCGACAAGGGCGCCCGCGACCTCATCCGCGAGTACGGCACGCTGGAGGGGGCGCTCCAAAACGCGGAGAAGGTGAAGCGGGCCGCCTACCGCACCGGCCTGCTCGAGCACCGCGAGGACGCGATCCTGTCCAAGCGCCTGGTCACGCTCCGTCGCGACGTGCCGGTCACGCTCGACCTGGAGCTGCTGCGCTGCCTGGGCATGGACCGCACGCGCGCGCACGCGCTGTTCACCGAGCTGGAGTTCGCCGCGCTGGCCAAGGAGTACGCGCCCGAGCCCTCGGCCACCCGCACGGCGGTCGAGATCGTCGAGACCGCCGAGGCGCTGCGCGCATTCGCGGACGAAGCGCGGGCGGCCGGACGGCTGTCGATGTCGCTGCTGCGCTCGTCGCCGGCGCCCATGAGCGCCCGGCTGATCGGCATCGGCCTTTCCGCGGGCGAGGGCCGGGCGGTCTACGTGCCGCTCGAGCATCCACCGCTGGAGATGCGGCCGGTGCTCCCGCTGGCGGTGGTGATGGACGCGCTGCGCCCGCTGCTGGCCGATCCCGAGGTGCGCAAGCTGAGCGCGCGCGGGAAGCTCGACCACATCCTGTTCTCGCGCTTCGGCGCGCCGATGGCGGGGTTCGCGTTCGACGTGCCCCTGGCCGCGTTCCAGCTGAACCCGGCGCGCCGCAGCGTGGCGGTCGAGGACCTGGCGCAGGAACACCTGATGGAGCGGCCCCGCCCCACCGGCGCGCTGCTGGAGGGCGGCGCCGGCGAGGCCAGCGTGGACGCCGCCGCACAGGGCGCGGCCCAGGAGGCCGACCTGGTGATGCGCCTGGCGGTGCCGCTGCGCGCGCGGCTGGACGAGGAGGGCGTCGCCTTCGCCTACGACACGGTCGAGCTGCCCCTGGTCGAGGTGCTGGCCGACATGGAGCGCGCGGGCGTGAAGGTGAACCAGGCGTTCCTGGCCGAGATGAGCCGGGAGATGGAGGCGCAGATCGCGCGCCTCACGGGGGAGATCTACGCGCTGGCCGGCGGTGAGTTCAACATCCAGTCGCCCATCCAGCTCCGCGACGTGCTCTACGAGCGCCTGGGCCTCAAGTCCACCGGCAAGAAGACGGCCAAGACGCGTGTGCCGTCGACGGCGGAAGAGGTGCTGGAGGAGCTGGCCGGCCACCACGAGCTGCCGCGCAAGATCCTGGACTACCGCGCGGTGCAGAAGCTCAAGTCCACCTACGTGGACGCCCTGCCGATCCTGGTCAACCCCGACACGGGGCGCATCCACGCGTCGTTCCAGCAGACGGTGGCCGCCACCGGCCGGCTGTCCGTGACCGATCCCAACCTCCAGAACATCCCGATCCGGACCGCAGAGGGCCGGCGCATCCGCGAGGCGTTCGTGGCCGAGGCGGGCCACCTGCTGCTGTCGGCGGACTACAGCCAGATCGAGCTGCGCATCCTGGCCCACCTCTCGAAGGACGAGACGCTCATCGACACCTTCCGCCGCGGCGAGGACGTGCACGACCGCACGTCGCGCGAGATCTTCGGCCCGCTCTCGCCCCTGCCGCCCGACGAGCAGCGCCGCGTCTCGAAGATGGTCAACTACGCGCTGCTCTACGGAAAGACAGCGTTCACGCTGGCCAAGGACCTCGACGTGCCGCGCAAGCAGGCGGAGGAGTTCATCCAGGCCTATTTCGCGCGCTACCCGGCGGTGCGCCGGTTCATCGACGACACCATCGCGAAGGCGCGGGAGACGGGCACCGTGCGCACGCTGCTCGGAAGGTTGCGGAGGCTGCCGGACCTCCGCTCGCCCAACTTCCCGATCCGAGCGGAGGCGGAGCGCCAGGCCATGAACACGCCCGTGCAGGGCTCGGCGGCCGACCTCATCAAGAAGGCGATGCTGGACCTGCACCGCGAGCTGCGCGTCCGCGGCCTCCGCTCGCGGCTCATCCTCCAGATCCACGACGAGCTGCTGCTCGAGGTGCCCGAGGCCGAGGCGGAAGCGGCGGCCACGCTGGTGCGCGAGGTGATGGAGGGCGCGCTCGAGCTCGACGTGCCGCTGGTCGCGGAAGCGCGCCTGGGCGCCAGCTGGGCGGACGTGCACTGACCGGGATTCGCACCGTCCGTTGACACCCCGGAATACCCGATCGTATTCTCAGACAAGGCCGTGACGCGCCCACACCCGGCCCCCTTCGCGGGCCATGGAAGGAGCAGGAAGGACATGCGCAAGACACTGACGGTCCTGTCGATCGCCCTCGTGTCCCTGGTGGCGGGTCAGGCCGTGGCCGAGGACCACCTCGTCTCGCGCGAGGCCGCCCGCGAGCGCGTGCTCGACGCGACCACGCAGCGGACCCGCGCGCTGGCGACGATCGATGCGGCGCTGTCCACGCCTCGGGCCGCCGAGGCCGCGGCCGCGGTCGGCGCCGATACCGCACAGCTGCGCGCGGCCCTGCCCACCCTCACCGACTCCGAGATCGCGGATCTCGCGACGCGCGCCGAGGCGCTCCAGTCCGATCCCGTCGCGGGCCTGGACGACGACATCAAGACGCTGCTCATCATCTTCCTGATCGTCGCCATCGTGATCCTGGTGCTCCAAGCCGTCGACTAGCGGCGCCGTTTGGATCGAGCCACCGCGTCGTGCTAGGATGGGTGGTTCGGAGGTGGCGCGCGGTCGTGCCTTTATACGAGTATCAATGCGCCCAGTGCGGGCGCTTCGAGATCATTCAGAAGTTCTCCGACTCGCCGCTCTCCGTCTGCCCGACGTGCGGGCAGGAGGTCCAGAAGCTGCTCTCCGCCCCCGCCATCCAGTTCAAGGGAACGGGCTGGTACATCACGGATTACGCTCGCAAGGGCGGCACGGGTGGGGCCGGCTCCTCGACCAGTTCCGGTGACGGGGACGGCAAGTCGACCGAATCCAAGAGCTCTCCTCCCAACAGCACATCCAAAGACAGCCCTGCCTCCGGCAGCGGCTCGTCCAGTTAAGTCATTCGGAAAAACCTGCCTCAACGATGACCCCCCGGGGCCGCCGCAAGGCCCCGGGGGCCTACCTCATCTCGTTCAGGTGCGCCACTCGCCGGTCGTCGGAAGGTCGACAGGCTGAGACGAGCGGGTTGACTTCGCCTCCCGAACTCCATACCGTCGGCCAGCGGTCACCGCGATGAGACCGCGGGTGCCCGCCCAGGAACGACATCATGAGCATCCTCCGCTGGTTGCTCGACTGGCAGCCGGGTCCCCCGTCTTCGGCGACCATTCCCTCCCGGATCGGACGCTACCGGGTGCTCGAACCGCTCGGCGAGGGCGGCATGGGCCTCGTGTTCGCCGCCGAGGACGAGGATCTTCGGCGGAAGGTCGCGCTCAAGACGCTGAAGCGGACCGACCGGGCGTCGCGCCAGCGCTTCCTGCGCGAAGCGCGCGCCGCGGCGCGGGTCAGCCACCCGAACCTCTGCCCGATCTTCGAGGTGGGAGAGGAGCGCGGCCGGCCGTTCATGGCCATGGAGTTCCTTCCCGGCGAGACGCTCGCCCAACGCCTGCGCCAGGGACCGTTGGCGCCGGGGGAGGCGCTGGAGCTCGCGGAAGACCTGGTGGCCGCCCTCTCGGCGCTTCACGACGCGGGCGTGGTCCACCGCGACGTCAAGCCCTCGAACATCTTCCTGGCACCCCGGGTCAAGCTCGTCGACTTCGGGCTGGCGCGCGAGGTCCGCGACGAGGACACGTTCACTCTCCGCACGCCGTCGGAGGAGGTGACGCTGCCCGGGACGATCGTGGGAACACCGGGGTACATGGCGCCCGAGCAGATCCTCGGCCATGCGGTCGACGCGCGCGCGGACGTCTTCTCACTGGGAGCGGTCCTCTACGAGGCGTTCTCCGGCCGTGCGCCGTTCGCCCGCGATACCGTCGCGGCCGCGCTCTCCGCCACGCTCTATGACGAGCCCTTGCCGCTGGGCGACTCGCCCGAGCTCCTCGCTCTGGACTCCGCGTTGCGGCGCGCGCTCGCCAAGAAGCCCGAGCAGCGCTTCTCCTCGGCGCGTCACACCCTCGATGCCCTGCGCGCGGCCGCGAAGTCGGCCTCGGGCGGGCCGTCGATACGCGAGGTGTTCGTGGGCCGCCAGTCGGAAATGGCTTGGCTGGACGAGCGTCTGGCAGCCGCTGTCTCGGGCGCGGGCAGCATCGCATTCGTGACCGGCGAGCGGGGCGTGGGCAAGAGCGCGCTGCTCGGTGAGTTCCTGCGCCGCACGCGCGCCGGGCCGACGCCAGTGACGGTCGTGGCCGGGCGATGCGCCGAGGCGCACGGCCCCGGCGAGCCGTTCCAGCCGTTCCTCGACGCCGCCGGCCGCCTGCTCCTCAGCCGAGCCCACGACCAGGCCTCCGAGGTATTGCGCAAGTACGCCCCCACGGTCTGCGTGCAGATGCCGGCCGGCCTGATCCCCGATCCCGACGGGGCGCTTCGTCGCCAGACGACCGGCGCCACCAAGGAACGGCTCATCCGCGAGGCCGGCGACTTCTTCGAGGCGGCGTCGCGGATCTTCCCCATCGTGCTGTTCATCGAGGATCTGCAGTGGGCCGATGCGGCCAGCGTGGACCTGCTGCAGCACCTGGGGTTCCGGCTGGCGAGGCAGCGGACGCTGATCGTGGCCTCCATGCGCCGTGCCGACATGGACGTGACGAACCCGCATCTGAAGCGCTGCCTCCTCGACCTCACGTCGCGCGGCGCCGCGCGCGAGTGCGCCCTCGGCGCGTTCGGGCAGACCGAGGTGGAGGCGTATCTCGAGGCCCGGTTTCCGGGCCATCGACTTCCACCCTCGATGGCCACGGCCCTGTTTGTGCGTACGGAGGGACTGCCGCTCTTCGTGCGGAGCCTGGTCGACCTCCTGATCGAGCGCGGAGACGTGGTCGGCACCCCCCAGGGATGCTCCCTGGCCCGCCCGCAGGAGGGCCTCGACCTCGCGCCCGTCAAGGGTCTCCAGGAGCTCGTGCGCGAGCACCTGGAGGGGCTCGCGCCTCCGGAGCGCGAGATCCTCGAGGTCGCAAGCCTCGCGGGCCCCGAGTTCGCGAGCCCCCTGATCGCCGAGGTTACGGGCCGGGGAAAGCGGGAGGTGGAGGAGGACCTGCGCCGGGTGTGCCGGGTCCGGCGGCTGCTGATCGAGGAACGCGAGGACGCGCTGCCGGACGGAACGCCGGCGGCGCGCTACCGGTTCGCGCACTCGCTGTACGCCGAGGCGTTGCGCGACGAGCTCGTGGTCTCGCGTCGTCACGAGCTCCATCGTGCGCTGGCCGCGTCCCTCCGCCGCCACTGGGCGGACCAGGCGCCGCGCCTCGCCACCGAGATCGCGCGGCACTACGAGGAGGGGCACGAGTTCGCGGAGGCCGTCACCTTCCGCGGGCACGCCGGCGACAACGCCGCACGCTCGTTCGCGTATGCCGAGGCCGAGGAGCAATACGACTGGGCGTTCCGCTGGCTCGACCGCCTGGCGCCGGAGACGACCAGCGTGCGCACCATCTCCCTCCATCACAAGCGGGGCAGCGTGCGCCTGGCGCAGGGCCGCTTCGAGGCAGCGGCGGAGGACTTCGAGTCGATGCTTGCCGGTGCCCGGACCGACGGATCGGCGCCCGCTCAGCAGGCCGCCCTGGCCGGTCTGTGCGACGCGCTCTTCTTCGCGCGCCGCCTGGAGGCGATGAGCGCGCGGGCCGCGGAGCTGCGCGAGGTGGCCGCCCGCTTCGGATCGAGGCCGGCCGCGGCCGAGGCGGACGCGCGAATGGGCCAGGCACTCGTCGGCGAAGGGCGGTTCGCCGAGGCGATCCCGCTCCTCGACCGGGCGATCGCCTCCCCCAGGGCTGCGGAGTTCGCGATCGCGCTCCAGACGGCGCTCGGCTACCGTGCCCTCGTCCACTACTTCCAGACGCAGTTCGCGGCGGCGGAGGTGCACAGCGTCGAGGCCATGGCCCTGGCCCGCGAGCGAGGCGACGGCTTCTACGCTCTCGGCGCCTGGATGCTGACGGGCCTGGCACGCGGGAACCAGGGGCGCCTTTCCGAGGCGCTCGAGGACTTCGGCGACGCCACCGCTGCCGCGCGCCGCAACGGGGACTGGTTCTGGCTGCCGAGGCTGCTGACCCAGATGGCCTGGGTCTACCGGGAGCTTGGCGCTCTGGATCGCGCGCGGGCGTACGACGCCGAAGCCTGGAGCATCGCGCGCGAGCGCCCGGTCTGGGGGCTGGAGGCGGAAGTGCTGCTCGGCCTCGCCGTGGACGAGGCGCGGCAGGGCCGTGGCGCGGAGGCGTCTGCCCTCCTCGTCGAGCTGCGATCGCATGTCAGCGGGAACACGTGGCTGCGCTGGCTCAGCGAGCTGCGGGTCGCCGCCGCCTCGGCGGAGCACTGCCTGGTCCTGGGCGACCATGCTCGCGCGCTCGAGTTCGCGGCCAGCCTGGCCGACGTGGCCGAGCGCGTCGGGGCGCGCAACTACCGTTGTACGAGCGCGCGTCTCCGCGGCAGTGTCGCGCTCGAGCAGGGGCGAGGCCTGGAGGAAGCGGCGGCGGACCTCGAATCCACCCTTGCGGCGCTGCGGGGCGTCGCCGCGCCGCTCGAGGTCTGGAAGTCGGCGGGTACGCTCGCGATCCTGAAGCGCCGGCTCGGCGACGAGCGGGGTGCGAAGTCGTCGTCGGCCGAGGGCGAGCGCGCCGTACGGACCATCATGGGCGGCACGTGGGACGACGCGCTGCGCGAAGGCTTCTGTGCGATGCCCGCCGTGCGCGACGTGCTCGACGCCGCGCGGAGTTGAACCAAGGCGTCTCCGGCGCGTCGAGCGGAGGGCTCTACAGGTCCAGCGACTTCAGGTACTCGCGGAACTCGGCGCCCAGGTCGTCACGCTTCAGCGCGAACTCGACGGTGGCCTTCAGGAAGCCCAGCTTGTTGCCGGCGTCGTGGCGCCGGCCCTCGAACTTGTAGGCGAAGAACGGCCGCCGCTGGGCCAGCGAGCGCATGCCGTTCGTGAGCTGGATCTCGCCGGCCGTGTCGCGCGGCGTCTTCTCCAGCTCCGCGAAGATGTCGGGCGTGAGGATGTAGCGACCGATGATGGCCAGGTCGCTGGGCGCCTCGTCCGCGGGCGGCTTCTCCACCATGTCGCGCACGCGGAAGAGACGGTCGGACGCACCCTCGGGAGCGCCCGCGATCACGCCGTAGGCGGAGATCTCCGCGCGGGGCACCTGGTGCACCGCGACCACCGGGCCCTGGTGCCTCTCGAACACGTCGACCATCTGCCGCATGCAGGGAACGGGCGCATCGATGATGTCGTCGCCCAGCATGACCGCGAAGGGCTCGTCGCCCACCAGGTCCTTCGCCATCAGCACCGCGTGGCCGAGCCCCAGGGTCTCCTTCTGGCGCACGTAGGAGACGCTGATCATGTTGGAGATGGCGCGCACCTGCTCCAGCAGGTCGGTCTTGCCGCGCTCCTCCAGCAGGCTCTCCAGCTCGTACGAGACGTCGAAGTGGTCCTCGATCGCGTTCTTGCCGCGTCCGGTGACGATGATGATGTTGGTGAGCCCCGCGGCCACCGCCTCCTCGATCACGTACTGGATGATCGGCTTGTCCACCAGCGGCAGCATCTCCTTCGGCTGCGCCTTGGTGGCGGGCAGGAAGCGCGTGCCCAGTCCCGCGGCGGGAAACACGGCCTTGCGGATCTTGGTCATTCCCGTCGATGCTAACACGAGCGCCTGGCGTGCTATCCTGCGCGTTCTCTTCAAGGAGCATCGTGCCGTGCTGGACCTCAAGCGCGTGGTGGACGAGAAGGAGCAGGTGCTGGAGCGGCTCCGCCGCCGCGGCCGCGAGGCGGAGAGGTCGCTGCTGGATGCGGATCCCTGGACCCTCGACCAGGAGCGCCGGGCCGCGCTCACGCGCGTGGAGCAGCTCCGCCACCGCCAGAAGGTCGTGGGCGAGGACATCGCGAAGCGCGGGCGCGCCGGCGAGGACACGAGCGACCTCAAGGGCGAGATGAAGGTGGTCGCGGAAGCGGTCAAGGAGCTGGAAGGCACGCTCCAGTCGACCGAGGAGGCGCTGCAGCAGAGCCTGCTGGGCGTCCCCAACCTGCCCGACGACTCGGTGCCGGTGGGAGCGGACGCCGACGCCAACGTCGAGGTCCGTCGGGTCGGCACGCCCAGGACGTTCGATTTCAAGCCGCAGCCGCACTGGGAGCTGGGGCCGGCCCTGGGCATCCTGGACTTCGAGCGCGCGGCCAAGGTCTCGGGCGCCCGCTTCGCGGTGCTGTGGGACCAGGGCGCGCGCCTCGAGCGCGCGCTCATCCAGTTCATGCTCGACGTCCACACGCGCGAACGGGGCTACCGCGAGGTCATCCCGCCCTACCTGGTCACCGCGGAGACGCTGGTGGGCACGGGCCAGCTGCCCAAGTTCGAGAGCGACCTGTTCAAGACGCGCGCCGGCGACAGGGACCTGTACCTCATCCCCACCGCGGAGGTGCCGGTCACGAACCTGCACCGGGACGAGATCCTGGAGGCGGCGGAGCTGCCCAAGAAGTACGTCTCGTTCACGCCCTGCTTCCGCAGCGAGGCCGGGTCCTACGGCAAGGACGTGCGCGGGCTCATCCGCCAGCACCAGTTCCACAAGGTCGAGATGGTGAAGCTCACCACGCCCGAGACCTCGATGGACGAGCTGGAGGCGATGGTCACGGACGCGGAGGAAGTGCTGAAGCGGCTGGAGCTGCCGTACCGCGTGGTCGCGCTCTCGACCGGGGACATGGGCTTCCAGTCCGCGAAGACCTACGATCTCGAGGTGTGGCTGCCGGGCCAGGACGCGTACCGCGAGATCTCGTCCTGCTCGAACTGCACGGACTTCCAGGCGCGGCGCGCCAACCTGCGCTACCGCCCCGAGCCCAAGGCCAAGCCGCGCTTCCTGCACACGCTGAACGGGAGCGG
>JAICEW010000014.1 GCA_025923995.1 Vicinamibacteria bacterium | reverse complement strand
GGGGTCGAAGCCCAGGCTGCGGCCGATGGTGGCCTTCAGGCCGGCCGTGCCCGCGCTGGCGCAGATCGTGCGGTCCAGCAGGCTCGCGCCCAGCGCGCCGAAGAAGCGCCTGTCCATGCTCCCGTACGAGAGGAGGCCCATGTTGCCCGCGTAGGAGTAGGGCAGGATCGCCTGCGCCCCGTGACGCGCGATCACGTCCCTGAAGCGCTCGGCGATCGTGTCGAGCGCCTGGTCCCACGAGATGCGCTCGAACTTCCCTTCGCCCTTCTTCCCCACCCGCCGCAGCGGATGGAGGACGCGGTCCGGGCTGTAGACGCGCTCCAGGTAGTGGTTGACCTTGGCGCACAGGAAGCCGGCCGTGAAGCGGTGCTCGGTGTCGCCCCCCAGGCCGACCGCGCGCCCGTCCTCGACGTCCACCGTCATCACGCAGGTGTCCGGGCAGTCGTGGGGACAGACGACCTTGAGTGTCTTGCGCCGGGGGGCCAGGGCGGTGCTCATCGAACCCCCATGGTACGCCACTCGCCGCGGAGACCACAAAGACGTCGCGGTCTCCCTTGCCGTCAGGTCTTGATGGGGATCGGCTGGCCCGTGGCGCCCACGGCCACCAGGACCACCTCGGCCTCGGTCACCTTGACGTGCTCGCCCTGGCCGGCGCCCCAGCGCTCGGCCACGACCGTGACGCGCACGGTGATGGACGTGCGTCCGATGCGCACCGTCTCCGTGAAGAAGTTGACGATGTCCCCCACGAACACCGGCTCGTGGAACTCCACCTCGTGCATGGCCTTGGTCACGTAGCGGTGCGCCGCGGCCTTGCGCGCCTCGACCGCGGAGGCGAGGTCGATGTGCGACAGGATCACGCCGCCGAAGATGGTCCCCAGCGCGTTCGTGTCCTTGGGGAGCAGCAGCACCTTGATGGCGGGGACGGGCCCGCTCACGGCCGGGCTCCGGACGTCCGCGCGGACGGCGTCGCGGCCGGAGAGGGCGACGGGGACGGCGAGGCCTCGGGCTCCGGGTCGGCGTCGGGATCGGGCGAGGGCTCGGGAGTCGGCGTCGGCTGGGGGCCGAGCTGGCTGGGCGAGAGGAGCTTGCGCGGGAAGCGCTCCTCGCGCTGGGCCGCCTCGTAGAGGAAGGACGCCAGCACCACCGAGGCCTGCATCAGGTCCTCCTTCTGCAGCCGGTCGTAGACGTCCAGGTTCGTGTGGTGGGTGCGGGTCGAGTAGTCCGCCTGATCCTGGATGAACTGGAAGCCGGGCAGGCCCACCTCGTCGAAGGAGAGGTGGTCGGTGCCGCCGGTGTTCCGGTTGGTGACCGTCGTCGCGCCCAGGTCGCGCAGGGGCTCGAGCCAGGCCTCGAACAGCGGGGCCGCGGCCGCGTTCTGCTGCGTGTAGATGCCCCGGATCCTGCCGGTCCCGTTGTCGACGTTGAAGTACGCGGACAGCTTCGCGTGCTCCGGCTTGATGGTGAGCGCGCCGCGGGGACGCCGCCCCTCCTTCGAGCGGCGCGCCTCCTCGGCGTCCGAGCGGGCCGCGAAGTGCCGCTCGACGTACGCGCGCGAGCCCAGCAGGCCCTGCTCCTCCCCGCTCCACAGCGCGACGCGGATGGTCCGGCGCGGCTTCACCTCCAGCGCCTTCAGGATGCGGACGGCCTCCATCACCACCGCCGAGCCGGCGGCGTTGTCGGTGGCTCCGGTCCCCGCGTGCCAGGAGTCGAGGTGCGCGCCGGCCATCACCACCTCGTCCGTGGTGCCCGGGATCTCCGCGAACGTGTTGGAGGACGACTCGTCGCCGTCGTGGAACGTGGCCTTCACGTCCAGCTCGAGCTGCACCTCCTGCTTCTTGTCGATGAGCCGCAGGACGCGGTTGTAGTGCTCGGCGGCCATCACCAGCGCGGGCACGCCGGGCTGCCCCTCCGTGTCGCGCGAGCCGCCGCCCATGACGCGCACGAGCGTCCCCTCGCGCTCGCTCGCCTCCATCGTGGCCAGCGCCTTCTCGGCCGCGAGGAACTCGGCCAGGTCGCGCTGGAAGCGGCGGCGGGAGCGGCGCGGCTCGTCGCCGTCGTTGTCGGCGGCCGCGCCCACGTCGAAGTGGGAGAGCGACTGCAGGTCGTCCTCGCTGTAGCGGTTGAACAGCGGCCGCTCGGGCGCGCGCAGGGTGCGTGGGGCCGAGAGGAACAGGACGAGGCCAGCCAGCTTGCCCTTGTGGCGGTCGAAGTCGGACTTCGTGCCGATTCGCACCCGCTTGGCCTTGCCGCGCACGGGGCCTGGCGTGCCCGGCGTCCAGGCCTTGGGCAGCGCGATCAGCGGCACCACCTGGGGCGAGACCATCGTCACCGACGAGCGCTCGTAGCTCCAGCCGCGGCCGAAGGGCCCCCAGCTCTCGACGTGCGCGTTGGCCAGGCCCCAGCCGGCCAGGCGCTCGCGCGTCCACTCGTTCGCGCGCTTCATCTGCGGCGAGCCCGTGAGCCGCGGCCCGATCACGTCCGTCAGCTCCTGGACGGTCTCCATGACCTGGGAACGCTTGAGGCCCTCCTCGCGGATGCGCGTCACCATCACCAGGTCCACCGGGTCCGACGGGATGGAGCGCGCGCGCACCAGCGGCACGCAGAGCGCGGCGAGGAGGGACGCGACGGCCAGCCTGCGCAGCATCGAAGGTCTCCTGTCGAGCGCCCGTCAGGCCCCCGCCGACGGGCCGGCCATGTTACCGCGGGCCCGGGCCGATGCGAGCGCGAGCACGGCCGCGGCCACCAGCGCGCCGCCCAGCGCGTCGACGGCGTAGTGGAACTGGCCGTAGACGGTGCCCAGCGCGAGCAGGATGGTGAGGGGGGCCAGGGCCAGGCCCAGCCCGCGCCGGAACCGCAGCGCGCAGCCGGCCGCCACCAGCGAGACGGCCACGTGGGAGGACGGGAACGCGGTGCCCCACGCGGCGCCGGCGTCGAGCAGCCGGTAGGTGAGCTGCGCGGGCGCGACCGCGGTCGCCGCGTTGTGCGCGGCGGGGAACGAGTAGTGCGGGCCCGCGACCGGGAAGACGAGGAACACGGCGTAGCAGGCGAAGAACGCGACCGACATCGCCAGCGTCGTCTGTCGCGCACCGAGGACGTCCCCGCCGAGCCAGGCCCCGAGCGGCGCCGCCGCGAGGATCGCGTAGTAGGACAGGTACGCGACGTGCAGGATCGCGCTCGGCCAGGGCCAGGGCTGCGCGCGGATCCAGTCGTGCGCGGGCTGGCCGCCGAAGAGGGCGGCCTCCCAGCGCTGCACGGCCGCATCGTGGCTCGTCCCGACGGCCCGGTTCAGCGCGCCGATCGCGGTGTAGAGACCCGCCGTGAGCAGGAGCGGGTAGAAGTCGGCCAGGAATCCCGCGAGCGATCCGCCGGCGCGTCCCCGCGGTGCGAGCAGCGCCGCGGCCGCCAGCACCGCGTAGACGAGCAGGACGGGCACGAGGCCAGCGACGCCCGCGGGCCAGCGCGCGAGCGTGACCGAGGTCGCGAAGGCGGCGTAGGCCAGTGAACAGAGGTCGACCGCGAGCGTTCTCGTCATCGCGGGATGCGCTTGGCCAGCAGCCAGCCCGACTCGCGGTACCAGGTCGCGGTGGTCGCGAGCCCGGCCGCGAGCCCCGTCGCCGCCGACCAGCGGGCGTCGCGCTCGAACTCCCTCGACAGGCACGTCCAGGCGGGGGCCAGCAGCTCGGAGCCCTTGTCGCCCGTGAGCAGGGTGCGCCGGCCGGTGAGCCGGCTGGCGAGGCCGCTCAGCTCGAGGACGACGCGCGCCACCGCTGCCGGCACGGGGAACAGGTTCACGCGGCGGCCCAGCGCGCGACCGATCGCCTGGATCAGCTCGCGCTGCGTCACCACCTCGGGATGGGCCACGTGGTACACGCGGTTCAGCGTGGCCGGGCGCTCGGCCGCGGCCACCAGCGCCTCGCCCAGGTCGCCGCCGTACACGAGCGAGAGCTGCTGGCCGCCGTCCCCGATCATGGGCACCGAGCCCTTGAGGGCCCAGCGGAACAGGCGCAGGAGCTCACGATCGAACGGCCCGTACACCGCGGGCGGGCGCACGATCGTGTAGGGCACGCCGCTCTCCATCACCGCCCGCTCGCCCTCGGCCTTGCTCCGCCCGTACCCGCTGATCGGCGCCGAGCGATCGGCCTTGTCGAGCGGCTCGCCCGGACGCGACGGGCCGCTGGCGGCCAGGGAGGAGACGTACACGATGCGCGCGGCCGCGGCGCGGTGCGCCGCCCGGCCGACGCGCAGGGAGCCGTCGACGTTGACGCGCCCGAGCTCGCCGGCGCTGCCGCCCGTGAGGCCCGCCACGTGGAACACGATGTCGGTGCGCGCGACCAGTTCGCGCAGCGCGTTCTCGTCGTCCAGGTGGCCGGGGACCACGTCCCAGCCGTCGTTGCGGAGCTCGGCCTCGGCCTCCTTGCGGCGGACCAGGCAGGTGGCGCCCCATCCGCGGCGGCGCAGGGCACGCAGCAGGTGGCGGCCGATGAACCCGGTCGCGCCGGTGACCGCCGTCCTCACAGCAGGCGCTCGTACACGCGATAGGTCTTGTAGCGCTCGAAGCCCATCCGCTCGAGCGCGTTCCGCATCGGCAGGTTGTCCTCCAGCACCCAGCCGTCGCGGAGCACGAGGAAGCACTGCGCCTCTCCGTGCGCGAAGAACGGGTTGTGGCGCGGGTCCAGCAGCGCGCGCACGTCCCGCCGCAGCGGCGGCGGCCGCCGGACCGGGACCACGACCGCGCCGCTGGTCACCGCCAGTCGCCGGAGAGCTGGAACGCCGCCCAGTGGAACGGGTGCGCACCCTGGCGCAGGCTGGCCACCTGCGCGTCCTGCAGGGCGCGGTCGCGCGGCCCCCCCTGCCGCACCCGCTCGTAGAACGACTCCATGAAGGGCGCGGTCGAGCGGTCCGAGATGGCCCACAGCGAGGCCAGGACCGAGCGGGCCCCGGCGTGCTGGAACGCGCGCGCCAGGCCGATCAGCCCCTCGGCCGCGGCCTCGCGTCCGAGGCCGGACTCGCAGGCCGACAGCGCGACCAGGTCCGCGTCGAGCCGGAGCCGATCGCGCACCTCCCACGCGCGCAGCAGCCCGTCGTCGGCCGTGCGGCCGGGCGGCGGCGCCAGCACCAGCGCGGAGTCGAGCGGGGAGCGGGCGTCGATCAGCCCGTGCGTCGCGAAGTGGACGTACCGGACCCGCCGGTCCAGCGCGAGGGCCTCGTCCTTGGTGGCGGCGGCGCCCAGGTAGCGGCGCGCCCCCGCACCGAACAGGGACGCGATGCGGTCGACCTCCTCCCGGCTGTAGGGCAGCGCACGCAGGGCCTCGCGCGCCCCGCGCGAGCCTTCGCCCGCGGGCGAGGCCGAAGGGGAGGGATCACCGAACGCGGCCAGCACCGGCTGGTCGTCGGCCGCGGCCCGCCGGGTCTTCTTGATCTCCGCGTACACGCTGGCCGAGGCCACGGTGGGCAGCGGCTTCCACTCGGCCAGGAAACGCAGAGGCTCGCGCTGGCGGACGAGCGCGCCGAAGGGCAGGAGGTGGAGCGCGCCGTCGGGCGAGATCAGGATGCGCTCGGCGTCCTCGAGCGCGCGGCCCGCGGGCGCGAGCAGGTCGGCGAACAGCCGCTCGCCCTGCGCGGCCAGGGCGGGCTCGATCTCGGGCGAGCTGCGCCCGCGCTCGATCAGCCCCCGAAAGGCCACGACGCGGTCGCGCAGCGCGCCCTCGTCCAGCGGGATCACGAACGCGGACACGGCCGGCCCCGCGACCCCGGCGCCGCGCACCACGAACGCCGCCGTCGCGTGGCGCAGCACCGCGTACGCCACGAGCGTCACGCCGGGATCGAGGGCGGCGCGCGCGCGGGGAAGGTCGAGCGGCCGCGGCTCGACCGGCTCCTGCTCGCGCTGGCCCAGCAGCGACAGCATGGCGCGCGCGTGCAGGCGCTCGCGCACCGCGAACGCCTCGGCCGGGCGGTCGAGGTGGAGCAGCGCCTCGATCGTGTCCTGGTAGATGACCGCGTAGCGCGCGGTGAAGCCGGCGCGGTCGCCCACGGCCAGCTTGCCGCGCTGCGCGTCCATGAGGTCGAGGGCGGTGCGCCACCGGGCGAGGGCGGCCTCCGTGCGACCCTGCTCGCGGTCGACCAGGCCCAGCGAGTGCCAGTCCGTGGCCACGTCGCCGCTGCCCGGGGCCAGCCGCCCGCGGATCGCCAGCGCCTCGCGGAAGCACGCGCGCGCCTCGTCGAACCGGCGCTGGCCCAGCAGGGCCTCTCCCAGGTTGTGCAGCGACACGCCGAGCGTGAGGCTGTCGGGAGCGAGCCCGCGCTTCATCTCGAGCGCCCGCCGCAGGGCGACCTCGGCGGCCGCGAAGTCGCCGCGCTCGCGCGCCACCGCGCCCAGGTTGTTGAGGCTGGCCGCGACGTCGCCGCCCTGCGGGTTGAGCCGCTCGCGGATGGCCAGCGCGCGCCGGTGGAACCCTTCGGCCGCCGACCAGTCGCTGCGTGCCTGCGCGACCAGCCCCAGGTTGTTGAGCGAGCCCGCGACCTCGACGCCCTCGGGCACCGCCTTCTCGAACACGTCGAGCGCGCGGCGGTGGAACGCCTCCGCGTCCTCCAGGTCGCCCTGCTCGCGCGCGACGACGCCGAGGCGGTTCAGCACGTAGGCGTGCTCCACGCCGTCGGGGCTGAGCCGCTCCGTGAGGGCCAGGGCCTGGCCGTGGAGCGCTTCGGCCTGGGCGAACTCGCTCCGCTGGGACGCGACGCTGCCCAGCGCGGACAGCGTGTTGGCCAGGTCCAGGCTCTCGGGGACGCGGCGCTGCTGGATGTCGCGCGCGCGCTCGTACGCGGCCTCGGCCTCCGCGAGCGCTCCGCGGGAGAAGGCGATCGCGCCCAGGTCGTGCCAGACCAGCGCGAGCCCCGCGCTGTCGGGGGCGAGCGACTCGCGCAGCTCGCGCGCGACGGCGAGGTGCGACGCGGCCAGCGTGACGTCGTTGCGCCTGCGGGCGAGCCGCCCGAGCGCGAACCGGCTCTGCGCCAGCGCGAGACTGCGTGGCGAGGCGGCCTCGCGCCGCGCGAGCGCGCGCTCGTACGCGGCGGCCGCGTCGGCGAGCGCGCCCGCGGCGCGCAGCGCGTCCCCGGCCTGGTCGGCGGCCACGGCCTGGTCGAGCGGCCGTCCCTCGAGCGCTCCCTCGGCCGCGGCGAACGCCCGCGACGCCGCGTCGGGCTGGCGCGCCGCCAGCCAGGCCCGTCCCGCCTGCAGGCCCGCCCACGCCGCCGCGTCGCCCGGGGCGCGCTCCGCTAGCGCCTGCCATTCGCGGGCCGCGGACATGGGGTCGCCCTTGGCCTGCCGCGCGCGCTCGACCGCCGCCTCGGCGTCGGCGTCCAGGCGCGGGCGCGCCTCGATCTCCCAGGCGCCGGCCGGCATCGTCCACGCGCGCGAGCGCCAGCCACGACGTCCGCGCAGCGTCACCTCGCCGAGCGGGGCCTCGTCGATCTCCACGCGCGCGAGCGCGAACGTCGAGGACAGCGGTCCGGACCGGGACGCGCGCTCCCACGACGTCAGCAGGTCGCCCGGCTGCAGCCCGGCGCGCCGGGCCGCGCCCGCGGCGGGCGTCCCGGTCACGACCAGCGCCTCGCGCGGCGCCGAGCAGGCGGCGAGCACGAGCGCGCAGGCCGTGGCGGCGGGGACGCCGGCGCGCATCACGACGCCGGCGCGAGCGCGGCCAGGAACTCCGAGAGCGCGGCGTTCACGACGTCGGGCTGGGTCAGCATCATGAAGTGGCCGACGTCGTCCAGCCAGCGCAGGTCGAGCTGCGGGGCCAACCGGCGCAGGAACGCCTCCTGGTCGTCGCGGTACCGGGAGGAGCGGGAGAGCAGGGCCAGCACGGGCCGCTCGATCGGGTCCTCCGCCCACAGCGCGGGATCGTCCATCGCCGCCAGCATGCCGGCCATCACGTGCTGCGGCGTCGTCAACATGCGCAGGCGGATCTCGAGCCCGGCCACGGCCGGCGTGTGGTCCGCCACCATCATCTCGACCAGGCCCAGCGCGCCCTTCAGGTACTCGGGCCCGCGCATCAGCGCGAGCAGCTGGGCCAGGTGCTCCGGCTCCCTCCAGAACGGGCGCAGGCTCGCGTCCAC
The DNA here is from genome assembly GCA_025923995.1 of Vicinamibacteria bacterium. Taxonomy (GTDB): domain Bacteria; phylum Acidobacteriota; class Vicinamibacteria; order Fen-336; family Fen-336; genus JAICEW01. The sequence goes on along the minus strand of JAICEW010000014.1, from coordinate 32,914 downwards.
CAGCACGATCGCCCGCGAGCGGTCGGGGTGGCGGCGGTGGAGCTGGCGCACGATCGAGCCGCCCACGCTGTGGCCCACGAGCACGGCGTCGCGCGCGCCGGCGTCGGCGAGCACGGCCTCGAGCGCGTTCGCGAAGAGGTCGTGCGTGTACTCGACCTGCGGCTTGTCGCTGCGTCCGTGGCCCGGCAGGTCCACGAACAGCAGCGTGGCGCGGTCGTGGAAGCGCTCGGCCTGGTGGCGCCAGAAGCTCAGGTCGCAGGCCCAGCCGTGGACGAACAGCAGGACGGGCCCGCGGGCACCCACCTTCTTGTAGTGCACGCGGTGGCCGTCCACGGTCGCGTAGCGCGAGGGCGTGCCCGAGAGGAGCTTCGCCGAGGCCTTGCGGGGCTGGGGGCTCGCCACGGCCGGTTTATACCAGACCCGGCGGGCGAACTAGAGCCAGAGCGTGTTCGCGTGGAAGTAGAAGTCCCGCGCGGCCAGCGCCAGCGCAACCGCCAGCACCACCCCCGCCGCGGCCCCTCGCCAGGCACGCGGCCGGATGGCCGCCACCCCCGCTCCGATGAACAGGCACAGCAGGGGCGAGATGAACTGGTCCTCCTTGGCCCAGCGCAGCATCTTGGGGAACAAGAGCGGGTCCTTGAGCAGCATGATGAGCGCCCAGGCGGCGAGCCAGGCGATCAGCACCGGCCGGGCGGAGGCGCGCGCGCGGCGCAGGGCCCAGGGCGCGGCCAGCAGGCCGGCCGCGACAGGCGCCGCGAAGCCCAGGGCCCAGATGCGATAGCTCTGCCGGCCCTCGTTGCGGAAGATCCCGAGCACGGTCTTGCCGCTGAAGATGCTCGGCTCCGCCTCGACCGCCGGTGTCCCCTGGACGAGCCCGGGCACGTAGTGGCCGTAATAGAGCGCCACCGCCAGCAGGCCGCCGGCCGCGAGGGCGAGGCCGACGCCCACCCGGGCGCGGACGGTCAGGCCGGCCGCGTCGAGCGACAACAGGGCGAGCAGCACGAGGCCGAAGAGCCCGACCTGCACCACGAGCGCCGAGTATCCCAGCACCGCGAGACCGAGGACGCCTCCCATCAGCGCGACCGCACGGGCCGACGTCATGCGCTCGGACGCCGCGGCCAGCGCCAGCAGCGCCGCGGTGCCCAGCGCGGCGCCGAACGAGGAGGGCGCGTGGACGCGTCCGACGTGATGCCACACCGCCAGGTCGAGCAGGTACAGCGTCGACGCGAGCCAGCCCGCGCGCTCGTCCCAGACGTGGCGGGCGGCCAGGAACAGCACCGGCGCCACGGCCAGCGCCAGCAGCACGTTGACCGCGGTCATGGCCCACAGCGGATCCGCTCCCAGGCGCGCGAGGCCGTAGTACACGAAGTACGGCAGGGGCGGATAGGGCACGAGCACGGTCGAGCCGAACAGGTCCGTCGCCGGCGCCGCCGTCTGCGAGGCGGTCGGCAGGTGCGAGCCGTAGCGCAGAAGCGCGCCGTACTCCCACGGCACGTCCGCGAAGTCCAGCGTGCGGTCCACGTGCGTCTGCAGGTCCGGCGGGTTGTGGTCCGGGAAGAACGGCAGCGAGGCACGCACGAGCAGGCCGAGCGCGAGCAGCCAGCCCCAGGCCACCGCCGTCCGCCCGTCCAGGTGGGTGAAGCGACGCATCAGGAAGTGCGCCGCCAGTCCAAAGACGAGCGCCAGCGGCACCAGGCGCGGCACCGCCATGGCCGTGGCCAGCGGCGCGACGCGCGCCAGCGCGATCACGGCCGCCGACGCGGCCAGGCCGACCCCCCAGGCCACGCGCCGTGAATGGCCCAGGAGCCACGCGAACAACAGGAACGCGAGCGGAGCAAGCGCCAGCCAGACCACGGCGGGCCAGGCCAGGTCGAGCCAGCCGACCGAGTCCAGGGTCACCTCGTCCACCAGGATCTCCGGCCGCCCGGCGTGCGCTCCGGCGACGACCGGACGCGCACGCAGGAACAGGGCCAGCGTGATCCCGTCCTTGCGGGCGGCGTTCTCCGGGACCTCGAGGACGTATCGGTCCCAGGGCCCCGTGTCCACCAGCACTTCGGGCACGGGCACGCCCGATGCGAACGCGCCCAGCGAGGAGCGGACCATCGCTCGGGCCCGGAAGGAGACGCGCGTCGAGCCGTGAGGGACGATCGGCAGCCGGAGCTGCGCGCCGTCGCGCAGGGGGCGGAAGTAGAAGGTGAGCCGTCCCTCGCGGCTGGCCGGGGCGTCGAGGTCCACGCGCAGCGCCTTGCCCCAGGGGCCGCTGCGATAGGGTGTGTCGAAGCCGCCGATCGCGACGGTCAACGGCCCGGGGCCCAGGTGCCGCACCACGAGCGCGGTCACGAGCGCGAGCAGGGCGGCCAGCGTCGCCTCCCGCAGCAGCGTCCGCCGGCGAAGGAAATCGTTCGTCGGCGCTTCCTGGATGGCGGACATGTGCTTAGCTCTTGGGGTGGGCTTGCGCCACGCTCGTCGTCGGTCGTCGTTAGCGCAGCGCAGCGTCACACGGGAGCGGAGGGCAGGTCAACCGGGAGCGTTGACTATGGACTCGCTTCGCGGTTGCTGCTACAGTCGCTCGGCCTCGGCTGCCGCGCCCCGAGGCCTCTTGCCGGTCGCGCCCTCGTGCGCGACAACGGGCGGCCCTGACGCAAACGAAGGAGAAGCAGGCCATTTCGAACAAGGTGTTCGTCGGCAACCTGAGCTTCGACGTCACCCGTGAGGAGCTCATCGAGGCGTTCAGCGCGGCGGGCAAGGTGGTGGACGCGAAGGTCCCCACCGACCGCGAGACCGGACGCCCGCGCGGCTTTGCCTTCGTGGAGTTCGAGGACGACGAGGCGGCGCAGAAGTCCATTTCCCTCATGAACGGCAAGGACCTCAAGGGTCGGCCGCTGCGCGTGAACGAGGCGGAGAACCGTCCGCCGCGTCCCGCGGGCGGAGGTGCGCCCTTCCGTCCGTCGGGCCCGCCCTTCGGGGCCGGGCGTCCGTTCGCACCGTCGTCGCCTCCCGACATGGGCGGCTTCGACGACTTCGGCCGCGGAGACCGCCCCTTCAAGGCGAAGGGCAGCCGCCGCAACATCCGCCGCCGCAAGCGCGGGTTCGACTAGACAGCACGCGGGCCATCCTCCGCAAAATTCCGGGCGGAGCCTCGCGCGCCGGGGCCGAGGCGTATGATCGGTCCGAAGAGCGGGTCCCGCCCGCCGGATCGTGCCTGCCAGAGCCGTCGCCGTTCCGCGAGCCGGTTCGGCCCCGACCATGGCCGTGGCGTCAGAGGAAAGGCACCCTGAACGAGGTGTGCCATGCCATTCGCAGTGCGTCGTCTTCCTCTTCTATTCCTCGTCTCGATCGGCATCCTGGGCCTCGCCGGCTGCGGTGACGACGAGAACCCGACCGCGACGTCGGACGTCAGCGGCGTCATCCCCGATCCCGTCGCCTCCTCGGGGGGTCTGCGCGACTTCTTCGGAGCCATCGAAGGGCTGACCGCCACCCGGCTGGTGGTGGACGGCACCACCTTCATCGTGGACGGCGAGACGCACGTCTTCCGGCAGGGTGTCGAGGTCGGCTACGGCATCCTGGGCGTGGGCAACGTGGTGGTGGTCAAGGCGCGGCTCAACAGCCGCAACGAGCTGGTCGCGCGCGAGATCAAGCTGCGCGTAGACGCCGCGCCCGACGTCAAGGTGACGGGTCGCGTCGAGCGGACGGACCCGCCCGACCTCGTCGTGGCCGGACGGCTCGTCCATACCAACTCGGGGACGGCCTACCTGGGCGTGGGCGACCCGCGCCAGCTCAGCGACGTGCAGGTGGGCAACCAGGTCACGGTCACCGGGATGGAGTCGGACGACCGGTCCATCCTGGCCACCAAGATACGCGTCGAAGCCAGGAACTGAGGGGCCGCACCCGCGGCCGCCGCGCGCACGGCGGTCGCGGGTGCTAACATGCGCGCCGGATCGATGACCCGGGCGCTCCCCCTCCTCCTGCTGGCAGCCACGGTCCAGCGCCCCTTCCCCGACGAGCGGCTCCTGCTCGACCGGCGCCTCGAGACGTTGCGGCGGATCCTGCCCGACGGCCCTTTTCCCAGCACCGACGCCGCGCTCGTCAAGGAGATGGCGGACGGCGCCAAGCTGGCCGACGTGCTGGTCACCACCCGCGCCCCGCGCGAGACGGGGCCGCGCGGCCTGGTGCCGATCGAGCTGTCGGCGCTGGGCCGGTTCGAGGACGTGGACCGCTTCTTCCGGCAGATGGTGCTGTCCCCGCGGCTGGTCGACGTGGAGTCGATGCTGATCACGCCGGCCGAGGGCGACCGCGTGCGCATCACCACGGTCGTGAACCTGCCCTACCGGCCCGCGCGCGCGCCGCTGCCGCCGCCGCCGGACGGCGCCCGCGCCCTGGCGGAGAAGACGCCGCGTCCCCAGGTGGAGGCCTTCCTCAAGGACCAGGCGCTCGCGGTCGCCAAGTCGGAGACGATCGCCGAGCTGCGACGCACCAAGCGCAACCCGCGTCTCTTCCTGTCCGAGCTGTCGGGGGTCGCGCGCGACCGCCCGGTCGTGTTCACCCGCGCGTCGCTGGGCGACGAGTTCCTCGTCAACGGCCTGACCGTCGGCGAGTCCAACATGCGGGGAGTCGAGACGCGGCTGGAGCGCGGCTTCTTCCGGATCAGCGAAGTCCTGGTGGCGCGCCAGGGCGCGTGCCACCGGTTCGAGGTGCGGGGGCGCAGCCCCGTCGTCGGGCTCGACGCCGAGATCCCGCTCCCGAACGAGGACCCCTTCGACCAGGAGGAGACGGCCTGCCGCGTCGACCGCGATGCGGGCCGGGCCACCACCGTGCGCAACACGGGGCCGCGCGTCCCGGCGAAGGGGTCCCTCCACCTGCGGCTGCGCGACATGGACCTGGCGGACGTCTTCCAGGTGGTCCACCTGCTGACCGGCCAGGCGTTCCTGGTGGACGAAGAGGTGCACGGGCGCGTCAGCCTGGACCTGGCGGGCGTGGACGGCGATCAGGCTCTGGCCGCGCTCGAGAAGACCGGCGTCGCACTGTCGGCCCCCGGCACCTACAGGCGCGTGTCCTCGTCGCGGGCCAAGGAGGTGCCGGCGACGAGCGCCGCCTCGGACGTGCCGCGCGTCACGCTCGCGCTCAAGCGGGCGACCGTGCGCGACGTGCTGGCGGTGACGGCCGAGGCGCACCCGCCGCTGGCCGCGATGGCGCCCGCGGGTGCCTTGGGGCGCGTCAGCCTGTGGGCGCGCGAAGCGCCCGCGACCGACGTGCGCGCGATCGTGCTGCAGAACGCCGGGCTGGTCGAGCGCGTCGTGGACGAGGGGCGCCTGCTGGAGCGGCCGGGCGGCAACGCGGAGACGCTGACGCCGATCGCCGGGCAGGGCGTGAGCCGCCGGCTCGTGATGCGCCCGCAGGAGCTGGCCGTCGAGGAGTTCGTGCTGGCGGGGATCGCGCTGTCGGCCGAGAAGCGGCTCGCCCTCGCGTACTCCCCGACGGGCGCGCTCTACAGCTACGCGCCCGGCGATCGCCTGGCGAACGGGATCGTGGAGGCGGTCGAGTCGACCGACGTCCTGCTCAACACGGAAGAGGGGCCGCTGCGGCTGGCCCTGCCCGATCTCCCGCGATAGCCCTGGAGACCCACGCACGAAAGAAGGGCCCGGGAGGGGATCCCGGGCCCATACGTCTTCTTTGGGGTCATGCCCCAACGCGTCATTGCGACGCGTTCTTCTACTTCAACGTACTTGTTCGGGGCCCCTTCGTCGAGCCCCCCTCGAAGCCCGGCGGACTCTGTTCCACGAGATCCTCCGTGCCCAATCGGATACGTCGATACGACTCACGGCCACGACAAACGGCCACGACCTCACGCTTTCGTCAACGTCCGCTCGGAAGCGACACTCCATGAGGCACGAAGGAGCGCCGCTTCTCGATCCCAATATCGGTTTGGTCTCGGGGGCTGTCAAGGTCAAAGTCCGCTGCACCTGGCGCGGTTCCGGGCCGCTGCTAGAATGGCGCACCTCAAGATGCCCGAGAACGCGTCGCGGCGAGCGCTCGCGGCTTCGGCCCTGCTCGCGGCCGGCCTGATCGCCGTCACGCTGGCGCTCTTCGATCCCTTCTTCACGAACGACGGCGCGGTGATGGCGATGATCGCGTCGGGCGTGGGCCTGGCGCTGCAGCCCGACGAGCACCTGGTGTTCACGAACGTGCTGGTGGGACGCGTGGTGGCGGCGCTGTACCGCCGCGCGCCCGACGTCCCCTGGTACGGGCTCCACCTGGTCGGCGTGCAGGCCGCCGCCTGGACCGGCCTGTTCCACACGGGCCTCGCGCGCGGGCTCACCGCGCGGCGCGTGGGCCTGTGCGTCCTGACCTACGGCGTCGTCGGCCTCGGCACGCTGGTCAACCTGCAGTTCTCGAGCACCGCGTTCCTGGCCGCCATCGCCGGCGGGTGCCTCTGGCTGCGCGCGGCGGAGGGCGAGGGCGCCAACGGACCGGGGGTCGCAACCGGGGCGGTGTCGTTGCTGCTCCTGGGCGCGCTCGAGCGCTTCGATCCGTTCGTGCTGGTGATCGCCTTCGGCGGCCTCACTGCCCTGCTGGCCACGCGCGGACGCCCGGGACGTCGCTGGCTGGCCATCGGCGCCTGCGCGGCGCTGTTGGCCATGGCGGCGGTCGCGTACGACCGCCACGCGTACCGGCAGGACCCGGGCTGGCAGGCCTTCCGCGACTTCATCCCGCTCTTGCCCGAGATCACCGACTACGGACGCGCGTCGGCCCAAGGGCCGGAGCTGCCAGAAGCGCTGGCCCGAGCGGGCTGGACCGCGAACGACCATCGGCTCTTCATGCAGTGGGTCCACTTCGACCCGGACGTGTACGGCGCCGACGCGCTGCGACGGCTGCTGGCCGAAGTGCCGGAGACGGGGACCTGGCAGCGGCTGGTGAACGGTGGCGCGCGCCTGGAGCGCGCCGCTGGGAACCCGGCGCTCTGGGCGATGCTGCTGGCGCTCCCCCTGCTGCTGCGGGGCGCCGGCCGCCGGCGCCTCGCGATCGCGGCCGCGCTGCTGGCGGCCGCGCTGCTGGCGACGCTGCTGCTCGCGGCGTTCCGCAAGTCGGCGCCGCAGGTCTACCTTCCACTGTTCGCGTTCCCGCTCTGCGTCGCGCTGGGCTGGGACGCCGCGCCCGACGCCGTGCGCACGTCGCGCGCGAAGGACGCGCTGGCGACAGCGCTGGCCCTGATCGGCCTCGCGATCTCCGTCGTCCACCAGCAGCGCGAGGGCCGCACCGAGCGCGAGCAGGCCCGCGTCCTCCGGGCCCGCTACGAGCCGATCCTCCAGTCTCCCGGGCAGCTCGTCGTGGCCTGGTTCAACGCGTTCCCCTTCGAGGTGGTGCGTCCGCTGGAGTCGCCCGCGCGTCTGCGCGCGCTGCGCCTGTTCAGCCTGGGCTGGTCGCAGCGGACACCCGTGGCGCAGGACCTCCTCGCGTCGTTCGGGTCGTCGGACCTCGTCGACGCGCTGGCCGACCCGCGGACGGTGCTGCTGGCGCCTCCGTCGGCGCCTCCCCTGCTCGCGCTGTTCGCGGAGGAGCACCGGGGCCTTCGCCTGCGCTTCGCGCCCGAGCAGGCGGAGCCCTTCGCCACGTTCCGCGGTCGCATCGAGGCGCGGCCGTGACGCGCGCGCTGCGGGCGCGGCTGCGCGCGCTGGCGCCCAACCTGCTGCTCTCCGCGGCCGCGATCGGCGTCATGCTCCTCGCGTTCGAGGTCTGGGCGCGGCTGGCCGCGCCGCCGTCGGGCAAGGAGCGCGACGAGCGGGCCCGCTACACCGAGCACGACCCGGTCCTGGGATGGCGCAAGACGCCCGGCGCCCGCGCCGTCTACTCGCGGCGCGAGTACCGGACCGAGGTGGTCATCAACCGCCTCGGCCTGCGCGACGTGGAGCGCAGCTACGAGGCCGCGCCGGGCACGTTCCGCGTCCTGGCCCTGGGCGACTCCTACATCGAGGGCTACAGCGTCGCGCTGGAGGAGACGGTCACGCAGGTGCTCGAGAAGTCGCTCGACCGGCCGCAGTGCCGCGTGGAGGTGATCAACGGCGGCACGACCGGGTACAGCACCGACCAGGAGTACCTGTTCTACGCGCACGAGGGACGCAAGTACACGCCGCAGGTCGTGGTGCTGTTCTTCCACTACAACGACATCCTCTACAACGCGCTCGACCGCTACTACCGCCTGCCCAAGCCCCACCTGGTGAGGACCGACGAGGGCGTCCGCCTCGAGAACGATCCCGTGCCGCAGCCGCCACCGACGCCGCCCCCCGCGGCGGGCGGCGCTCCGGCGCGGCGGAGCGTGCGCGGCTCGGCCGCCTGGTACTGGCTGCGCGAGCGGCTGATGATCGGGGCCCCCCGCGTGTTCGACCGGCTGGGACGCCTGGGCCTGTGGGATCCGCTCGGAGGCGACGGCATCTCGGACGAGCTGCTCGTGTACCGGCGCCGGCCGAACCCCGACATCCAGGCCGGCTGGCGCATCACCGACCGCATCCTGGAGACGCTCGAGCGCGAGACCGAGGCCGCCGGCGCCCAGCTGCTGGTGGCGTACGTGCCCTCCATCATGGAGGTGAGCGAGCGCGCCTGGGACCTGACGCGGATGCGCTACGAGCTGCCGCCCGCCGCCTGGAACCGCGAGTTCGTCTGGAAGCGCCTGCAGAAGAGCGCGGCGGACGGAGGGTTCGCGCTGCTCGACCTCACGCCCGCCTTGCGCCGCGAGGACCACGGGATCTTCGGCGAGCCCTACTTCGTGCGCGACGGGCACTGGAACGCCGTCGGGCATCGCGTCGCCGCCGAAGCGGTGCGCACGGGACTCGCCGACCGCCGCTGGCTGCCCGCGTGCGCGGAAGCCGCGCCGAGCCAGGACTGACCTGCGTCAGCGCCGCCGCTGGGGCAGCGGCGCGGGCCGGCGCACGTCGAACACGATGAAGTGCCCGTCCTGGAAGGCGACGGGGTACTCGGGCAGCCGCGTGCGCGGGAAGGGGCTGCGCAGGACGACGTAGTCGACGCCCAGCTCCGACCGCAGCCGGGCGATGCGCCACGGGCCCATGGTCTGGTAGCCGCGCACGGCCGCGTCCAGGTCGGCGACCTTTCCCAGCCCGGACACCAGGAGGACCCGCCGATACCATTCGCAGACCTCGCTGGGGACGACCGGGGTCGACTTCCAGTCGACGACGGCCGCGCGCTCGGCCGAGAGGCGGAAGCCGTCCAGGTCGGGCGGGATCGCGAACAGCGCGCCGGGCGGAGTGGTCTGCGCCCAGCCGTAGAGCTCCTCCTCGCGGCTCAGCGGCTGCCCCAGCGCCCGCGCCTCCTCGCGCAGCCCCGGCACGCCGCGGGCAGCGCCCAGCAGGAGCAGCGACGCGCCCAGCAGCCCGACCGCCTGCGCGGACCGGGCGGCGAACATGCCGGCAGCGCCCAGCGCCGCGGAGGCCACCAGGATCACGACGCCGCCGCGCACCGTCGGAGCCGCGCGAGAGGCGATCCCGAGCCCGCCGGCCACGAGCAGCGCGATCACGACCGCGCGCCGTGTGCGCGAGCCGGCGACGGGCGCGCCGGTGGCGAGCCAGGCGGACAGCGAGACCAGCGCGAGCAGCACCCCGAACGGGGCCAGCCGGAAGACGTAGAGCTGGGCCAGGGCCGGCACGTAGACGACCGTCGTCAGCAGCGTCGCGGCCGTCACCAGCGCGACGATCGAGACGAACAGGGCGCGCAGGCGCGCGGCGGATGCGGAGGACGGCTCGCCGGACGCGTGCCACGCGGCGAGGCCCAGCAGCTGCCAGCCGTAGAAGGGCGCGAAGTCGCGCACGAACGTGAGCGGCACGTAGTGGTGAGGGGAGCGGATGGTCAGGAAGATGCGCCGTCCCTCGGCCGCCATGGGGTCCAGGCTCATCGCCAGCAGCTCGGGCATCCGCAGCAGCGTGACGGCCGCGCAGGGCGCGAGCTGCACCAGCACGGGCCGCGCGCCGCGTGGGCGGCTCACGGCGTGCGCGAGGAGCAGGAGCGGCGGCGCCAGCACGAGGTAGTTCGCGTGGAGGAGCCCGGCCAGCCCCGCCGCCACGCCCGACCAGAGGAAGCGACCGCGCACGTGGAGCAACAGGGCCGTCAGCAGGCCCAGGCTGCCCAGGTTCGCGGGCACCAGGTAGTTCGTGAAGAGCGCGCTCACCGCCACGCTGCCGAGCACCTCGTGCTGCGCGGCGAACGCGGGCCAGCCGACGAGGAGGAGGAAGGCGCCCGGCGCGGCGCCTCCCGCCAGCTCGCGCGCGAGCCGGTAGAACAGCACCGCGGCCCCCGCCAGCACGATCACGTTCGCGAGCGCCAGGGCCCAGGCCGCATGGCCGCCCGACATCAGCAGGCCCGCGAGCGTGCTGAAGGCGGCGTGGTAGTCGGTGGCCTGCGTCGCCAGCCAGTCGCGGGCGAACAGCCCGGGGCGGGCCCGGCGTGCCGCGCGCAGCAGGTACGTGTGCTGGTTGTGGACGCCGTAGCGCAGGCCGTAGGCGAGCGCGAACGTCACCGACAGCACGAGGACGAACGCGGCCCGGACGCGGGCCGCCCGGCTCACCGGCGCGCGCGCCGCAGCTCGCGCCAGAGCGAGGCCAGCTCCTTCAGGATGCGCACGATCACGGCGCCCGAGGCCAGCTTGGAGACGCCGCGCGTGCGGGGGAAGTAGTCCACGCCGATCTGGATCACGGTCGCTCCCGCCGCCCCCGCGCGCACGAGCAGCTCCGCGTCGATGAAGCTGCCCCCGCTCTTGAGCTCGAAGCGCTGGAGCAGCGAGCGACGGAAGAGCTTGCAGGCGAAGTTGATGTCGCGGTGACGCAGCCCGAACAGCGCGCGGATGATGACGCTGTAGCCCCAAGTGTAGAGCGCGCGCCGGCTGCCCTCGGCCGTGCGGTCGAAGCGGTACGCGGACACGAAGTCCGCCTCCAGCAGGTCGAGCAGGCGCACCGCGCGCGGGATCTCCTCGAAGTCGAAGGGCAGGTCCGCGTCCGTGTACAGGATGAGGTCCTTGGTGGCGGCCGCGAAGCCCGCGCGCAGGGATCCGCCCAGCGTGAGGTTGCTCGGGTTGTGCAGGACGCGCACCTGCGGGTCCCGCGCGGCCGCCGCGTCGGCCAGGGCGGCCGTACGGTCGGTGGAGGCGTCGTCGACCAGCACCAGCTCGTGCTCGATGCCGGCCCGGCCGAGCGCGCCGCGCACCGCGGCCACGGTGCGCTCGACGTAGTCCTCCTCGTTGTACATCGGGATCACGACGCTGACGGACGATGGCATATCGCGCCCCAATCTACTTCAAGTCCGGCGTCGGGCCGGAGCCGTGAGGGACCCGTTCAGAGGACCCACGCCGCGAGGCCGACGCCGAGGGCCGTGACCAGGACCAGCACGACGGCTTCCCAGGCGCGGCCAGCGCGCCCGCCGAGCCACGCCAGCGCCTGGTCCACGAAGCGGAAGCCGGCCACGAAGACGAACGGGAGCTTGACGTAGTAGTAGAGCAGATCCATCCAGACCAGCGCGTGCGCGACCACCACGCACGCGTACAACGTCCCCGCCACGAGCAGGGCCGGGTCGCGCCGGCGGGCGTCGAGCAGAAGCGCCGCGACCGAGAACAGCCCCAGCGCGTGCACGACGGCGGCGCTCAAGCGGCTCGCGCCCGGCGGGTGGAAGTCCTGGACCCGGCCCGGCGAGTACCAGTCCCTCACGGTGGCCTCGGGGCGCCCCAGGTACTGGAAGTTCCGGACCAGCACGGTGGGCATGTCGCGCACCAGCGTCCACAGCGAGGACGCGAAGTTCGCGACGTAGACTCCCGGCCGGCGCCCCAGGTTCCGCAGGGTGAGCCGCCGGAACTCCGCCTCCAGGCGCAGGCTGTCGCGGACGGTCTCCGGGTCCGTGCGCAGCGGCGACTCCGGCACGCGCTTGAGGATGCGCATCAGCGGCATGCGCACGGCCTTCCAGCGCAGGTGGTCGGGCTGCGGCGCGACCGGGGCCAGCGACGCGGCCCACAGGTTCATCCAGACCTGCGCGCTGACGGGGACGATCGCGCCGCTGCGGAGGTAGTTGCGCACGGTGTAGGGCGCGATGACGGCGGTCATGCCCAGCGTGAAGACGAGGACCGAGGCGGCGGGCGCGCGCCAGCGCCTGTCACGGAGCAGCAGGGCCAGGAGCAGGAAGGGCGGCAGCAGCAGCGTGACCGGCCGCACCAGCGTGGCGATCCCCCAGACGAGACCGGCCGCGAACAGCCGGCCGCGCGAGGGCCGTTCGCCCGAAAGGGCCCACTCGAGCGCCACCCCGCCCGCGATCATCAGGAGCAGGTGCAGCGCGCTGTAATGCAGGAAGCCAGCCAGGATCAGCGTGTGGGGCGAGAGCCCGAACAGCAGCGCACCGACGAACGCCACCTCGACGCGCATCAGGCGCGCGAGCCACAGGAACAGCAGCGCGGCCGCCGCGGCCAGGGCCAGCGCCTGCGCCCAGTAGACCGCCGTCACGATGCGCGCGACGTCCGCCGGCTCGTACCGGACCATCAGGCCGTGCAGCTCGGACCAGGCCGGATAGGCCGGGAACGTCTCCGTGGCCCGCGGCTTCTCCACGCCGACGAGCACGACGAACGCGATGAACGTCGGATAGCCCGGGGGCTTGAAGATCGTGGGCTCCTGCCCGTCGCCCAGCACGCCGTGGACGCGCTGGTTCAGGCCGAGGGCGAGCCACCGGTCGGCCAGGCCGCGCAGGTATCCGAGCTGCCGGTGCGTCGTGAGCGACACCGCGCAGACCGACAGGGTCAGCGCGAACACGGCCAGGGCCGGCCACGCCCGGGGCCCCCGGGACGTGGCCGCTTCCGCGGGAAGGTCCGACGCTAACGGACTTCCCAGGTGTCGCCGGCGTGAAGGAGCTGGTCGAGCTGGCCCGGGCCCTTCTTCGCGATGATCTGCCGGAGCTGCTCGGACATGCCGTCCTCGTAGACCGGCGCGTCGACCGCGCGCAGCACGCCCAGCGGCGTCGGGAACCCGGGCCGCCCGTCCATGCGCGAGAGCAGGAAGGCGTAGGCCGGGTTGGGATGCCCCGCGTCGTGCACGATCAGGTCCTTCTCGCTGATGCCGTTGCCGAGCGGCACCACCTCGAGGTCCAGCCCGTTCATGCGGATGCCCTTGTCCCTGTTCTTGCCGAACACGAGGGGCTGGCCGTGCTCGAGGCCGATCGTCTGGTCGTCGCGCACCTCCTTCTCGGTGAGGTGCTCCCAGGCGCGGTCGTTGAAGATGTTGCAGTTCTGCAGGATCTCGACGAACGCGGTGCCGCGGTGGGCCGCGGCATGCTTGAGCGTGGCCTTGAGGTGCGGCTGGAACACGTCCACCGAGCGCGCGACGAACGTGGCCTCCGCGCCCAGGGCCAGCGAGAGCACGTTGAAGGGCCGGTCCACGGAGCCGTAGGGTGTCGACTTGGCCCGCTTGCCCATCTCGGACGTCGGCGAGTACTGGCCCTTGGTCAGCCCGTAGATCCGGTTGTTGAACAGCAGGACCTTGAGGCCCACGTTGCGGCGGAGCATGTGGATGGTGTGGTTGCCGCCGATCGACAGCGCATCGCCGTCGCCGGTCGCGATCCAGACCTCGAGGTCGGGCCGCGCCACCTTGAGCCCCGTCGCGACCGCGGGCGCGCGCCCGTGGATGGTGTGGAAGCCGAAGGTGTTCATGTAGTACGGGAACCGGCTGGAGCAGCCGATGCCCGACACCACGACGAACTTCTCGCGCGGGATCCCGAGCTCCGGGAACACCGACTGCACCGCGGAGAGGATCGCGTAGTCCCCGCAGCCCGGGCACCAGCGGACCTCCTGGTCCGTCTGGAAGTCCTTCTTCGAGTAGACCGGCAACGTCGCGGTCATCGGATCTCCCCCAGCACTTCCTCGATCTTGGCTTCGATCTCGTGCTGCATGAACGGCTTCCCCTGGACCTTGTTCAGCCCCTGTGCCTCGACCAGGTACTTGGCGCGCAGCACCCACACCAGCTGCCCCAGGTTCATTTCGGGCACCACGACGCGCTTGTAGCGCTTCATGACCTCGCCCATGTTCGCGGGCAGCGGGTTGAGGTGGCGCAGGTGGACGTGGCCGATGCGGGCGCCCTTCTCGCGCTGGGCTCGGAGCGCCGCGGTGATGGCGCCGTAGGTCGAGCCCCATCCCACCAGGAGCAGGTCGCCGTCGGGATCGCCCGCAGGCACCAGGTCCGGCACGTCCTGCACGATGGCCTCGACCTTGGCCGCGCGCAGCCGGACCATCTTCTCGTGGTTGAGCGGCTCGTAGTTCACGTTGCCGGTGACGTCCTGCTTCTCGAGGCCGCCGATACGGTGCTCGAGGCCGGCCGTGCCGGGCACGGCCCAGGGTCGCGCGAGCGTCTGCGGATCGCGCGCGTAGGGCATGAAGCCCTCGGGCTCGGTGCGGAACGTCACCGGGAACTTCGGCAGCTGGTCCACGGTCGGGATCCGCCAGGGCTCGGCGCCGTTCGCGAGGTAGCCGTCCGAGAGCACGATCACGGGCACCATGTACTTGACGGCGATGCGGCACGCCTCCACGGCGACCCAGAAGCAGTCGCCGGGCGTCGACGCGGCCAGCACCGGCACGGGCGCCTCCGAGTTGCGCCCGAACAGCGCCTGCAGCAGGTCCGCCTGCTCGGTCTTGGTGGGCAGGCCCGTCGAGGGGCCGCCGCGCTGGATGTCACAGATCACGAGGGGCAGCTCGGTGGCGATGGCGAGGCCGATCGCCTCCGTCTTGAGCGCCATGCCGGGCCCGGAGGTCGTCGTGAGCGCGAGCGACCCGCCGTAGGCGGCACCGATCGCCGACGTGACGGCCGCGATCTCGTCCTCGGCCTGGAACGTCACCACGCCGAACTCCTTGAACATCGACAGCTCGTGGAGGATGTCGGACGCGGGGGTGATCGGGTAGCTGCCGAGGAACAGCGGCAGCTTCGCCTGCTGCGAAGCGGCCACGAAGCCGAGCGCCAGCGCGGTGTTCCCGCTCATGTTGCGGTAGACGCCGGGGGACAGCTTCGCGGGCGGGATCTCGTAGCTGGTCTGGAAGGCCTCGGTGGCGTCGCAATACGCGTAGCCGGCGCGCATGGCCCGCTTGTTGGCCTCGGCCAGGACCGGCTTGCCCTTGAACTTGTCGTCGAGCCACTTGTAGGTGGCGTCCATCGTCCGGTTGTAGAGCCAGTAGCACATGCCCAGCGCGAAGAAGTTCTTGCACCGGTCCATGCTCTTGGCGTCGAGGCCCAGCTCCTGGAGCGCCATGCGCGTGAGCTTGGTCAGCTCGACCGCGAACAGGCGATAGCCGTCGAGCGAGTGGTCCTCGAGCGGGGAGACCTTGATCTGGGCCTTCTTGAGGTCGACTTCCTTGAAGTTGTCGGTGTTGACGATGAGGATGCCGTTCGGCCGCAGGTCCGCGATGTTCATCTTGAGCGCGGCGGGGTTCATGGCGATCAGCACGTCCACCACGTCCCCGGGCGTGTAGATGTCGCTCGACGAGAAGTTGACCTGGAACCCGGACACCCCCGGCAGCGTGCCCGCGGGCGCGCGGATCTCGGCCGGGAAGTCGGGGAAGGTCGCGAGGTCGTTCCCGAACAGGGCGGCCGTGTTGGTGAACTGGCTGCCCGTGATCTGCATGCCGTCGCCGGAATCGCCGCAGAAGCGGATGACGGCCTGTTCGAGGATCTCCCTCTTGCGAACGGGTGCTTCGGTCGTGGCCATAAGCCCTGGTCCCTCCGTGCCGGACCCTGTCGGCGCGCGCTGCACGCCGACAAACGCGAAGGATACCACCGGCCGCGGAGGGGTAGAAATGGCGCGTCAGGGGCGCGGCCCGGCAGCGGGATCCCGCTCAGTCGAACGGGTGGCGGCAGGGGGATCGTCCGCGGTGCAGCCCCGCCGGCTACTCCCGGGCGCCCGCGGCCTCCAGGATCCGCACCACGTCCGCGTGACGCCCGCGGCGCGCCATCGACAGCGGCGTGCGCCACTCGCGACGCCCGTCGGGAGCGATGGCGGGCACGCGGGCGTTCACGTTCGCCCCGCGCTCGAGGAGGAGGCGGACCACGCCGGCCTGTCCCGCCTCGCACGCGTGGATGAGCGCGTTCTCGTCGCCGGGCACGACCGTCTCGATGCCGGCGCCCTGGTCGAGCAGGAGGCGCACGACGTCGTCGTGCCCTTCGCCCGCGGCCATGATGAGCGCGTTTCCGTCGCCGGGAACGCCCGCGTCGATCGACGCGCCGCGTCCGAGCAGGAAGCGCACGGCCTCCAGGTGGCCTCCGCTCGCCGCGGCGATCAGCGCGCTGCCGTCGCCCTCGACGCCGCGGTTCACGTCGGCGCCCGCGCCGATCAGCAGCTCCATGGCCGGCACGCGGCCGACTCGCGCGGCCGCGATCAGGGGCGACCCGTCGCCGGCCAGGGCGGCGTCCGCGTGGGCTCCCGCCTCCATGAGGCGCCTCATCTCGTCGAGCGCGCCCCGCTCGGCCGCCCGGAGCAGCCTCATGTCAAGCGAATCGTGGCGGTCGACGTCGAGGTCCTCCTCGAGGCTGGACTCGACGTCGCGCTCCAGCGTCGGCTCGTCGGCCGCGGCGGCCAGCCGCACGGGAGCGATCGCGCCCACGCCGACGAGGACGAGCGCCAGCGCGCAGGCGCTGGCCAGCGGCGAGCGGGGAGCGCGGCGCAGGCCGGGCGCGAGGATCGACTCGACGCGCCGGCCCAGGTTGCTGCGCGTCGCCATCGCCAGCGCGGGCACCCGTCCGTGGTCGCTCACCCGGCGCGCGAGGGCGACCAGCTGCTCGGCGTATGTCTCGGGCCGTCCCTGGGATCGCACCACCGCGTCGTCGCAGGCCCGCTCGGCCTCCAGACGGAGCCGCCGCCAGAGCACCCACGTGAAGGGATGGATCCAGTAGAGGGCCAGGACCACACGCGAGAGGACCTGGGCCGCCCAGTCGCCCCGCGTGACGTGCTCGATCTCGTGACGGAGTGCGCGCATCATCTCCTCCTCGTTCCAGGCGGCCGTCTCGGCCGGCAGCAGGATCACCGGGCGGGACCAGCCCAGCGCCAGCGGCACCGCCAGCTCGGCGGACGTCAGCACCTCGATGCCGTCCCGCGCGCCCTCGCGGCGCGCCAGCTCGTTCGCGAGGCGCGTGCCCACGACCGACACCTCGCCGCGCGCGCGCAGGCGGAACAGCCGCACGATCCCGCTCGCGAGCGCGAGCACGGACGCGGCCGCTCCCGCGGCGTAGACCGCCCCCAGCGCTCGCACGAGGACCCGGCCCTCGTTCACGGAGACGGGCCGAGGGCCTCCCGAAGTGGTCGCGGCGCTCGACGGGATGGGGCCGGCCCGCCCTGCGGCCGGCGCCGCCGGCACCGTGCGAACGACGACCGTCCGCGCGGGCGCCAGCAGCGCCACGAGCGGCATCAGCAGCAGGACCGCGAACGTGGCCACGGTCAACAGGTGGCGCAGCGCGGCCGAGGCCCGCTTCAGCATCCGCAGGAGCACGAGCGACGCGAGCATGGCCAGGGTGGCCTTGATCGCGAGCGCGGCCCAGACGTTGTCGCTCGCGGCGATCAGCGCGCGCAGGACGGCGTCGCCGTTCACCGGCCACGCTCCCGCTTCAGCGCGTCGATGCGCCGCGACACGCGCTCCAGCTCGTCGGGCGACCAGTCCTCGGCCTCCAGGAAGGCCGTCACCGCGTCACCCGCGTTGCCGCCGAAGAACACCCGCACGAGACGCTGCAGCGCGGTCCGGCGCGCCGCCCCGCGCGACGCGGTCGGGGAGTAGACGTAGCGCAGCCCCTTCTCCTTGTGGCGGATGGCCCCCTTGTTCTCCAGCCGCGTCAACATCGCGCGGATGGCCGAGTAGCCGGGCGGGTCCGGCAGGCGCTCCCGGATCTCCTCCGCGGAGGCCTCGTCTCCGAGCTCCCAGAGCACGTCCAGGATCTCGCGCTCGCGACGCGTCAGGTGGCGGGGCCTCATGCTACAGACGGAACTTAGTGCTACATCTGTAGCACGTCAAGCGCAATGATTTGGACGGGGTGGCCGGCGGGCCGCTTGACGGAGAGCCCAAATCCCGATATAGACTACCGAGTCAGTAGGCATTATCGGATGAAGATCTCCAACCGCGGGCTGTACGCCCTCAAGGCGCTGACCCACCTGGCCGAGTCGTACGACCGCGGCCTGGTGAAGATCCACGACATCGCGCGGGAGGAGGACATCCCCGAGAAGTTCCTGGAGGGCATCCTGGTCACGCTCAAGAACGCGCGCGTGGTGTCCAGCCAGCGCGGCCGCGAGGGCGGATACCGCCTGCGGCGGCCCCCGGGCGAGATCACGATCGGGGAGGTGGTGCGCGTGGTGGACGGCCCGCTGGCCCCGTTCGGCGACGCCGCCGAGCTGGCCCATCGCGTGAGGACGGAGGCGCGGCACGCGGGCCTGTTCGACCTTTTCCTGGACGTGCGCAACGCGGCGTCCGCCATCCTGGACCACACCAGCCTCCTGGACCTGGTGGCCCGCAACCGTCGGCTGGCCCGGAAGGTGGCCAGGGCCTGAATCCATGTCCATCAAGTCTGTCGAGATGAACGATACGGACGGTCCCGAGTGGGTTCGCGTGCTGCGCCGGGCCGTGGCGGACCTGCGCTACGGGTCGGTCGAGGTGCTGGTGCACGACGGGCGCGTGGTGCAGGTGGAGACGAGACGGAAGGTCCGCTTCGCGGACGACCGTCGAGCCGGGGATACGACCGAATGAGGACCGCTTCCCTGGCCGTCGCGGTCGTCCTCGCGGCGGCGACCCTGTGCGCACAGACGCCGACGCCCACTCCGGAGCCGCAGCCCATCCCGCCCGTGGAAGCGCCCGCCGAGGAGAAGCCGGTGACCGCGGGCGCGGGACCGGACGGGTTCCTGCTCCAGTCCGCGGACGGCGACTACCGGCTGCTGTTCCGCGCCTACACCCACGCCGACATTCGCCTCTACCCGGGGGACGACCAGGATCGGGGCACCGACCAGTTCCTGCTGCGCCGCGTGCGACCCATCCTGCAGGGCACGGTCGCGAAGCACTTCGACTTCAACGTCACTCCCGACTTCGGCGGCGGCGCCGTCACCTTGCAGGACGCGTACCTCGACGTCCGCTACACGCCCAAGGCGCGGTTCCGCTTCGGAAAGACGAAGGTGCCGCTCAACTTCGAGCGCCTGCAGTCGGCGACGGCGATCACGTTCGCGGAGCGCTCGCTCGTCAGCGCGCTGATCCCCAACCGCGACGTGGGGATCGGCGTCTACGGCGACCTCGACGGCGGGGTGTTCACGTACGTCCTGGGCGCGTACGGCGGAGCCGTCGACGGCGGCAGCGCGGACCTGGACACCAACGACGGCAAGGACCTGGTCACGCGCCTCATCGTGTCCCCGTTCAAGAAGGGCGGGTCGATCGTCAAGGACCTGGGCTTCGGCGTCGCCGGCAGCATCGGCGACCAGGACGGTCCGCTGCCCACGTACCGTTCGGGCGGCCAGCTCGCGATCGCGACCTACGTGAGCGGCGCCGTCGCGGACGGCCGCCGCACGCGCGTGGTGCCGCAGCTCTCCCTCTACAGCGGGCCCTTCAGCCTGACGACGGAGTACGCGCGGTCGGACGCGTTCGTCAAGGGTCCGAGTGGGACGCGGATGGAGGTGGGCGTGCGCGCGTGGCAGGCCACCGCCAGCGTCACCCTGACCGGCGAGGCGGCCTCCTTCACGGCGCTGCGGCCCCGCGAGGCGTTCGATCCCGGGCAGGGCCGCTGGGGCGCGTTCGAGCTGGGCGCGCGCGTCAACGGGTTCGAGATCGACGAGGCCGCCTTCGCGGCGGGGCTGTTCGATCCCGCGCGCTCGGTGCGCAAGGCGTTCGCCTGGGGCGCCGTCGTCAACTGGCACCTGAACCGCCACGTGAAGGAGGTCGTGAGCTACGAGCGCACGACGTTCACCGACGGCGCCCCGGGCGGCGCGGACCGTCCGGCGGAGAACGCCTTGATCTTCCGCACGCAGCTCTCCTTCTAGCCATGCCCGTACCGGATCGCTTCCGCAAGACGCACAGCGTGCTACCCGGCTTCGGGCTCGCGCTGGGCGTGAGCGTCCTGTCCCTCTCGCTGATCGTCCTCCTCCCGCTCTCCACGCTGTTCTGGAAGAGCTCGGGCCTGGGCTGGTCGGGCTTCTGGCAGGCGGTGAGCGCGCCGCGCGTGGTGGCGTCGTACAAGCTCACGTTCGGCGCCGCGCTGGCCGCGGCGATCGTGAACGGCGTGTTCGGGTTCATCGTGACCTGGGTGCTCGTCCGCTATCGCTTCCCCGGACGGCGTCTGGTGGACGCGCTGGTGGACTTCCCCTTCGCGCTGCCGACCGCGGTGGCCGGAATCACCCTCACCACGCTCTACGCGCCCAACGGGTGGCTGGGCGAGCCGCTCGCGCGCCTGGGCGTGAAGGCGGCGTTCACGCCGCTGGGGGTGACCATAGCGCTCACCTTCATCGGCCTGCCGTTCGTGGTGCGCACGCTGCAGCCGGTGCTGGAATCGCTCGACCCCGAGGTGGAGGAGGCGGCGGCCAGCCTGGGCGCGAGCCGCCTGCAGACGATCGCGCGCGTGGTGCTGCCCGCGCTCTTCCCCGCCTGGCTGACCGGCGTGGCTCTCGCCTTCGCGCGCGCGCTGGGCGAGTACGGATCGGTCGTGTTCATCGCCGGGAACATGCCGATGAAGACCGAGATCACGCCCCTGCTCATCATCACCAAGCTGGAGCAGTACGACTACGCGGGCGCGACCGCCATCGCGGTGGTGACGCTCGTCGCGTCGTTCTCGATGCTGCTGGCCATCAACCGGCTGCAGACGTGGAGCGCCCGCCTGGGCGCGGCGGAGTAGCGGTGGCGAGCCTGGCCATGCGGTCGTCGGGGGTCACCGCGCGCGCGACGCGCGAGCCGGTCGCGGTGAAGGTGGCGCTCACGGTGCTGGCGCTCGGCTTCCTCGGCCTCTTCCTGGTGGTCCCCCTCGTCGCCGTGTTCGCGCAGGCGCTGGAGAAGGGGTGGGCCGCGTACGCGTCCGCGCTGCGCGAGCCGATGGCGCTGTCCGCGGTGAAGCTCACGCTCCTGACCGCGGGGATCGCGGTGCCGCTCAACCTCGTGTTCGGGGTGGCGGCGGCCTGGGCCATCGCCAAGTTCGAGTTCCCCGGCCGCAACGCGCTGGTCACGCTCATCGACCTGCCGTTCGGCGTGTCGCCCGTGATCTCGGGCATGGTCTTCATCCTGCTCTTCGGCCGCCAGGGCCTGCTGGGGCCGTGGGCGCAGGCGCACGACCTCAAGATCGTGTTCGCCGTGCCCGGCCTGGTGCTGGCCACGCTCTTCGTCACCTTCCCCTTCGTCGCGCGCGAGCTGATCCCGCTCATGCAGGCGGAGGGCACGGAGGAGGAAGAGGCCGCGCGGGTGCTGGGCGCGTCGGGCTGGCAGATGTTCCGGCGGGTGACGCTGCCCAACATCAAGTGGGGCCTGCTCTACGGCGTGATCCTGTGCAACGCGCGCGCCATGGGCGAGTTCGGCGCGGTGTCGGTCGTGTCCGGGCACATCCGCGGCAAGACCAACACCCTGCCGCTGCACGTCGAGATCCTCTACAACGAGTACCAGTTCCAGGCCGCGTTCGCGGTCGCGTCGGTGCTGACGCTGCTGGCGCTGGTCACGCTCCTGGCCAAGACGGTCGTCGAGTGGCGGGGCCGGCGCGAGGTGTCCGATGTCGATTGAGGTGCGGAACATCACGAAGTCGTTCGGGTCGTTCACTGCCGTGAACGACGTGAGCCTGACCGTGCCCACGGGCGAGCTGGTGGCGTTGCTGGGCCCGTCGGGGTCCGGCAAGACGAGCCTGCTGCGCATCATCGCCGGGCTGGAGAAGGCCGACCGCGGCCAGGTGCTCTTCGAGGGCGAGGACGCGACCGCGCGCGACGTGCGCCATCGCGGCGTCGGCTTCGTCTTCCAGCACTACGCGCTGTTCCGGCACATGACCGTGTTCGAGAACGTCGCGTTCGGCCTGCGCGTGCGCCCGCGGGCGCGGCGCCCGGCGGAGAGCGTGGTGCGGACGAAGGTGACGGACCTGCTGAAGCTGGTCCAGCTCGACTGGCTGGCCGACCGCTACCCGTCGCAGCTGTCGGGCGGGCAGCGGCAGCGCGTCGCGCTGGCGCGCGCGCTGGCGGTGGAGCCGCGCGTGCTGCTGCTGGACGAGCCGTTCGGGTCGCTCGACGCCAAGGTGCGCCAGGAGCTCCGGCGCTGGCTGCGCCGCCTGCACGACGAGATCCGCGTGACGAGCGTGTTCGTGACGCACGACCAGGAGGAGGCGCTCGAGGTGAGCGACCGGGTGGTCGTGATGAACCAGGGGCGCGTCGAGCAGATCGGCACGCCGGCCGATGTCTTCGAGCGGCCCGCGACGCCGTTCGTGATGGGCTTCCTCGGCAACGTCAACATGTTCCACGGCCGGGTCGAGGGCGGGCGCGCGCACCTGGGCCCGCTGTCGGTCGACTACCCGGAGCACGCGGACCTCTCGCCGCGCGACGCGCAGGGCTTCGCGCGTCCGTACGAGCTGGACCTGGCCCGCGAGGAGGCGGGCCCCGGCTTCTGGGCGACGCTGCGGCACGTCAACCCGGCGGGCGCGATCGTCAAGCTCGAGCTGGAGGACGGCGAGAAGCGCCTCGTGCAGGTGGAGGCCACGCGCGAGCAGTTCGAGGCCCTCAAGCCCGCTGCCGGCGAGCGCCTCTACGTCACGCCGCGGCAGGTGCGTATCTTCGTGGCCTGAGCCGGCGTCGTCGACACGATGGACACCGGCCAGACGGGCGGCACGCTACGAATGAGGTGGCCTGACGAACGACATGAGCCGCAGCCGTGACTCGTCGTCGACATGGTCATGCACGAGGCGGAAGCCGTGACGCGCGTACAGCGGTTGGTTGCGAGGCTGCACCGTCTCCACGAAGCACGGCAGGTCGTCCCTGTCGGCCTGCGCAAGCACGGGGCTCATCAGGGCACTGCCGATGCCCTGGCCCTGGAACGCTGGCAGCACCCCGATGACCAACAGATGCCAATAGCGCGGGCCGGCTTCCCGCGAGCGAACCTCGGCAAACTGACGCCAGGTACGAAAAGACCGATCGCTGGCGTCGGGCCCCATGACATGAGACACGGCGACCATGCCGGCGGCCTCGGCTCGTGCCGCACTGAACTCGCCCTCCCCGGGGCGCAACCAGACAGCGACACCTCGGCAGTCCCCACTTGTCCTCAGCCCCCGCCCGTAGAGAAACCCGTACCGGACGGAAGCTTCGAACTGCCTCGGCGAGACTCTCTGCCTGGCGGCAGCATCCGGGAGCATGTAGAGCTGGAGGGGATCCTGGTCGAAGGCCTGTGCGAGCACGTCCGCGCACGCCCGGATGTCCGGCTCGCCGATCTCTACGACTTCGATCGCCACACGCTCCTTGTCCTGTTCCGCTGCACCTGGCTCGAGGCCTGCCCCAGCGCCTCTGCGAGGACCCGTGGCTCTGTGACGCTGACCAGTCCACTCTACGGGAACTCGATGGCCACGGGCCGCCAGGTGTCCGGGTCGTTCAGGATGTCGTGGGCGTAGCTGACGAGCTCGAGCCGGATCGGCCTGCAGCGGATGAGCACGTAATCGCCGCCACGGTACTTGTCCTTGTAGAACTCGGCCCAGTCTTCCTTCCAGCGCTTCGCCTTCTCGGCCGGATCGGTCACGACTTCGGCGCGGGCGAGCAGCGTCACGTACCCGGGCCCGGACGGGTCGAAGTAGAACAGCGTCACCCGCGGGTCCTTCTTGATCTGCTCGACTTTCCGCGTGACCGGATTCGTCGCGATCCAGACCGTCATGTCCGGCTCGGGGGGGAACGGATCCACGATCCTCGACTGCGGGTGCCCGTCGAGGCCGATCGTGATCAGCGCGGAGTGCCGCGCCTTGTTCATGAGCTGGACGGCGGCCGCGACGACCTTCGCACGGTCGGGCACGCTCGCCGGCGCGTCTTGCGTGGAAGCGGTGCCCGCGGGCACCATCAGGCCTGCCGCCACCCATAGGACCGCTCGGTGCCTCACGCCTCCCCCCTGAGCCAGTCGATCGCCCTCTGGACGACCTCCGCGTCTCCCGATACAGGCTCGTCGGGGGCGAGCGACGAGCCATAGGGCGCACGGGTCCGATCCGCCATCACCGAGACGGTCAAGAACAGCGTCGCGCCGTCGCTCAGACGGAGGCTCTGGTTGGCCGTCGAGAGCCCACAGGTCGGGCTGCCGAAGCTGCGCGTGTTCGGTCGTGCCCGGAACGCCACTCCCACCGCTTCGCCGGAGCTGGCCACGGCCAGATCCGTCAACACGGCGACCCGGGGAGCGCGGCGGATGAGCGTGTAGGTCTGCGACGTCCGGACGACGACACTGCCGCCGGAGTAGGCACCGCCGTCGAGGTAGCCCCATTCCGTCGCCGCCCCGACCGGCGGGATGAAGTAGCCGGCGATGCCCTCACCGAGCACGGGCCCGATGCCTGCGATCATCGGCCACATGTTCCCGCCGCCGTTGCCCCTGAGGTCCACGATCCAGCCGGCCAGCCCCGGTGTGTCGCGCGACTTGATCTGCCTCGTGATCTCGTCGGCGAACTGCCTGTCGGCGTTGGGCGCGGTGCTGCTGAAGGACGCGATCCGCACGTAACCGATGTCGGGCGGTGTCGCAGGAGCAGCCACCGGCGCGGCGGCGCACCGCGGAGAGCCGGGATTCCCGACGAAGGAACCGGACGTGGCCACGTAGAAGCTGTGACGGTCTTCCAGCATGCCCAGTGCCAGCGAGATCGCCGGGTAGAGCTCCGGGATCGTCTGGGCTCCCTGCGCGGCTCCGGTCACCCGCGCCCGGAAGTCGGTCCAGTTGATGCGGGCTCGATGGATCGCCTGGTCCTGCATGAGCGCGAGGATCTCGTTGATGTAATCGCCGGGGATGCGCGATGTCGATGTCGACGTGGGCGCGGAGGAGCCGCCACCGCACGCGCCGCCGAGCAGCGCGAGACACACACACGCCCCGACGCTGGAGGCCGTCACGATCCGCCCCGCGTGGCGGTACCTGGCCACGATCATCCGGTACGTCCTCCGATACAGCCTGGTCTCAGGCCAGCACGTCGCGGACGATCGCCTCCTGCTCGGCGACGTGGAGCTTGTGCGAGCCGGGCGCGGGCGACGCGCTGGCCTGGCGGCCGATGTAGCGGGGCTGCCGCCCGCCGGCGTCCACCTGGCCGTCGAGGAAGGCCTCCCGCACGAAGCGCCACGCGCCCATGTTGCGCGGCTCCTCCTGCGCCCACACGATCTCGGCGCCGACCGGATAGCGCGAGAGCACGCGCGCCAGCTCCTCTCCGGCGAACGGGTAGAGCTGCTCCATGCGCACGAGCGCGACGTCGGTCGCGCCGCGCTTCTCGCGCTCCTGCACGACGTCGTAGTAGAGCTTGCCGGTCATCAGCGCCACGCGGCGCACGCGCAGCGCGTCCACGCCGGTGTCGTCCAGCACCTCCTGGAAGCGGCCCTCGGCCAGCTCCTCCAGCTTCGAGACGCACCGCGGGTGGCGCAGCAGGCTCTTGGGCGTCATCACCACCATCGGCTTCTCGACCGGGTCGCGGCCGTGCTTGCGCAGCAGGTGGAAGTACGACGCGGGCGACGAGGGATAGCAGACGAAGATGTTGTCCTCGGCGCCGAGCGTCAGGAAGCGCTCGATGCGCGCGCTGGAGTGCTCGGGCCCCTGCCCCTCGTGCCCGTGCGGCAGCAGCAGCACCAGCCCGGTCGGCTGTCCCCACTTGGTCTCGGACGCGACGAGGAACTGGTCGACGATCACCTGCGCGCCGTTCCAGAAGTCGCCGAACTGCGCCTCCCACATGACGAGGATCTCGTGGTCGGCGACGGCGTACCCGAACTCGAAGCCCATCACCGCGGCCTCGGAGAGCAGGCTGTCGTGCACCTCGAAGCGCGCGCCGGCCGCGGCCACGGTCTGCAGCGGCACGTACTCGCGCGCGGAGCGCGTGTCGTAGAGCATGGCGTGCCGCTGGCTGAAGGTCCCGCGGCCGGAGTCCTGGCCGGACAGGCGCACGGAGCGCCCCTCCAGCAGCAGCGTCCCGAACGCCATCGCCTCCGCGGTGGCCCAGTCACAGCCGCCCTTGCCGTCCAGCAGGTCCGCGCGCGCCTTCAGCAGCGGCTGGAGCTTGGGGTGCAGCTCGAACCCCTCGGGCACGCTGGAGAGGGCGCGCAGGGTGGCCTTGATGCGTCCCCACATCGCGCCCGCGTCGACCACGGGCGGGACTTGCGCCGTCCGCTTGGCGATGGCGGCGAAGCTGCCGTCCGTGCCCTCGCGCTGCATCTGCGCCTTCTTCTCGGCCCACAGCGCGTCGAGCGCCTCCGCCGTGACCGCTCCCGCGCGCACGAGCTGCTCGCCGTACAGGTGCGCGACGGAAGGATGGCTCTTGATCTTGGCGTACATGAGCGGCTGCGTGTAGCTCGGCTCGTCGCCCTCGTTGTGGCCCCAGCGGCGGTAGCCGACCAGGTCGATGACGACGTCGCGCTTGAAGCGCTGCCGGTACTCGAAGGCCACGGTGGCGGCGTGCACGACCGCTTCCGGGTCGTCGCCGTTCACGTGGAAGACGGGCGCGTGGACCATCTTGGCCACGTCGGTGCAGTAGGTCGACGAGCGCGCGTCCTTGGGCAGCGTGGTGAAGCCGATCTGGTTGTTGATCACGACGTGCACGGTGCCGCCCGTGTGGTAGCCCTCGAGGTCGGCCAGGTTGAGCGTCTCGGCCACGATGCCCTGGCCCGCGAACGCCGCGTCGCCGTGCAGCAGGATCGGCAGCACCCGCTTGCGCTCCGTGTCGCCCAGCGCGTCCTGCCTCGCGCGCACCATGCCCTCGACCACCGGGTTCACGAACTCGAGGTGGCTGGGATTGGGCGCGACGCCGACCGCCATCGTCCGGCCGCCCGGCGCCTCGTGCGTGCCCGTCGCGCCCAGGTGGTACTTCACGTCGCCCGAGCCCTGCGTCGAGTCGGGGTCGGAGACGCCCTCGAACTCCTTGAAGATCTGGGCCAGCGGCTTGCCGATGGTGTTGGCCAGCACGTTGAGGCGGCCGCGGTGGGCCATGCCGATGATGGCCTCCACCACGCCCACCTGCGCGGCGTCGTTGAGCACGCGGTCGAGCAGCGGGATGAGCGCCTCGCAGCCCTCGAGCGAGAAGCGCTTGTGCCCGATGTAGCGCGCGTGCAGGAAGCGCTCGAAGCTCTCGGCCTCCACCACCTTCTCCAGCACCCGCTGGCGGTCGGCCGGAGTGAGCTGCGCGCGGTTGCGCGTCGACTCCATGCGGTCCTGCAGCCACTCCTTGCGCTCGGGGTCGGCGATGTACATGTACTCGACGCCGACCGTGCCGCAGTAGGTGTCGCGCAGGACCTCGAGGATCTCGCGCAGCGTCGCGCGGTCCTTGCCGGAGAGGCCGTTCGTGATGAACTCGCGGTCCAGGTCCCACAGCGTGAGCCCGTACGTGTGCGGGTCCAGGTCCTTGTGCGGCGCGCGCGTCGAGTCGAGCGGGTCCAGGTCGGCCACCAGGTGGCCGCGCACGCGGTAGTTGTGGATCAGCTGCAGCACGCGCGCCTGCTTCTCCACCTGCTCGTCGCTGCCCGCGGGGCCGAACAGGCCCGGCGTGACGTCGATCTCCCAGCGCACGGGCCG
This sequence comes from Vicinamibacteria bacterium, assembly GCA_025923995.1. Classification (GTDB taxonomy): domain Bacteria; phylum Acidobacteriota; class Vicinamibacteria; order Fen-336; family Fen-336; genus JAICEW01. Next base: position 5,217 of record JAICEW010000014.1, on the reverse strand, counting down.
GTGCGGGAGCTTCAGGTCGCGGAAGATGCGCTCGTAGAACGCGTCCTCGCCCTTCAGCAGCTCCTCGATGCGCGAGAGGAACAGGCCCGACTCCGCGCCCTGGATGATCCGGTGGTCGTAGGTCGAGGTCACGGTCATGACCTTGCTGATCCCCAGCAGCGACAGCGTGCGCGGGGCCATCGAACGGTACTCGGCCGGGTAGTCCAGGCTGCCGGTGGCGACGATCAGGCCCTGTCCCGGCATCAGCCGCGGAGCGGACGCGGTCGTGCCCACGGTGCCGGGGTTCGTGAGGGATACGGTCGTGCCCCTGAAGTCGTCGGGCGAGATGGTGCCCTTGCGCGCGCGGCCGACCAGGTCGTCGAACGCCTTCAGGAAGGACTCGAAGTCGAGCGTGCCGGCGTTCTTGATGTTGGGCACCAGCAGGGTGCGGCTGCCGTCCTTCTTCTGCACGTCCACGGCGATGCCCAGGCGCACCGCGTCGCGCTGGATGCGGTGGGCCTGCCCGTCCAGCTCCGCGTAGGCGTCGTTGAGCCGTGGGAAGGTGTCGAGCGCACGCAGGATGGCCCAGGCCACCAGGTGCGTGAAGCTGATCTTGCCCGCGCCCGCGGCGCCGCGGTGCTTGTTGAGGATGGTGCGGTTCTCCTCGAGGGTGCGCACCGGCACCGTGCGCACCGACGTCGCGGTGGGCATGGTGAGGCTGGCTTCCATGTTCTCGACGATGCGCATGGCGCCGCCGCGGATGGGCTGCGCGATGTCGCCGGGCAGGATGGCGGGCACGACCAGCGCCTTGGACTTCGGCGCGGCGGGCGTCGCCGGCGCCGCCCGGACGATCTGCACGGGCTTGGTGTCGATCACCTCGGCCGGCGCCGCGGCGGGGGCGGCCGCGGCCGGCGCGGGCTCGCTGGCCGGGGGCGCCGCCGGCTGCGCGGGAGCGGCCGGCGCCGTCTCCGGGGGCGCGCCGGTGATGCGGTCGAAGTACTCGCGCCAGCTGCCGTCGACGGACTTGCGATCCTTCCGGTAGTCCTCCAGCAGGTCGAGGGCGAACGCGTAGTTCCCTCCGAAATCGCCGACCAGCGCGTCCAGGATGGGATCCGCCATCGTCTCTGGCATGATGCGACGAGTCTATGCCCCCGCCGACACGGCGGGCAACCAGCCGCTATCATCATGTGGCGATGGCATCCCTTCCGGGCGTGGAGGTCGGCCACGACCCCCTCCTGAGGCCCTTCCTGGAGAGCCCGGACGAGGAGGCGGCACGCGTGTGCCTGTCCGAGCTGCTCGAGCGGCACGCGTCACCGCTGGTGCGCGACGTCGTGCGCGGGCAGATCCCCGACCGCGCCGGCGGCGCGGCCGACGCGGGGGACGTGCACTCGGGCGTGCTCCTGCGGCTGACGGCGCACCTGTGGTCGCTGCGCCGCGAGCCGCGGGCCGAGCCGCTGGCCAGCTTCAGCGGCTACGTCGCGGCCTGCGCGCACAACGCCTGCCACGCGTTCTTCCGCCACCGTTACCCGCAGCGCTCGCGACTGCGCAACAAGGTGCGCTACGTGCTGACCCACGAGCCGGGGCTCGCGCTCTGGGCGGGCGAGCGGCACGCGTGGCTGGCGGGCCGAGCCGCGTGGCAGGGCCGGCCGGCCGCCGCGGAAGCAACGATGCGGCTGGCGGACGCAGGCGCGCGCATGGGGCCGCGTCCGTTCGCCGAGCTGGTGCGGGCACTCATCGACCAGGCCGGCGCGCCCTGCCGGCTGGAGCAGCTGGCGGACGCGGTGGGGCGGGTCCTGGGAGTCTCCGACGAGGCGGTCAGCCTGGCCGACGAGAGCGAGCCCGGCACGTCGCTGGAGTCGCGCCTGGCGGACCCGGCGCCCTCGGCGGCCGAGCAGATCGACAGCCGGCGCTACCTCGAGCGGCTCTGGGCGGAGATCTGCGAGCTGCCGGCGCACCAGCGCATGGCACTCCTGCTCAACCTGCGCGACGAGGGCGGCGGCGGCATGCTCGGCCTGTTCCCCGTCACCGGAGTCGCGAGCCAGGCCCGCATCTCCGAAGTGGTCGGGCTGTCGCCCGAACGCCTGGCCGAGCTGTGGCCCCGCCTGCCCGTGGACGACGAGTGGATCGCGGAGGAGCTGAAGGTCACGCGCCGCCAGGTCATCAACTTCCGCAAGTGCGCGCGGGAGCGGCTGGCCCGGCGGATGCGCAAGGTGCCGGTGGCGAAAAAGTTCGTGAGTGGTATCACAGAGCAACCGCCCGACTCTTCAACCCTGGCGAGGGGCTGACGTCCGTCATGAGAGACCACCGATGAGCCACGACACGCGGCGCGCACCGGACGCCGAGACGGCCCGGCGGCGGCTGGCCTCTTCCTTCCAGGAGACGCTCGCGGCCGCCGACGCCGACGGCCCCTCCTACGAGGACGTCGCCGCCTACGTGGACGGCCAGCTCGCGGGCGACGAGCGCCTGCTGTTCGAGGAGCGCCTCGCGGACGACCCGCTGCTGCGGGCCGAGGTCCAGGACCTGCGCGACCTGCGGGCCGAGATGAACGCGAGCCGCCCATCGGCGGGGGCCTGGTGGATGGGATGGGCCGCGGCGGCGGCGGTGCTCGCGGCCCTGGCGGCGGGGCTCTACGGGACGCGCGGCCGCACCCGTCCCGACACCGGCGGCGTGGCGGTGGCCCCCACGCCCGCTGCGCCCGCGGCGCTGGCTCGCATGGCGGATGCGACCGGCGCCATCGCGCTCCGCGCCGACGGGTCCATCGACGGCGTGGCGGTCCCGCCCGCGTTGCAGCCGTCGCTGGCCGAAGCCCTGCGCTCCGGCCGCCTCCGCGTCGCGCCGCTGCGGGACGACCTGGCCGTCTCCCCCGTGACCGCGATGGGGGCGGAAGGCGCTCCCGCGCCGTTCGGCCCGGTCGCGCCGCTCTCCACGATCGTGCGGTCGGACCGGCCGACGCTGCGCTTCACGGCCCATCCGGGGGCCAGCGGGTACGTCGTGTCCATCTACGATCTCGACCTGGAGCCGGTCGCCACCAGCCCCACGCTGCACGCGACCGAATGGACGGTCGAGCGCGCGCTGCCCCGCGGGAGGACCTACCTCTGGCAGATCGAGGCGCGGACGCGCGCGGGACGCGTGTCGGCCCCGGCGCCCCCCGCGGCCGAGGCGCGCTTCCACGTGGCGAGCGCCGAGGCGGCCGCCCGGGTCGAGGCCGCGGTCGGCAGCGGCTCGCACCTGGCCGCTGGCGTCGCGCTGGCCGAAGCCGGGTTCGTCGAGGAGGCGCAGGAGCACTTCGAGAAGCTGGCCGCGCTCAACCCGCAGTCGGCCGAGGCGAAGGCGCTGCTCGACCTCAGCCGAGCCAGTCGTCCGCGTCGCTGACCCCGCCGCGGCGCGACGCCCCATCCGCGACGGCGGCCTCGAAGGTCTCGGAAACGGCTTCGTCCACGCCCGGGACCGGGGGGCCCGCCGGCTCCACGTGCACCCCGCCGTGAAGGCGAAGGCCGCCCCCGGCGACGAGCGCGAGCGCGAGGGCCGACACGCGAGCGGTCCGCGAGAGTGAGCGTGGCATGGTGACTCTGGAGGTGACGCCGGCGGAGGCGTCGTGTTACCAGCCGGGGCATCCCGATCGGCGCGCGGGCTAACATGGACGTGAGGAGGACGCATGGGCCTGCGCTCGCTGAACCCCGCGACGGGCGAAGTCATCGCCGAGTACCCCGAAGCGACGGCGGCCGAGGTGGCGATGATCCTGGCGGAGGCCTCCTGCGCGTTCGCGGGCTGGAAGCGGACGGGGTTCGCGGAGCGGGCCTCGAGGATGCGGGCCGCGGCCGATCTCCTGGACGAGCGGAAGGAGCCGCTGGCCGTCCTCATGGCGCAGGAGATGGGCAAGCCGCTGGCCCAGGGCCGGGGCGAGGTGGAGAAGTGCGCGTGGGTCTGCCGCTACTATGCGGACCACGCGCAGGAGCTGCTGGCCGACCGCGAGGCGAAGACGGACGCCACGCGCAGCTTCGTCGCTTTCGAGCCGCTGGGCCCGGTGCTGGCCGTGATGCCGTGGAACTTCCCGCTCTGGCAGGTCTTCCGCTTCGCCGCGCCCGCGCTCATGGCCGGCAACGCGGGCCTGCTGAAGCACGCGGCCAACGTCACGGGCGCGGCGCTCGCGATCGAGGCGGTGTTCAAGGATGCCGGCTTCCCGCCGCCCCTGTTCCGCGCGCTGCTGATCGGGTCGGAGCGCGTGGCGGGCGTCATCGAGGCGCGCGAGGTGAAGGCGGTCACGCTGACCGGGAGCACGCCCGCGGGGCAGGCGGTCGCGTCGCGCGCGGGGGCGGTCCTCAAGAAGACGGTGCTGGAGCTGGGCGGGAGCGACCCCTACCTGGTGCTCGAGGACGCGGACCTGGAGGCCGCGGCCGAGACCTGCGCCGCCTCGCGCCTGATCAACGGCGGGCAGAGCTGCATCGCCGCCAAGCGGTTCGTGGTGGTCGACGACGTCCGCCGCGCGTTCGAGGACCGCCTGGTCGAGCGGATGCGGGCGCGCAAGGTCGGCGATCCGCTGGCCGAGGGAACGGACGTCGGGCCGCTCGCCCGCGCGGACCTGCGCGACGCCCTGCATCGCCAGGTCGAGGGAAGCGTCCGCGCGGGGGCGCGCGTGATTCTGGGGGGGCAGGTCCCCGACGGGCCAGGCGCGTTCTATCCCCCCACCGTGCTGACGGACGTCCGCAAGGGCATGCCCGTGTACGAGGAGGAGACCTTCGGTCCCGTGGCCGCCGTCATCGCCGCCAGGGACGAGGCCGACGCCATCCGCATCGCCAACGACTCGCCCTTCGGGCTGGGAGCCGCCGTCTTCACTCGCGACGGCGCCCGGGGCGAGCGCGTCGCGCGCGAGCTGGAGGCGGGGAGCTGCTTCGTCAACGCCCTGGTCCGCTCCGATCCCCGGCTGCCCTTCGGCGGAATCAAGGAGTCCGGCTACGGCCGCGAGCTGGCGGACTTCGGCATCCGCGAGTTCGTCAACATCAAGACTTTCTATATCAAGTAGCTGATTCCAAACGCGTTCAGCAGTCCAGGCGACCGCTCGCCGGCACATGAGGCTTGCCGGTATGGAACATCGGCCCTAGACTTAACGTCGTTAAGAAACAGAACAGCGAGTCAGTTCAAGACACTGAACTCGCGTTTGGGGGCGTGAGATGGGGATCACGGAACGACGTGAGCGGGAGCGCGAGGAGGTCCGGCGCAAGATCCTCGACGCCGCGCGCG
>JAICEW010000013.1 GCA_025923995.1 Vicinamibacteria bacterium | reverse complement strand
GGCGGCCAACGCGGAGGCGAGGAGCAGGCCGGCGACGATCACGTCGTTGGCCCCGAAGACCTGGTGCCACCAGACGAGCGGGTTGACCAGCACGACCGCGGCGGCCACCAGGCCGCGCGCACCGCCGCGGACGAAGAGGAACGCGATCGCCGCTGCCGCGCCGAACGCCGCCAGGGTCACGAAGCGCGTATCGAAAGCGCCGAGGACCGCGCGGCAGGCCCCGTACGCCGGGAGCATGAGCAGGTGCGTGCCGGGCAGGTACGCGTGGTGGCGCAGGATCGGGTTGCCGCCGTACTCGCGCCAGAACGCGGACACGCGCGCCTGCTTGCCCAGCATGCTGTCCGAGTAGTCCGCGCCGTAGGGCGACTGGCCGGCGAGCAAACGGTCCATCGCGAGCGGGAGCTGCACGACCCCGCCGTCCTGACCGTAGGGGCGGCCGGTCGCGAAGCCCATCGTGACCAGCCCGATCGTGGGCAGCACCACCAGCACGGCCGCGCCCAGGCCCAGCATCGCCGCGCGCCAGCGCAGGCGCAGGAAGGGCGCCATGGCCGCGTAGGTGATCGCGAGCAGGATCGCGAGCGACGTGAGCGCCAGCGCGACGGGATCCCGGTCCACCGCTCCGCTCGGCGCCGGCCGGAGCGGGCGGATCCAGGCCGGCCAGGCGATGTCCTCGTGCAGCGCCCGCCAGGCCAGGACGCGCAGCGGGTCGTGCAGGTGGATCTCGCGCGCGACGAGCAGCAGCAGCGCGGGGACGACGAAGCCGTCCAGCGGGACGCGGCCTCGGTCGGCCGGATCCGCGGTCAGGCCTGCTTCTCTTTGTCGGCGGGGGTGATGCGCGCCCCGCAGGAGCACACGATGCTGCGGGTCGCCCACTGGATGTTGAGGAGGCGCCCGCACTGGGGGCAGCCCAGGTACGTGCCCGGACGCCTCAGGGTCCCGACGGGCCGGGAGAACGTGCGTCGAACCGGATCGCTCATGGTCTTTCCTGCGCCCGCCGTACCGGTGGCCCGGCAGCCAAGATGGAGCTTACGCCCCGCTTTCGGGCCCGGTCAAGGCGGCCCGGCAAGACCAGGCCTCTAGAGGGTCTTCATTTCCGCGCTCCGGCGGAGCATGAGGCCCGCGATCACGGCCAGCAGCAGCGTGAACCCGCCGACCACGATCGAGGGGCCCAGCGCGCGCACCAGCAGCCCGGCCAGCAGGCCGCCCAGGGGCTGGCCGCCCCGGAACGCCAGCCCGTAGATGGAAAGCACGCGGCCCTTCATCGCAGCCGGCGCGTTCTCCTGCACGAGCGAGTTCAGCGTCGAGTAGGCCGTGACCACCGCGATGCCCGCCACGAAGAGCAGCGCCATCGAGAGGTATTGATGCCGCGAGAACGCGGCCGCCAGCGTGGTCACGCCGTAGACCACGAACGCCAGGAGCAGCAGGCGGCCGCGTCCGGCGGCCTGTCCCCGCTGGGCGGTGGCCACGGCGCCGACGATGGCGCCGGCGCCGAAGCTCGAGAGCAGCAGGCTGTAGCCCCCCGCGCCCGTGTGCAGCACGTCGCCCGCGATCACCGGCAGGTACGTGACCAGCGGGAACCCGAGGAAGCTCGCCGCCGCGGCCAGGATGGTGAGGACCCGCAGCCGCGGGCTCTCCCACACGAATCGCAGCCCATCGCCCAGGCTGCGGGCCAGCGTCTGCTTCTCGGCGGGGGCGGGCGGCGGCGGGAGGTCGATCCGCCAGATGGCCACGATCACCGCCAGGAACGAGACCACGTTCACCACGAAGCAGGCGGTCGTCCCTCCGCGCGCCAGCAGCACCCCCGCGATGACGGGCCCCACCATGCGCGAGAGGTTGAACTGGAGCGAGTTGAGCGCGACCGCGTTCGGGATCTGCGCGGGCGGCACGACGCTCGTGAGCACGGCCTGGTAGGTCGGCGCCGATTGCGACTGCGCGAGGCCCGTGAGGAACGCCAGGACCAGGATGGGGACGATGCCCAGGTGGCCCAGGACGTAGAGCGTCCCCAGCGTCGCCGCGAACGTCATCTGCAGGATCTGCGACGTGAGGAGGATGTGGCGGCGGTCGACGCGGTCCGCGACCGCGCCGCCCACGAGCATGAAGGCGACGAGCGGCGCGTCGGCGGCGAAGCTGCGCAGCCCCAGGTAGAAGGGGTCGCCCATCCGCGTGTGGATGAGCCACGCCAGCGCGACGTCCTGGGTCCAGGTGCCCAGGCTGCTCAGGAAGGCGCCGGTCCAGAGCAGGCGGTAGTCGCGGTGCCTGAATGCCTGGAGGAACCCCGGCGCGTTCATACTGGTCGCGTGACCTTCCCCTGCCCCGGATGCGCGGCCGCCCTGCCCGGCACGCCGCGGTTCGTCTCACGCTGTCCTTCGTGCGGGGCCCTCGTGCGGGGACGCGCCCGCGACGCCTCGAGCGGGCGCCGCACCTTCGAGGTGGAGGTGACGGGCCGGCCCGAGACCCGCCGCGTGGTCGAGGTGCCCTGGAGCCCGGCCGACCAGACGAGGCTGCGGACGTGGCTCGTCTGGTCGACGGCCATCACGCTCGGGCTCATCGGCGTGCTGTACGCCCTGGCGCGCTGGTCGGGCTGACGGCCGCCCGTCGACGGCCGCCCGTCAGCGCTTGGCGGGCTTCTTCGCGGCCGCGATGGCGTCCTTCTTGCGGGCCTTCTGGGCCTTCTCCTTGCGCTTGCGGCGACGGCGGATCTCCCTCTGCCTCTCGATCATTCAGTCGTTCCTTTCGACGTGTTCCGGCTCCTCGCCCACCAGCGCCCGCGCGTCGGCGACGCGCTTGCGGATGATGCGCAGGTAGGCGCGCGGCACCTTCTGCAACAGGACCATGAGCTCCCCCAGGTCGCCGCGCACGCGGTCCGTGGCCCCGTTGTCCCCGTACACGAGGTTCACGACCCGGCTGCGCAGCGACACGGGGAGCAGCACCGCGCTGGACTGCGGCCGCTTGCCCAGCGCCTTCAGGAAGCGCTGGTTCTCCTCCTCGGGACCGAGCCGGCCGATGAAGAGCGAGCGGTCGCGCGTCACGGTGCGGAAGATCGAGGGCTGGTCGAGCGGCACCCGCAGCGACGAGACGAGCGGACGGTCCACGCCCTCGCCCGCCCCGCTCCAGCCCAGCACCCACGGCTCCTTCACGATGAAGAACAGCACCCGGCGGAAGAAGCGCTGGCAGACCGCGAGCAGGGCCTCCACCACCTCGTCCCGCGTGACGGCGTCGTCCAGGCGCGCGGCCGCGGTCGCGCCCGTCGGCGCGTCGCGCTTCACGGTCGCGGCCGACGGCCGGTGCGTGTCCGTGAAGCGCCAACGCTCGTCGACCCCGTAGTAGTCGCGCAGCAGCTGGATCATGCGGAACTCGGGGATGACAGCGGTCCGGATGATGAAGCCCTGCGAGTACCCGATGCGCGCGACCGTCGAATGGTCGTTGGGGTCGACCATGAGCAGCGTGAGGGTCTTGCCGCGCAGTCGATACGGAAACACTTTGTGCTTCGCGGCCAGCGCCTTCGGCAGGGCGGCCACCGCCTCCGGCTGCACCTCGCGCAGGTCGACCGAGATGCCCGGCACGCCGTGCGCGCGCGCCAGCGCCTCCTGCAGGCGGTCCTCGGTGATGAAGCCCAGCTCGTAGAGGCTGGTCCCCAGCCTCCCGCCGTAGAGCACCTGGTGCTGGATCGCCTCCTGGAGCTGGCGCTCGGTGACGATGCCCCGGTCCTTGAGGATGCGGGCGAGGATGGGCAAGCGGCTGTTCCTAGTTCTCCGGAGGCTCGAGGTCGATCGTGACGGCGCGGGTGACGGGTCGGGCCGGCCGCGTATTGTATCGCGCGCCCGCCCGCGCGGCGAAGTCCGCTCGCTGCACGCGCTTACCGCCTCCGGTGGTTGCATTGCCCCCCGGCTCGGCTATGATCGCTGCACCTCCCGGGGAGACCCGCCCTCGTCCGGAAGCTGGGAGCAAGGCATTCCGGCCCGGGACTCCTTTCGGGCGTGATCCGGCGGCTCCTACATGGCTCTCCGCCTCAACAGCCTACAGACCCGAACCGCCCTCGCCATCGTCTCGGTGATCGTGCTGAGCCTGACGCTGAACGGCTTCTACCTCGTGCTGTGGCAGCGCTCCAAGACCAAGACCCGCATCGAGCAGGAGGCCCTGAACTTCGCCGAGCTGACCAAGGCGCCGATCTGTAGCGCGTACAACGACTTCTACGAGTCGGGCTTCTACAAGTTCCGGGAGCTCATCAAGGACAGGATGCGGCTCAACCCCGACCTCGAGCGCATCCTGATCGTGCGCATGAGCGGCGAGGTGGTCTTCGACTCGGACGACATGGACGACGCGGTCTCCCGCCAGCCTCCGGCCACGCGCCTGATCAAGGAGACGCAGAGGGTCGACGCGATCAAGCGGCTGGAGCCGACGGTGCTGAAGATCCGCCTCCCCGACGGGGAGCCGGGGCTCGAGATCATCGCCCCCTACCTCGAGGAGTGGGGCCGCCACGAGCTGTCGGTCATCTACCAGGTCACCTACGGGCAGATGAACAAGGCGGTCTCCCAGCTGCTCCTGACCACCGGCGGCCTCACGCTGGCCTCGGTGCTGGCCGCGGTCGGCGTGGCCATCGCGCTCGCGCGCCGGATCACGCGCCCGGTGGCGGAGCTGACCGCGGGCGCGCAGGAGCTGGCGGAAGGGCACTTCGACCGGCGGCTCAACATCCGCTCGGGCGACGAGCTGCAGATCCTGGCCGAGGCCTTCAACCACATGACGACCCGGCTCAAGGAGAACGTCGGCGAGCTGGAGGAGTCGAACAAGAAGCTGGCCAGCGTGAACGAGGAGCTCAAGGAGCTCGACCGGATGAAGTCGGACCTGCTGGCCAACGTGAGCCACGAGCTGCGCACGCCGCTCACGGCCATCAAGGGCTACACCGACTACATCCTGGAGCGGAAGCTGGGCGACATCACCGACAAGCAGGAGAAGGGGCTGGTGGTGGTCCAGCGCAACCTGGAGCGCCTCTCGCGCACCATCGGCGCGCTGCTCGACTTCTCGCGCATGGACATCGGCCGCATCACGCTCAACCTCCAGCGCTTCTCGATCGCGTCGCTCGTCGAGCAGATCCACACCACCGTGCGCTCGGAGCTGGACAAGAAGCGGCTGCGCTTCCTGAGCGCGGTGGAGGGGGACATACCCTCGCTCATCGCGGACCGCGAGAAGCTGTCCGCCGTGATCGAGAACCTGGTGATCAACGCGATCAAGTTCACGCCCGAGGGCGGCAGCATCACCGTGTCCGCGGGGCGGGTGGCGGGGGCCGAGCGGCCGACCGCGGAGATCCGCGTGAGCGACAGCGGCATCGGGATCCCGCGCGACCAGATCAGCAAGATCTTCAACCGGTTCCACCAGGTGGACGGCACCACCACCCGCCGCTTCGGCGGCGTCGGCCTGGGGCTGGCCATCGTCAAGAGCATCCTCGACGCCCACGGGGCGGCCATCCACGTGGAGAGCGAGGAGGGCAAGGGCACGGTCTTCCACTTCCGGCTGCCCCTGCTCGAGCGGCCGGAGGACCAGCCTCCGCCCAGCGCCCGCGACCGCACCGAAGAGGGCCTGGTGCTGGTGGTGGACGACGACGTCGAGCTGACCCGCCGCGTGAGCGCGGACCTGATGCAGGAGGGGCTGGCCGTGCTCACCGCCGCCAGCGCGGAGGAAGGGGCGGCGCTGGCCGCCGCGCGCCATCCCGACGTGATCCTGCTCGACATCATGCTGCCCGACCGCTCCGGGCTGGACCTGCTGGCCTCGCTCAAGCGCGAGCAGGCCACGCGGCACATCCCGGTGCTGGTGGTGTCGGTGCTGAAGGACGCGGTGAAGGCCCTCACGCTGGGCGCGGCCGAGCACCTGGTGAAGCCGGTGGAGCGCGCCACGCTGGCGGCGAGCGTGCGGCGCGTGCTGGCCGGCCACCCCGACGCCGAGCCCACGGTGCTGGTGGTGGACGACGACCTCGACACCGCCGAGCTGGTGCGGGACACGCTGCGGGTCGAGGGCTTCCGAACCGTGGTGGCGCACGACGGGCGCCAGGCGCTGGACGCGATCGAGCGGCGCCATCCCGCGCTCGTGATCCTGGACCTCATGATGCCGGAGCTGTCGGGGTTCGACGTGCTGGAGGCGCTGGGCCGCGGTGCCACGCCCGTGCCGGTGCTCATCCTCTCCGGCCGGGGCGACGACGCCGACGTGCGCCGCGTGCTGGAGATGGGCGCGCGCAAGTACATGAGCAAGCCGTTCGACGTGCGCGAGCTGATGACGGAGGTGCGTCGGCACCTGGGAACCGCGGGGAGGGCGCAGCAGGCGAGCCTATGAAGAAGATCCTGGTGGTGGACGACGAAGACGACATCCTGCACTTCCTGGAGATGGTGCTCCGGGAGAAGGGCTACCAGGTGACGACCGCGTCCGGTGGCCACGAGGCGCTGACGCGCGCGCAGATCGACAAGCCCGACCTGGTGCTGCTCGACATCATGATGCCGCAGATGGACGGCTGGGAGGTGCTCAAGCTGCTGCGCGTCGACGACGACACGCGGCGCATCCCCGTGGCCATGCTCTCGGCACGCACCGAGGCCAAGGACCGCGTCCAGGGACTGCAGGAGGGGGCCATCGACTACATCTGCAAGCCGTTCTCCCTGACGGAGCTGCTCGGCAAGATCGAGGCCATCTTCGCGCAGGTCCCCCGCGCCTGACGCGCGGTCTCTAGAGGCGCCCCAGATGCTCAAGCCGGAGACCTCGGTGGAAGCGGACCACGAACGGCTGCAGGCCGAGTGGCTGCGCTTCCGCGCGCACGTGGTCGACGGAGCCACCGGCCTGCCCACGCTGGCGGCGGTGCTCGACGACGTGCGCCGCCTGACCGAGGAGCGCGGCACGGCGGGCCTCGTCTACCTGGACCTCGCGCGGCCCGACAACGCCCCGGCCGACCCGGCCCGCGAGGCGGACCCGGTCGTGCTGATGGGTCGCGCGCTGCTGTCGCTCAAGGTGGAGGGCGGGCTGGGGCCCCGCGACATCGTCTCCCTCCTGAGCGTGGGCAGCGACAAGTTCCTCGTGTTCCTGCGCGGCGACCAGGGCGGCACCGACGCTCCCAGCGCGGACACGCGGCTGCACCGGCTGCGCGAGCAGGTCCATGGTGCGCTGCGGAAGCTGCGCCCGGAGCCGGGGCCGCTGCCCTCCTTCCGGCTGGGCCACTCGTTCCTGTACCGCGATCCCATGCTGCGCACCGAGCGCTCGCTGCATCGCGCGCTGGACGAGGCCATGTTCCAGACGCTGCGCGAGCACACCGCGGAGGCGGAGCGGCGCTCGCAGGGGCTGGAAGAGATCCTGGCCGGCGGCGTGGTCACGCTCTTCCAGCCGATCGTGGACCTCTCGGGCCGGCACGCGGTGGGCCACGAGGTCTTCAGCCGCGGCCCGGCCGGAGGCCCCTTCGAGGACGGCGAGCGCCTCTTCGCGCTGGCCTCGCGGTTCGGGCGCCTGCTGGAGCTGGAGCGGCTGTGCCGCCGGCGGTCGCTGCGCTCCGCGTTCCGCCACCTGCGTCCGGGCGTGAAGCTCTTCCTCAACACCTCGGCGCGCGCGCTGCTCGACGAGGCGGTCGCCGGCGAGGCCTTCATCCGGCAGGTGGACGCGCAGGGCCTGGCCCACGGCGACGTGGTGCTGGAGATCACGGGCGGCTTCTCGATGGAGGAGCGGCGGCGCTACCAGCGCGTGGTGCGCCGGCTCAAGCAGGAGGGCTTCAAGGTCGCGATCGACGACACCGGCGCGGGCTACGCGAGCCTGCAGGCGCTGGTGGAGATGGAGCCGGACTACCTCAAGTTCGACGTGTCCCTGGTGCGCCCGCTCGCCCACAACCGCATCCAGCGCAGCCTGCTGGAGACGCTCGTCGAGCTGTCGGCCAAGATCGGCGCCCGCGTGATCGCGGCCGGGATCGAGTCCGAGGCGGAGCTCGTGGCCGTGAGCGGCCTGGGCGTGCCGCTGGGCCAGGGGCGACACCTGGCGCCGCCCGTCCTCATCCCGATGGAAGACGCGTCCACTCGATGAAGACGATCCCCTCGTACCACGAGCACCTGAACGATCTGTCCCGCGAGCTGGCCGAGCGGGGCAGCCTGGGCGTGATCGTGATGGACGCGTCCCCCATCGGCGTGGTCGAGAGCGAATACGGCAGCGACGCGTTCGAGGAGGTGCGGGCGCGCATCACCACCATCCTGCTCGAGCAGCAGGGCAAGGACTACCGCAACGACGACGTGCTGGCGCTCGACCGGCCGCGCGGCCTGCGCTTCCTGCTGCTGCTGGGACGCAAGCGGCGGCGCAGCGTCCCCACGACGCCGGCGGACCTGAAGGCAATCCAGTCCCGCCTGCTGGCGTCGCTCGCGCCCAGCCTGGGCCGGTCGGCGTTCCCGTACCTCAAGACCCCGCCGCGCATCGAGGTGGGCTACAGCATGGCCGTCTACAACCCGCTGGTCCACCCGGAGCGCAGCGTCCGCGGCGCCTACCACCACGCGCTGCGGCAGGCGGCGCACCAGCGGCAGGCGGAAGAGCTGCAGATGCGCGAGCGGCTGCTCGACATCATCCTGCGCGAGCGCATCGTGACCGCGTTCCAGCCCATCATGGACCTCCAGACCCGCACCGTGCTGGGCTACGAGGCGCTCTCCCGCGGGGCGCGCGGCTCCGGCCTGGAGCCGGCCGACGCGCTGTTCGGGGCCGCGGAGGCGCACGAGCTGCTGGTCGAGCTCGACCGCCTCTGCCGCCAGCGGGCGCTGCTGTCCTCCTCCCGCATCCCCTCCACCGCCAAGATCTTCGTGAACACGCTCCCCGGCACCATCCGCGACCCGCAGTTCCGCGGCAAGGCGCTGATCGACTTCCTGGACCGGGCGCAGGTGTCGCCCGACCGCATCGTCATCGAGATCACGGAGAAGCTGGTCATCGACAACTACACGCTCTTCCGCGAGGCCATGACGTACTACACCGACCTCGGCATGTCGTTCGCGGTCGACGACGTGGGGGCCGGCTACTCGGGCCTGGAGTCGATCGCGCGGCTCAAGCCCACCTTCCTCAAGATCGACATCGCGCTGGTGCGCGACGTGCACGCGAGCCTGGTCAACCGGGAGATGGTGAAGGCCATCGTGGCCATGGGGCGCGGCATCGGCGCCACCGTGATCGCGGAGGGCATCCACGCGGAGGAGGAGGCGCGCGCCCTGCTGTCCATGGGCGTGAGCTGGGGGCAGGGCTTCCTGCTCGCGCGCCCCGAGCCGGGCCCCGAGCCCGCCTGAGCATGCGCGCGCTCGGCGCGGCGGCCCTGTGCCTGCTCGCCGCGGCGCCGGCGCGCGCCACGCAGCACCTCGTCTCGGCCCCCCTGCTGCCCGTCACGCGCCTCACGACCGGCCCCGTCACCACCGGCGACTTCAACGGGGACGGGCGGCTCGACGTCGCCTACGCGCTCCACAACCCGACGGGCGTGGCCGTCACGCTCGGCGACGGCCAGGGCGGGTACGGCGTCCCGCTGGTCTCGCAGGTCGCCACCTCGACGTCCTCCACCGCCGAGGCCCTCGTCGCCGCCGACTTCAACGGCGACGGGCGCCTGGACCTGGCGCTGGCGGACTTCGCCACCGGTCCCGCCGTGTACCTGGGGCTCGGCGACGGCCGCTTCGCCGGCGTCAGCCTCGGCGGCGACCCGCTCAACACGGGTCTGGCCGCCGGCGACTTCGACGGGGACGGCCGGCGCGACCTCGCGCTGTCGCACCGGGGGTTCACGAGCGTGGCCCAGGCGTTGTTCTACCGCGGGACCGGCGCGGGCACCTTCGCGGCGCCGGTCGTGTGGAACCTGCCGATGGTGCTGCTCCCGTACGGCTTGGTCGCGCGCGACTTCGACGGCGACGGGCGCGACGACGTGGCCGTCGCCGACAACTTCGGCAACGCGGTGTTCGTCCTGCTGGGCAGCGCGACGCTGGCCGTCACCGTGCGCGGACCCTTCCCCTGCGGCGAGGGGCCCCAGGGCATCGACGCGGGCGACCTCGACGGCGACGGGCGCCTCGACGTGGCCACGGCGGACCAGCGCGGGCGCACGCTCTCGATCCTGCGCGGGGACGGGACCGGCTCGCTGGGCGCGCCCGCCATCGTGCCCGCCCCGGCCAACCCCAGGCGCGTGCGGATCGGCGCCTTCGACGGCGACGGGCGGCCCGACATCGCGGTTTCCGGGGCCGGCGTCTGGACCTACGCGGGCGACGGCGCGGGCGGCGTGCTGTCGCCACGCCGATACGGAGTGTCGGGAGACCTGGCCCTCGCGGACCTCACCGGCGACGGACGCCTGGACCTGGTCGCGGGCGCCAGCCTGCTGGCGGGGGATGGCGCGGGCCTCTTCGCCGCCCAGCGCACGTTCCCCATCCCGCCCGAGGCGACGGCCGGTGTCGCCGCCGACTTCGACCGCGACGGCCACCCGGACGTCGCCGCCGCGCACGCCGGCGGCACGGTCTCCGTGGTGCGAGGCGATGGTCAGGGCGGGTTCGGTCCGGCGTCCTCGACGCTGACAGGCACCGGCCCCGTCGACCTCGTCACGTCGGACTTCGACCGCGACGGCTGGCCCGATCTGGCGGTCGCGCACGCGGGCACCCAGGACGTGGTCGTGCTGCTCAACGACCATGCGGGTGGGTTCGCTCGAGCCTCCTACCCCGTCGGCGGCGTGCCGCAGAGCCTGGCCCTGGGCGACTTCGGCGGCGACGGCGTCACCGACATCGCCGTCGCCAACGAGACCGCCGACGCGATCTTCGTCCTCCACGGCGTGGCGGACGGCACCTTCAGCCTGGGCGGCACCACCGTCGTGGGCGACGGCTCGCTGGCGCTGGCCGCGGGCCGCTTCAACGCGGACGCGCGCACCGACCTGGCGTGGTTCCGCGCGCCGCAGGGCGGCAACCTGCGGCTCCAGCTGCTGTCGGGCACCGGCGTGGAGTCCTTCGTGGCCGGCCCGCCCATCGACCTCTACGCCGCCGAGCACGCGCTGGCGGCCGCGGACCTCGACGCGGACGGCCGGCTCGACCTGGTGGGCGGCGGCGACCACCAGCCGCTGCCCCAGCCCGGCGGGCTGGGTGTGCGCCTGGGTGATGGCCTGGGCGGGTTCGGTCCCGCCGTCGTCCAGCCGCCGATCCTGCCGACCTCGCTCGCCGTCTCCGACTTCACCGGCGACGGGCGTCCCGACGTCGCGGCCTTCGAGTTCTCGAGCGCCGCCACGGGCGTCCACCTGCTGCGAGGCAGCGGCGACGGCTCGTTCGGCCTCTTCCAGGCGGCCCCTATCCCCGTCGGCGGCAACACGCGGGCCCTTCTCGCCTCGGACCTCGACCACGACGGCCGGGCGGACCTGGCCGCGCTCGTGACCGAGGGCGACACGCTCACCGTGCTGCGCGGGCGCGCCCCCGGCGCGGGGACGGACCTCGCGATCGCCGTCGAGGGCTCGCCGGACCCCGCGCCGAGCGGCGACCCGGTCACCTACGTGGCCACGGCGGTCAACCGCGGCCCGCTGCCCGCCACGGGCCCCCGCCTCCGCTTCCGGGTGCCCATCGGCATGTCCTACGTGTCGCACACGCCGAGCCTGCCGCTCTGCGCGGAGAGCGCGAACCTCGTGACCTGCGACCTGGCCACGCTCGCCTCAGGGGCGTCGTTCCAGCTCACGGTCGTGGCCACGACGTCGGAGAACGGAGGGGGCCAGCCGGCGGGCTGGGCGGACGCCCACGCGCTGGCTCCGGAGGAGACCGAGCCCGCCGACAACTTCACCTCGTTCCGCACGCAGATCAACCCCGTCGACCTGGCCGTGTCGGTGAGCGACAGCGCCGACCCGGTGCAGCCGGGACAGCGCTTCCGCTACACGCTCGACGTCGTCAACCAGGGCGCGTACGCGGCGTCACGCGTGCTCACGCACTGCTCGCTGCCGCCGGGCGTCACCCTGATCGACCTCCCGGACGCCGCCTGCGCGTCGCCGGACGACGTGGAGATCACCTGCGGGATGCAGACGATGTTCCCGGGCCAGGCCGTGTCGTTCCACGTCGACGTCCAGGCCGTCGCGTTCACCTCCGTGTCCCTGGTCGCCGAGGTGGACGCGGACCAGGTGGACGTCGACCTGGCGGACAACACCGACGTCGAGGAGACGCGCATGGACCTCGCGCTGCGGAGTGAGCTGGGGCACGGGTCCGACTGGCGTCTCGCGCTGCCGGCGGGCAGCCCGGCCCAGGAGCGGTTCGCCGTCCACGTGCCGCCCCGGTCCGCGTTCGAGGTCGTGCTCGACGAGGTCTCGGGCGACCTGGATGGCGCGTTGCCCCTTTCGCTGGAGCGCGTGGATCACGACACCTCGACCATCCTGCAGGCGGGCGCGCCCGTCGGGACCGGCCACGCGCGGACGCTGCGCTGGCAGAACAGCACCGCCGGCACGCTGACGCAGCTGGTGCGCGTCCGCAGCCAGGGCTGCTCGACCGACTGCGGAGCCGACGACACGTACCGGCTCCGGGCCTACGACGCGTCCGCCGCGCTCGCGCGCTTCAACACGACCGGCGACCAGGAGGCGGTCGTCCTGCTCCACAACCCGACCGCCGGCACGGTGAACGGCACGCTGTGGCTCTGGAGCGCCGAGGGGACGGTGCTCGCCTCGCGCCCGTTCGCGCTGCCGGCGCGCCGCGGGCTGGTGCTGAACGTGGCCACCGTCGTGCCCGGCGCGTCGGGAACGATCACCGTCACGCACGACGGCGGGTACGGGACGCTCACGGGCAAGGCGGTCGCCATCGAGCCCGCCACCGGCTTCTCGTACGACACGCCCCTGACGTACCGGCCGCGGTGACGCGGTCCGGCCGACTGGCCGACGATCCGCGCGATCACGCGTTCGGGTGTCCTGGAAGGGCCTCCGGGCCCCAACCGCTAGGGAGTGCGGCCCGTCAACGGCTCGCGCGCAGCAGCCGATCGATCGGCAGGAACAGCGCCGTCCACAGCGCGAGGCTGAACGCGAGGCCGTAGACGCGCGGACCCTTGCACAACGGGCAGTGCGGCGGGCGCGGCGCGTGCATGTTGCAGCGCTCGGCGCCGCCCAGCAGCGGCCAGGTGCAGCCGCAGTCGAACACCAGGTCGCACAGCGGGAGGAACAGCACGGCCGCGCCGGCCAGCGCGAGGACGGCGGCGGTCAGCCGCCAGCGGTCGAGCCGGATGGACAAGCGGCCCCTAGACGCCGCCCGCCACGGGATCGGGAACACCGTCCTCGACGTAGCGGCAGCGTGCCCGTGCGAAGCGCAGCTCGTCGCCGTGCCGGAGCACACGCTCCCGGATGACCTCGCCGTTGACGCGCGTGAAGTTGGTCGAGCCCAGGTCCAGGAGCGCGTACGCCCCCTCGCGCGGCTCGATGCGCGCGTGGGCGCGCGAGACGAGCGGCTCGTCCACGCGGATGTCCGCCTCCTCGTCGCGGCCCACGACCATCGGCGTGGCGGCCAGCGCGAAGTCCACGTGCGAGCCGTCCTGCCGCTCCCACACCAGCCGCGCCGCCGGCGGCGTGCTCACGGGGTCAGGCGCCGCGAGGCCCGGGCCGACACGGCGGGCCCGTCGTTGTTGAGGAGCGTGGCGTCGGTGGACGCGGCCGCCGCGCGGTAGGCGTCGGCCGCCTCCTTGCGGTACCCGAGCCGCTCCAGCGCGAGCCCGAGGTAGTAGAGCGCGGTGCCCTGGGAGACGCCCGCGCGGCGCGGCAGCTCCTCGCGCGCCTTCAGCAGGTGCTCGTGCGCGGCGGCGAAGTCGGCGAAGTGCATCGCGCACAGCGCGAGGTTGAGGCGCGCGAACGCGGCCGCCTCGGTCCCCGGGTAGCCCTCGACCTGCTGCCGCAGGTCCATCATCACCTTGTTGTAGAGGAGCGTCGGGTCGTTGAGCGGGATCTCCTGCGGCGTCTCGGACAGCGCCAGCTCGACGGTGCGCGGGCCCGAGGCGCCCGAGAGCTTGAGCGACACCTTGTCCTTCGCCTTGCGCGAGCCCAGCGCGGCCAGCCAGTCGGCGGTCTTCTTGACCGGCTGCCCGTCCAGCGCCTGCAGCACCTCGCCCGGAGCCACGCCGGCGAGTGCTCCGGGGCTGCCCGGCACCACGCGCAGCACGGGCACGCCGTCGTGCAGCAGCGTGTCCACGGTGATGAGGCCGCTCCACGGCCGCTGGAGCGCGGCCCGCCGGTCCACCGCGGCCAGGAAGCGCAGGTACGCGGCGGACTCCGCGAAGTTGACGCTCCAGCGGTCCGACACGGTGTTGCCCGCGGCCAGCAGGTGCAGCACCGCCGTCCGCTGCAGCTTCTCCTCCGGCAGCACCGCGATCAGGAAGCCCTGCACCTCCAGCGCGGCCGCCAGCCTCTCGGTCACCTTGCGCAGCACGTCCGGCTCCGTGCCCGACCCGGGCACCAGCCCGCGCCGGCCCAGCTTCTCGAGGTCCAGGATGCGCTCGACCGTGTCGCGGGGGGCCGGGATGAAGTTGAGCGACGACACGCGGGCCAGGTTCTCGAGGATCCGCTCCTCCGCATCGGCCAGCACCCGCTCGCCCGCCGGGCTCTCCGCCACCACGCCCAGGAAGGCCAGGCTGGGACGGATCGGGCAGTCCAGCGTCTTCGATTCGTTCTTCTCGAGCGTGAGGTCCTGGATGAAGCGGCCGGCCGGGTGCTTCACCTCGATGCGGTGGCGTCCGGAGCACACGCGGGGCAGCTCCCGCGGCGTCACGCCCATCCCCTCGCCGTCGAGGAAGATGCGCCCGCCCGGCGGATCCGAGCGCAGGCTCAGCGTTCCCACCGACTCCTCGAGCTTCACCGGGTCCGGGTCGTAGTCCTTCGGCTCCGGCAGCTCCAGCGTGCGGCGCGCGATCTCGTGGCACTTGCGGCGCAGCTCGACCTGGTGCGCGCCGATCGAGAGGTTCGTGACCTCCAGCCGGTCGGAGCTGCGCGAGGGGTCGAGCCCCTGGGCCCGCGCCGCCTCGTGCCGGTCCGGAGAGAGCGATCCGGACGTCGTGCCCCGCAGCTCGCCGTCCACCCAGACCTCGACGCCGGCCGGCTCGGTGATGAAGAACGCGCTGGCCAGCGTGCGCACCAGGTCGACCTGGAGCGTCTCGGTGGCGCGCGGGGCGATGCTGAGCGTGCGCGTCTCGGTCTGGTACCCGTCGCGCGCGATCTCGACCGCGTACTCCCCCGCCAGCACGTCGAGCGGGAAGAAATCCGAGAGCGCCAGGAACTCGCCGTTGAGCGAGACCCGCGCGCCGGGCGGCACCGTGGACACGGCCAGGTAGCCGACGAGCGCCTTCTTCACGGAGCCGAAGAAGTCCACCACCTTGGGCGAGACCTTCTCGCGGCTCATGTTGTACTGGGGCTGGAACTGCACGAGCGAGCGGAAGGAGTCCGCCGCCTTCTCCGAGAGCCCGATGTTGTAGTACGCGCGGCCCCGCAGCTCGTAGGCCTGGACCAGGATCTCGCGCCCCCGGGGCGGGAGGGATCCCTGGCGCCGCAGGTTCTCCAGCCGGTTCACGATCTCGTCGAAGATGACGATCGAGCGGCTCTGCTGGGCGCCGTCGAACTCCGCCACCGCGCGGGCCAGCAGGTCCTGCACGGCCTGCAGCTCCCGCTGGTCGACGTCCGTCGCCGCCGCGGGCGGCGGCGACGGCTCCTGGGCGACGAGTGGGAGGGCCGCCAGGGCGACGAGGGCCAGCAGCAGCGGCCTCACTTGTACCTCACCACGCGCTCGGCCTTGTCGTCGTACACGATCACCGCCCCGGTCGCGTCGAGCGCCAGGGCCGTCGGCCGCGCGGTCCCGCCCAGCGTCGTGAGCAGCTTCCCCTGCGGCGAGAACACGAGCACGGCCCCCTCCTGGTCGGCCACGTAGGTGTGGCGGAACGCGTCGACCGCGACGTCCACCGGCTTCTTGAGCTCGTACCCGGCCCCGCGCGCGGCGATCGTGCGCAGCGGCTTGCCGGTCTCGTCGTAGGTGGTGACCGTCTTCAGGTCCTTGTCCAGGAAGACCAGCCCGCCGTCCGGGTCGAGCGTCATGCGCGTCACCTCGCGCTCCTTG
Source organism: Vicinamibacteria bacterium (assembly GCA_025923995.1). Classification (GTDB taxonomy): domain Bacteria; phylum Acidobacteriota; class Vicinamibacteria; order Fen-336; family Fen-336; genus JAICEW01. The sequence goes on along the minus strand of JAICEW010000013.1, from coordinate 26,130 downwards.
GGGTCGGGAAATGCGTCCCTGAACTGGAACTTGCCGTCGAAGCGGTAGACCTTCTTGTGCTTCCCGTCCGCGACGAGCAGGTTGCCTCCCGGCGTGAGCAGCGCGGCCTCGATGCGCTCCAGCGGCTCCGGCACGCCCGGCTTGTCGCTCGGCACCGAGAAGGACCGGATGTCGCGAGGCCCGATGCGCACCGCCAGGCGCGCCGCGACCACCAGCTCGCCGCGCGGCCCCGCGGACAGGCTGCGCAGGTCCACGCCCGTGAGGCTCGGTCCCATCTTGCCGTCGGGAGCGAACGGGACCACGCCCTTCACCTTGTCGGACGCGACCCACGTCTGCCCGTCGCCGGTCACCAGCAGCGCGCGCACGTCCTTGAGCACGTCGCCCGCCCCCAGGGAGAAGGAGGAGTCCGCCGCGAAGGCGGGCGCGGGCCCGCCGAAGAGCCGGTACAGCGCGGTGATGCGCTCGAGCGCGCGCGGGGCCCACTCGCTGTCGGGGAAGCGGTTGCGGATCTGCTGCAGCTCCTCCATGGCCGGCCTCGGCTCGCCCATGAGGGCGAGCGCGTGCCCCGCCTCGAAGTAGGCCTCGGGTGCGATGTCGCTGTTGGGATACTCGAGCGCGACGCTGCGCGCCGCCTCCACCGCGTCGGGCAGGCGTCCCGCCTTGCGGTGCACGAGCGCGGCGCCGTGCAGCGCGCGCGGCACCCACTCGCTGCCGGGATACAGGCGCTGGACGCGCACGAACTGGGCCAGCGCGTCGTCCAGCTCGGCGGTCGTGGTCGCGCGCGCGAGCGCCAGCCGGCCCAGGTGGTAGTACGCCCCCGGAGCGCCGTCCGACTGCGGGAAGCGCTTGGTGACGTCCTCGAACGCGGCCCGCGCCTTGTCGGGGCTCCTCTCGACGTCCATCTGCCAGCGGCCGATCTCGAGCAGCGCGTCGTCCACCGAGTCGGTGCCGGAGAAGCCGCTGACGATCGTGTTGAAGTTGTCGACCGCCTGCTTGGTCTGGCCGCTCTTGAGGTACGCCCGGCCGTCCTCCAGCAGGCCGCGCGCCTGCTCGTTCGGCCCCGGCTGCGCGGACGCGGACGACGCCGCGAGGGCCGCCAGCATCGCGAGGACGGCGCGCGCGCCCCGCATCAGTCCCTGCGCCCCATCACGTAGGCGGGGCTCCCCGGCGAGACCTGCACGCTCTCCTCCCGGCTGACACCGTCCGGCCAGCGGAAGGAGACGGTGTGCGCGCCGCCGGCCAGCGGGCGGTTCAGGATGGGCGGATAGTCGACGAAGGTGCCGTCGATGAAGACCTGGCAGTTGTCGGGGTTGGCCCGGATGTTGATCCGGCCCAGGACCGGCGGCGTCAGCGGGACGGTCTCGCCGCCCCGCACCTCGACAGCAATGGTCGCGCGCAGGAAGTGCTCCTTGGCGACGATCGTGAGCGACTGCTCGCCCGCCGGCAGGTCGAAGGTCTTCGCGGCCTCCCCGGTCGCGAGCGGGCGGCCGCGCCAGAGCACGTCGACGGGGTACGACGAGGTGAGCGCGACGTTGCCGTGGGGCCCCGACGTCTCGAGCCCCACGCGCACCTCGGCCGGGATGTTGTTGGCGTCGAGCCGCACCTCGCGCGTGTGGAAGCCCTCGCGCGTGAAGGTCAGCCGCGGCGGCGTCGAGGGATCGAAGGAGAGGCTGGTCGGCGTGACGCCCACCGGCTGGCCGTCCATGGCCAGCGAGGCGCCCGTCGGGTCGCTCGTCACCTTGATCGTCAGGCGGCTGGCGGGACGCAGCGTGCCAACCGGCGCGGCGGACGCGGCCGGCTTCACGGGCGCCGGCGCCGGCGTCCCGACCGCGGCGGGAGCGGGAGGATCGGGGCGCAGCGCGAGCAGCGAGCCGACCGTCAGCACCGCCGCCGCCGCCACGAAGGTCCATCCGTACCGGCGCAACGCGGTCGCGTGCGGCGCGTGCGCGTTCGTGACCGTGGGGCCGGCCGACGCGAGGGTCGGGGGCGGCGGGATCAGCGTCGTGGGCGCGACCGCCGCGTCCTGCATCTGCGTCGGCGCGGGGCGGAACGTCGCGGCCAGCTCCGGATACTCGTCCGCGGTCTCCTCGGGGGCCAGGGCACGGCGCTTCATCTCGTGCGTGGCGAAGCGCAGCGCGCGCTGGGCCTCGACCGAGTCGGGATGGCGGTCGGTCACCTCACGCAGCCGCCGGATGCCCTCCTCCACCTGCCCTTCGCCCACCAGGCGCCGGGAGACGCTGACGGACTCGGAGATCTCGGAGGCCGAGCCGGAGCCGCGCAGGTGCTGGGCGGCGATGCGCAGCAGGTCGTCGGCGAGCGACGACGCGTTGGGATGCCTTTGGTCCACGTCCTTGGCCAGCGCGCGCGTCAGGACCGCCTGCAGCGCCGGGCCGCACTCACCGAAGTCGGCGGCCAGCGGGGCCGGCTCGTTGTGGACGATCTTGTACAGGATCTCGGTCGGATGATCGCCGGCGAAGGGCCGCTCGCCGGCCAGGAGCTGGTAGAGGATGACGCCCACCGAGAAGACGTCGCTGCGCCCGTCCAGCGTCCGGCCGCGGATCTGCTCGGGGCTCATGTAGTGGACGGTGCCCACCATCATGCCGCTCTTGGTGACCCCGGACGCGCCCAGCTTGGCGATGCCGAAGTCCATGATCTTGGCGGTGCCGTCCTCCAGCACGCGGATGTTGGACGGCTTCATGTCGCGGTGGACGACGCGCCGCTCGTGCGCGTAGTGCAGGCCGCGGCAGACCTGCGCCATCACGTCCAGCTTCTCGGCCAGCAGCATGGCCTCGCCCGAGCGCAGCAGCGCCTCCAGGTCCACCCCCGACAGCAGCTCCATGGCGATGAAGGGGAGCCCGCGGTCCTCGCCCAGCTCGAAGACGGTGACGATGTTGGGGTGCTGCAGCTTGGCCGCCGCCTTGGCCTCGATCTGGAAGCGCTGCCGGTGCTCGTCCTCGAGGCTCTTCTCGACGGTCAGCGTCTTGACCGCCACCTCCCGCTCCAGGACCTCGTCCCAGCCGCGGTAGACCATGCCCATGCCGCCCCGGCCGATGCGGCCGGTGATCGTGTACTTGCCGATGCGGGGGCGGACGGCGCCGGGTCTGGGCTCGCTCACCTACTCGTCCAAGGAGGGATGCGTCATTCCTCGAACTTCAGCAGCAGCACCGTGATGTTGTCCTCGCCGCCCTTGGCGTTGGCGGCGTCCACGAGGGCCTGGGCGGCCTTCTCGATGTCGCCTCCGCTCTCGCGCATGACCCGCGCGATCTCGTCGTCCGGGATCATGGTCGTGAGGCCGTCGGAGCAGAGCAGGAGCACGTCGCCCGCCTCGATCTCGTGCGCCTGCATGTCCACCTGCAGGTCCGCCTTGCCGCCCAGCGCGCGCGTGACGACGTTGCGCAGCGGGTGGCTGCGTGCCTGCTCGGGCGAGATGACGCCGCTGAGGATCTGCTCGTTGACCCACGAGTGGTCGCTCGTGAGCTGGCTCAGCTCGCCGTCCCTCATCAGGTACACGCGGCTGTCCCCCACGTGCGCCAGGTTGGCCACGGCGTCGTCCACCAGCACCGCGCAGACGGTGGTGGCCATGCCCTCGTACTCCGACTTCTCCTTGGTCGCCTCCAGGACCTTCTTGTTCGCGAAGCGGACGGCCGTCTTCAGGCGGTTGCCGTCGTAGGAGATCGTCTCGTCCAGCCCGAAGGGCCAGGTGATCTCCTCGTCCCCCCCGGTGAGGCAGACGAACTCGTTGATGGAGTCGACCGCGATGCTGGACGCGATCTCGCCGGCGGCGTGCCCGCCCATGCCGTCGGCCACGACGAACAGCTTCTGCTCGGCGTTCACGAAGAGGCTGTCCTCGTTGCCCTTGCGCTTGCGGCCCACGTCCGTGAGCGCCTGGTAGGTGACTTTCATGCAGGGACCAGCGATGGCTCCTTAGCGGGGCGCGGGTGCTTCGCGAACGCGGGCAATCATACACTCACGACCTTCGCCTTAGGAGCCCCCGCAGCCCGCCGCCCCCGTCCCCCGGCCCCGGGTCCTCGGGGCCCGTGGCCTGCATGACGCGCAGGGCCGTCGCCTCGCCGGGGTCCAGCCGCAAGGCCGACTCGGCGGCCCGCCGGGCCCGCAGCGAGAGGCCCTGGCCCAGGAGCAGCTCGGCGAGCTGCGCGTAGTAGAGGGCGCGGGTCGGCTGGAGCTGGATGGCCTGCTCGAGCTGCGAGATGCCCTCGCGGACCCAGTTGGGGTTCTTGGCCAGCGCGAGCGCGAGCGCGGCGTGATAGCGGGCCTCGCCCGGCATCATCTGGACGGACGTACGCAGCAGCTCCACCGCCTCGTGGAACGCGCGGCCCTCGAGCCGCTCCAGGCCCCGCTCGTACGCGTTCTGGGCGATCGCCTCCGGCGTGGCCTGGTTGGGGCGCTGGAGCGACGCGTCGTACTCGGAGCGGCTGCGGTCGTCCCTGAGGGCGTTGAAGGCCGCGGTGATCTCCGTGAAGCGCGCCTCCGCCTCCTTCTTCTGCGCGGGATCGGAGAAGCGGTCCGGGTGCTGCTCGCGGGCCTTGAGCGCGTACGCCTTGCGCACGTCCGCCGAGCTCGCGTTCTTCGGTACGCCGAGGATCTCGTAGTAGTCGGCCATGGCGATCAGTGCTTCTTCTGGTCAGGGCCCTTCAGGAACTTCTGCGCCTGCTTGCGGATGACCTCGGGGACGTTGCGGTCCACGGTCAGGCTCTTGATGTCGCGCGGGTTCAACCGCGAGACCAGCCCCAGCGAGATGCCCACCGGCGTCTTGGGGTTGCGCACCAGGTTGGCCACCACGCCGTAGCGCTTGGTCCACTCGCGGTGGCCGCCGATCTGGCGCAGCATCTCGTCCGACAGGCTCTTCATGCCCGCGAACGACTCGATCTCGGCCTCGGTCAGGCGCGGGCTGCCCAGCACCGCGGTCGCCACCAGGCGGTTGGGGTCGCGCACCAGGATGGCGCGCTCCTCGCGCGAGCCCTTGAGCGCGGCGATCACCTTCTCGGCCGTGTTGAGCCGGTAGATGCGCTGCACCGCGCTGACCTTGTCCTGCTCGTTGCGCTCCTCCTCGGACAGGTAGCGCACCATCGCGTCGGACTCGGTGAGCGGGCCCTCCGGCAGCACCTGCGTCGTGTCCTCCTGCGGGGACTCCTCGACGGCCTCCTGCACCGGAGGAGGAGGCGGCGGCGGCAGGTGCTGGGGCGGCTCGGCCCCGCCGATGCGGAAGGTCTCGCGCAGCTCGCGCAGGCGGCGCTTCTGGTCGTTGTTGAGGTGCGGGTTGGCCTCGACCGCCTCCAGCAGCGACGTGCGTCGCAGCAGGCGCGTCTGGTTGATGACGACCAGCTCCGCCAGCTCCTCGGGCAGCGACGCCGCCAGGGCCTCGATGGCCTCGTCCGCCAGCCCGACGTTCTGCAGCGTGGCCTCGCGCAGCTCGCGCTCGGTGCGGTTGGTGACCACCCAGGCCAGCACGCCGGGCGGCGAGGCCTTGTCGCGGCAGATGGGCAGCAGCTCTTCCGCCGGGAAGCCGGCCAGCGTCGCCGTGGCCGTGTCCCGGATCTGCGGCTCGACGTCGGAGAGCAGCGTGTGCAGCAGCTCCAGCAGGTCCGCCGGCTTGAGCGGCAGCGCGCCCTGCGCGGCCATGAGACGCAGGTCGCGCGGGACCCCCGGCTTCTGGAACTGCGCGACGAGTGGGTTGACGGCGCGGGCCTCGCTCATGGACGCCTCTCCAGGATGCCGATCAGGCGGGAGGAAGTGGGCCGTCCTGCAGCAGCGACGGCACGCTCTGACGCGTGATGACGATGTTGCGACGGACCTCGCCTTCGCGTCCCAGCACCACGCCGGGCCGCCCGTTCAGCTTGTACGCCAGGCCTCCCGCGTTGCCCACGCTCAGCACGATCTCGTCGCGCGCCGAGAGTGTCTGGCTCTCCCCCTCGGCCAGCACGCGGTCCATCACCTTCACCCCGTCGGCCTGCACCGCCACCCAGCAGCTCTGCCGGGCCTGCAGGTCCAGGACGAGCCCCGCCGCGGCCACCTCGGGCGCGGGCGCGGAAGGCCCTGAGGACGGAGCCGGGTAGACGCGCAGGCTCGGAAGGGGCTCCTGCACCGCGATCGAGGTCGGCGGCGGCACGGCGCGCTCGCTCTCGGCCGTGCGCACCTGGGGCCAGGCGAGCATGAAGGCGACCGCGGCCACCACCAGCAGCGCCATCACGTACCCACGTCGCGCCCGCGGCTGCGCGGGCGGCACGGCCGCCGCGGCGGCGGGAGGGCTCTCGACCGACTGGCCGGACACGGCGAAGAGGTACTCCGCGACGGTGCGCTCGGGGTCGAGGCCCAGGTAGCTCGCGTACTGGCGGACGAACGCGCGCGGAAAGAGCCCGCCCGGCAGCACGTCCGTGCGATCGGACTCGAGCGCCTGGAGGAAACGCACGCTGATCTTGGTGGCCTCCGCGACGTCGCGCAGATCGATCCCGCGCAGCTCGCGCTCACGGCGGAGCGTCTCACCGAAAGAAGGCAACGCAGTTCCCTTGGTCCAGATCCTTGTGAGTCCGAGCCACGTCCATTGCGGTGACCCTTGAATCCAGGAGAGAGCGGAATTCTAGCGGATTGCAAAAAAGTGTCAAGCCTATGTCGCTCATCAGCCTAGGTTTCCGGCTCGGCCTGCGGCGGGGCCTTGTCCAGCAGCCGCAGGGCCGTCACGCGCAGGAGCTGGGCGACGGACGCATCGCCCACGCGGCGCAGGTCGCGCGGGACGAGCGTGCTCAGCTGCGCGAGCGCGATGGCCAGCGGCGTGCGCGGCTGCAGGACGAGCTCGAGGCGCACGGCGTAGCTGGCGGACCAGCGCGGCGAGCGGCTGGCCGCCTCGAGCAGCGGGAGGCGCGCGGTCTCCTGCCGCAGCGCGACCACGAGGTCCTCCTCGCGCAGCCGCGGGTTGATGAGGCAGGCCTCCGTCACCCGCGCGGCGTGGTCCGCGAGCAGCAGCGGGAGCACGGGGGCGGTCGCGATCTTCGCCAGCGCGATGCGCTCGCCCAGCCGCAGGTCGGGGACCCTCTCCTTCAGGATCGCCTCGGCGCGCACGCGCACCGGCCCCGCAACGCGCGGCGCCAGCGCGACCACGGCCAGGTCGCGCCAGAACAGCGACGGCAGCAGGCGCAGCGACAGGGGCGCCGGCGCACGCGGGTTGAGGACCACGCCCGCCAGCACGCGGGCGTCCTCCGACCAGGGCGGACCGGCGAGCAGCTCCAGCAGGCGCAGGGGGACCGCGCGCCGGAGGACCGCGATGAGGACGATGGGGTCGGGCGCGTGCGACGCGAGCGCGCCGCGCAGCGCGGGCACGTTCTCGCCCGCGCCCAGGACCGCCGCGTGCAGCGCGTCGAGGTCGGCGGACGGAGCGGGCGGCCTCACGCCTGCTCGCTCGCGAGGCGGCGCCTCAAGGCGTGGACCGCGCCGCCCGCATCGCGCAGGAACGGACGGATGGCCGCGACGCCGCGCGCGCCCGCCTGCAGCGCCCGTGCCGCGCCTTCGGCATCGATGCCGCCGATCGCGTACACATCGGCGTCCGCCGCGCGGACCACGCGCGCCAGCGCCTCGATCCCCTGCGCGCGCGCTTCCTTGCCGGGACTGGCCAGGACCGGCCCGAACAGCACCAGCGACGCTCCCGCCGCGGCCGCGGCGCGCGCCGATTCCTCGGAGTGGCAGGACGCGCCCACCAGGAGCGAGGGGAAGGCCCGGCGCACCGCCGCCACGGGCAGGCCCGCGGCCGGGAGGTGCACCCCGTGCGCGCCGGCCAGGACGGCCACGTCGGGGCGGCCGTTGACCAGCACGCGCGCCGCCGTTCCCACGACCGCGGCCACGAGCGCCCGCGCCAGCTCCAGCAGCGCCCCGCCAGCGAGGTCCTTCTCGCGCAGCTGGATGAAGTCGACGCCCGCCACGGCCGCCGCGCGCGCCTCGTCCAGGAGGGCGCCGCCCGCGCGTCCGCGGTCGGTGACCATCATCAGCGCCGCCCGGCTGGTCAGTGGCACCAGGTCGGCCCCGCCGTCAGGAGCGGCCGGTCCAGTGCTGCTGCGCCTCGTGCACCGCCAGCACGATGTTGACGATGCCAAGCCCGCTCACCACTCCCCGCGTGAACGCGTTGAGCAGCACCGCGCGCAGCGCGGGATGCGGCAGCAGAAGGTAGTTGGAGTCCCACCAGCTCGTCCACGGTGCCACCACCAGGATGACGCCGACCAGCAGCGAGCTCAGGACCGAGAGGAAGATGGCCAAGCCGGCGATCAGGCCTGCGCGCCTCGGAGCTCGCGCAGCTTGGCGGCCACGTCGCGGAAGTTCGCGTCCTGCCCGTAGAGCTCGGTGAAGAGCCCGAGGGCCGTGTCGAGGTCGCCCGCCGCTTCGTGCGCGGTGGCGAGGTCGTAGCGCAGCCCCTGGTACTCCTCCTCACGCCGGCCCGGCGCCTTCAACCCCTTCTCGAACCACTTGATCGCCAGCTTGGGCATGCCCTTCTCGAGGAAGCAGATGCCGAGCATGCTGCTGCACTCGAGCAGGCGGCCCTGGTCCTTGGCGGCCAGCTGGAACTCCGCGATGGCCTCGTCGATCAGGCCCATCTCCTTGTAGGCGATGCCCAGGTTGTAGCGGGTGTCGTAGTCCTCCTGGCCGAGCTGCTTGTCGACGCCCTTCTTGAACTCCTTGAAGATGTCCGCCAGGCCGCTCTCGCCCAGCTCGGAGCTGGTGGAGGCGGCGGGCTCCTCCTCGACCGCGGACTGCGCGCCGAAGAGGTCGCCCAGCTCGGCGCCAAGGTCGAAGCCTCCTCCGTCCCAGCTCGACGCGGGCGCGGGCGCGGGCTCCGGCAGCTCGGGCGCCGCGGACACCGCGATCGGCTCGGGCTCGGGCTCCGGCTCCGGCTCCGCCGCGAAGACGGGCTCCTCTTCTTCGACCAGCGTCTCCTCCGCCGGCGCCTCTTCGACCAGCGGCGTCTCCTCCTCCTCGAAGGAGACCTCGGGCTCCGGAGACGCGTCGGCCGGGCTGGCGGCGGCGGCCTCGGCCACCGCGGACTGCAGGTCCGCCTCGACGTCGAACTCTTCTTCCGCCGCGGCCGGCTCTTCCTCGAGCTCGAACGCGGGCGCGGCCGCGGGCGGAGGCGGCTCGATGCCGAGCCCGGCCAGCACGTCCTCCTCCTCGACGGGAGCGGGCGGCGGCGGCTCCACCTGTGCGGGAATGTCGATCTCCGCCGAATCCTCCTCCACGACCGAGAACGAGGGCTCTTCGATCGCAGCGGGCTCCACGGGCACGTCGAGGTCCAGGCCCAGGCGCTCGACGGCGTCCGCGATGGCGGGCTCGTCGGGGTAGCGGGCGCTGATCTCACGCAGCGCGTCGCGGGCGTCGTCGACGAAGCCCAGCGACATGTACTGCTCGACCTCCTCCAGCACGCGCTGCACCTCGCCGGGCACGGTGGAGGCGGGCGGCTCCTCGACGAACGCCGGCATGGCCGGCGGCTCGGGCTCGGGCTCAGGCTCCTGCTCCGCGTCCATCTCGACCTCGAGGCCGAGGTCGCTGTCGGCGAACGCCAGGGGCGGCTCCTCGAGGACGGGCGGCGGCTCGACGCGTGGCGCGACCCGGACGGGCGGCGGCGGAGCCGGCGGCTCCGGCTCCTCGATCGGCACCTCGACCTCTGCGGCGGGCTCGTCGTCGAGGAAGCTGCCAGGAAGCTCGCCGGTCTCGCTGAGATCGAGCGCTCCCTCGTCGGGCTGGACCTCGAGCGCAGGCGCCGCGGCCGCGATCGCCGGGGCCTCGTCCACGTCCAGCGGGATCTCCTCTTCCTCGGCCTCGTCGAAGGAGAGCTCCTCGGTCGCGTCCTCGAGCTGGATCTCCTCCTCTTCGAGATGGACCGGCGCCGCCGGTGTCGGGGCCGGTCGTGGAGCCGGTTTGGGTGCGGGCGGGGTCAGCTCGCGGGCCTCGGCCTCGTACGCGTCGGCCGACGCGTTGTCCCCGCGAAGCCGGAAGATCTCCGAGAGCGCGTGGCACTGCTCGGCCGCGCGCGCCGGCTGCCCCTTCTCCTTGTACAGCTCGCGCAGCTCCTGGCGCGCCTCGAGGTTCTCCGGGAACCGCGCGACGACGGCCTCGAACTGGTCCGCCGCCTTGTCCAGCAGCCCGTACTTGCGGAACACGCGCCCTTCCGCGACGTGCTCCTCGACGAACTCGCGGTCGTCCTCCGAGAGCGGCCCGGGCGCCTCCACCTCGGCCCGGCGCGCCGGCGCGGGCGCGGCGGCCGGGGGCGGCGGTGCGGCCGGCCTGGCGGGAGCCGGCGGCCGGACCGCCGGACGGGACGCGGCCGGCGTGGGCATGCGCGCCGCGGCGGGCTCCTCGAGGTCGAACTCCTCCTCCAGGAACGCCCCTTCGAGCACCGGCGCCGCCGACGCCGCGGCGGGCCGGGGCGCGCTGCCGCCCCCGATCCGCGTCTTCACGAACTCCAGCTTCGTCCGGTGTTGCGCGTTCTGCGGGTCGCGCTCGACCAGGTCCTCGAGCACCTGCGCGGCCTCGACGAACTCCGCCGAGTTGATGTGCGCCTCGGCCAGCTGCTGCGAGGCGGCGGTGGCCGCGCCCTCCTTGTTGCCGGCCCGGTATACGTCGACGAGCTTGGCCAGGCTGATCGTGTGGACGGCGTTCTTCTGGATGATCTGCTGGAGCAGGGCAGCGGCCTTCTCGGTCTCCTTGCGCGCCGCCATCTTCTCGACGGCGGGCAGGAACTCCTCGAAGGCCCGGTCGAAGCGGTCCTGCTGCAGGTAGACCCGGCCCATCTGGATGCGGCTCTCGTCGTCGTCCGGACCCAGCTCGCGCAGGCGCCTGCTGATCGCCTCCGCCTCCTCGAACTTCTTGGCGCCCAGGTAGGCCTCGCCCAGCCGGACCAGGATCTGCGGGTCCTCGGGCGCCTGGCGGACCGCCTCCTCGAGGTAGTGCACGGCGCGGTCGTAGCTCTTCTGGACCAGGTGGACGCGGGCCAGCTCCAGGCGCAGCTGGAGGCTGCCGGGATCGACCTTGAGGCCCTTCTCCAGGACCTGCAGCGCCTCCGCCAGGTGCCCCTTCTTGTTGAGCTCCTCCGCGATCGCGATGTGCTCGCCCACCGCGCGGCCCTGGTCCCCGTCGCGCGTGTAGAGGTCGGCCAGCCGGCTGCGGATCTTGAGGTCGCCGGGGTCGATGTCCGCCATCTTGCGCAGCACGTCGCCCGCTTCGCGCGTCTTGCCGCGCTTGACGTACTCGTCGACGACGATCTGGTACTGGCTCTTGGCCTCCATCATGAGGCCCTGCTTCGCGTACAGGTCGGCCAGGTGGAGGTAGGGATCGAGCGAGCTGGCGTCCAGCTTGTTGATCTGCTTCCACATGGCGATGGCTTTGAGCAGGAAGCCGTCGCTCGCGTAGAAGTCCGCGACCTTCGCGTACTCGCCGATCGCCTCGCGGTGCCGGTTCAGGCGGACGTAGAGGTCCCCGATCTTCTTGACCGTGTTCCAGTCGCGGGGGTTGTCCTCGACGATCTGGCGGTAGAGCAGGATGGCCTGGTCCGCGCGACCGGCCTTCTCCAGCTTCTCCGCGTCCTGCTTCAGCTTGACCGGGTTGATCTTGGCCAACGGGGCGACCTCAGAAGAGCCAGCGCTGCATGATGCCGTGGAACGAGCGCCGGTGGATGGCTGAGGGGCCCAGCCGCCGGATCGCTTCCCGATGGTCCTCGCTCGCGTACCCCATGTTCTGCGCCCAGCCATAGCCGGGGTAGCGCGCATCCCACTCGCGCATCATAGCGTCCCGAGCGACCTTCGCAACGATCGAGGCGGCCGCGATGGAGACGGAGAGCGCGTCGCCCTTGACGATCGGCTTGTGCGGACAGGGCAGGTCGGGCACCTTCCCGCCGTCCACCAGGAGCAGGTCCGGCAGCGACTCGAGCGCGAGCACGGCGCGCCGGATGGCGAGATGGGTCGCGCGCAGGATGTTGATGCGGTCGATCTCCTCCGGGTCGCACCACGCGAGCCCCACGAGCGCGCCGCCGCGGATGCGCTCGGCCTGCGTCTCGCGCTGCTTCCCGGTGAGCCGCTTGGAGTCGTCGATGCCCTCCGTGTCGAAGCCGTCGCCCAGCACCACCGCCGCCGCCACCACCGGGCCGCAGAGGGCGCCCCTCCCCACCTCGTCCGCTCCCGCCACCCGCGCGTGGCCGAGGGCGCGCGCCTCCTGCTCGAACCTCCACGTGCAGGCGAGCTCGACCCCCCGGTGGACCAGGGGGCGCCGTCCGCCGCCGCGCGCTCCGGGCGCTGCCATGGAGGTTCCGGGAATCAGGCGTTGGTGGCGCGCTTCTCCTTCATGCGGCCGGCCTTGCCCTTGCGGTCGCGCAGGTAGTACAGCTTCGCGCGCCGGACGCGCGCCTGCTTCACCACCTCGATCTTCTCGATGGTGCGCGCGTGCAGCGGGAAGATGCGCTCCACGCCCTGCCCGAACGACACCTTGCGCACCGTCATCGTGGACCGGGCCCCGGTGCCCTTGAGGCCGATCACGATGCCCTCGAAGACCTGCACGCGCTCGCGCTCGGTTTCCTTCGGCTTGCCCTTGATCTCCTCCTTCACCGAGGACTCCTTGACCCGCACGTGCACGCGCACGGTGTCTCCCGGGGAAAGACGGGGCAGCCCCTTCTTCAGGTCCGCCGCCTCGACGCTATCGATCGGATTCATCTGTTCTGTTCCTTCTTCTTGAGCACGTTCACGCCAGGACCTTCTCTTCGTTCTCGATCTCGGCCAGCAGCGCGCGGTCCAGCTCCGAAAGCGGCGCCCTGCGCAGCAGCTCCGGCCGGCGCGCGCGCGTCGCGCGCAGCGATTCCTTGCGCCGCCAGCGGCGGATGCGGCCGTGGTCGCCCGAGAGCAGCACCTCCGGCACGCTCCGTCCGCCCGCCTGCGCGGGCCTCGTGTAGTGCGGGTAGTCGAGCAGGCCGTCCGCGAAGGAGTCGGCCTCGGCCGACCCCTCGTCGCCCAGCGCCCCCGGCAGCAGGCGCATGGTCGCCTCGATCACCGCCAGCGCGGCCACCTCGCCGCCGGTCAGCACGAAGTCGCCCAGGCTCAGCTCCTCGGTCGCCACCGTCTCCGCCACCCGCTCGTCGATCCCCTCGTAGCGCCCGCACAGGAGGACCAGCCGCGACAGGCGCGCGTAGCGCTGCGCCGTGTCCTGGTCGAACGTGCGGCCCCGCGGCGAGAGCAGCGCCACCACGTCCGCCGGTCCCGCTCCGCCAGGGAGGACGTGGGCGATGGCGCGCTGGAACGGCTCCACCTTCATGACCATCCCCGGCCCGCCGCCGAACGGGGCGTCGTCGACGCTGCGGTGCTTGTCCTCGGAGAAGTCGCGCAGGTCGTGGACGCGCACGTCGAGCAGGCCCTTGTCGCGGGCCCGCTGCACGATGCCGTCCGCGAGCGGGGCTTCCACCATGCGCGGGAAGATGGTGACGACGTCAACCCTGAGCAACGGCCGCCTCCGGACGGACCGCCACCAGGCGCCCGCGCTCCAGGTCCACCACCTTCACGAACGCCTCCGCCAGCGGGATCAGCGTCTCCACCTCCCCGCCGCGCACGACCAGAACCGGCGCCTCTCCGGCGCCGGTGAGGACGTCCGCCACGTCGCCCACCGCGGCGCCTTCGGGGTCGACGACGTGCAGGCCACGCAGCTGGTGGTGGTAGTAGGACCCGGCCGGCAACGGGGCCAGATCCTCCTCGCCGATGCGCAGCTCCAGCCCGCGGTAGCGCTCGGCCTCGTCGATCGTGTCGACGCCCTCCAGCTTCAGCACGAAGCGACCCTTGTGGGGCCAGCAGGAGGTCACGGCCACGGGCCGCGCCCGGCCGTCGGGATCGGCGACGTAGGCGGCGCGCAGCGACGGGAACCGGTCCGGCCGGTCGGAGTACGACTCCACCGCGACCTCACCGCGACGCCCCTGGGGCTTCACGATGCGGCCGATGGCCACCAGCTCGGCGAAGTCGCGGGCGGGGTTCATTCGGCGACCTCCACCTCGCACGGACGGCCCGACCGCTCGCCCACCGCGCGCAGCAGCGTCCGCAGCGCGTCGATGGTGCGGCCGCCGCGGCCGATGACACGCCCGCGGTCGGCGCTGGCCACCTCGAGGTCGAGGTAGACCACGCCGTCCTCCTCGTGCTCGTGCACGCGGACGCAGGAGGGCTCGTTCACGAGCCCGCGCGCGAGCGTCTCCAGCAGGTCCTTCAAGAGGCCGCCGGGGTCTCCCGGGACAGCAGGCTCTTCACGGTCTCGGAAGGACGCGCGCCCTTCGAGATCCAGTAGTTCGCACGCTCCGCGTCGATCTTCACGACCGCCGGGTTCTTGCGCGGGTCGTAGTGGCCCAGGATCTCCACGAAGCGCCCGTCGCGCCACGCGCGCGAGTCCGCGACCACCACCCGGTAATGCGGCTTCTTCGCACTGCCCGCTCTCCTCAGACGAATCGACAACATTCCGTACGCTCCTTTACCTGAACTGCGCCATGCGGCCGCCCATCAGCCGCTTCATCATCTTGTTCGCCCCGCCGCCGCCGAACTGCTTCATCAGCTTGCGGGCCTGCACGAACTGCTTCAGCACGCGGTTCACGTCCTCCACGTGCGTGCCGCTTCCCTTCGCGATCCGCTTGCGCCGGCTCCCGTTCAGGACCGACGGCTCGCGCCGCTCCAGCGGGGTCATGGAGTCGATGATCGCCAGCGCCCGCCGCAGGTCGCGCTCGCCCTGCTCGGTGTCCACGTCCTTCGCGGCGTTGCCCAGCCCCGGGATCATCGAGAGCACGCTGTCGAGCGGGCCCATCTTGCGGACCTGCCCCAGCTGGTCGCGGTAGTCCTCCAGGGTGAACTCCCCGCGCCGGAGCTTGCGGACCTGCTCCTCCGCCTTCTCGCGGTCGACGATCAGCTCGGCCTTCTCGATGAGGCCCAGCACGTCGCCCATGCCCAGGATGCGGCCCACCATGCGGTCGGCCTGGAACGGCTCCAGCTCGTCCACCCGCTCGCCCACGCCGGCGAACTTGATGGGACAGCCCGTCACGCTGGCCGCGGACAGGGCCGCCCCGCCGCGCGCGTCGCCGTCCAGCTTGGTCAGCACGATGCCCGTGGTGCCGACGCGCTTGTGGAACTCCTCGGCGCTCTTCACCGCGTCCTGGCCGGTCATCGCGTCCGCGACGTAGAGCACCTCGGTCGGCTGGGAAGCGCGCTTGAGCTCCTCCAGCTCCGCCATCAGCTCGTCGTCGATGTGCAGGCGGCCCGCGGTGTCCACCAGCAGGAAGTCGTGGCCCACCGAGCGCGCCTCCGTGAGCGCCGACTCCAGGATGGCCCGCGGCTGCGTGAGCGACTCGGGGTGGTGCACCTGCAGGTTGTTCTGCTGGCCCAGGGTGCGCAGCTGCTCGCGCGCGGCCGGGCGATAGACGTCGGTCGACACCAGCAGCGGATGGTGGCCGCCCTGGACCAGCCAGCGCGCCAGCTTGGCGGTGCTGGTGGTCTTGCCCGACCCCTGCAGGCCGGTCATGAGCACCACGGCCGGCAGCCTGGAGGAGCCCTGGAGGCGCGCGGCGTCGCCGCCACCGAACAGCGCGACCATCTCGTCGCGGACGACCCTGAGGACGGCCTGGTCGGGGGTGAGGCTCTTGAGCACGTCCTGGCCGACGGCGCGGACGCGCACCCGCTCCAGGAACTGCTTCACCACCTTGAAGTGGACGTCCGCCTCCAGCAGCGCCAGTCGGATCTCGCGCAGGGCCTGGTCGACGTCCTCAGGCGTGAGCGCGCCCCGCCCCCGGAGGGAGCGGAACACGCCCTGCAAACGATCGCTCAGCGCATCGAACACGTCAGCGGACTCCTGGGGCCCGTTTCAAGGGCACGGCGCTCCACCCCACCAAACTCACGAGGAAGCCACGCGCCTTGTGGAGGGAAGACGTTCACCGCCCAGCCCCTCGGCGGCGAGGCCAAAATAACGGGTCATGTTACGGGAATGGCCCGCCGGTTGTCAAACCTTAAAGCCCACAGGGGCCGCAGGTTAGCTTCCGGAGCGGTCCCTAGTGGGGCCGGCTCAGCGCGAAGAGGCTGACCACCCTCTGGTTCGACTCGCGGAGCCGCTCGGCCAGGGTCCGGGCGATGGCCCGGAGGAACTTGTTGGCCAGCTCGGGCCGGCGCATGAGCTGGGCCACTTCCGAATACGGGATGGCGAGGACCTCGCAGTCCGTGTGGGCCACCGCCTGGGCGGCGGCGGTCCCCCCCGCCAGCAGCTCCACCTCGCCGAAGTACTGGCCGGGCCCCAGGATCGTGAGGGCCTCCTCACCGACGCCCGGCACCACCTTGCCGATGCGCACCCGCCCCTCGTGGATCACGTGGAGCTGGGACGCCTCGGCGCCCTCCCGGATGATGAGCGTGCCCTCCGGGTAGCGCCGCACCAGCCCGGCCATCAGCACGTGCGTGAGCTCGTCGTCGTCGAGCTCGGCGAAGAGCGGCACCCGTCGCAGGAACTCCTGGATCATACGCTGCGCAGGATGTGCCCCAGCTTGTCCTTCTTGGTCTTGAGGTAGCGCCGGCTCTCGTCCGAGGCCGGGATCTCCAGCGGCAGGCGGTCCACGATCTTGAGGCCGTAGCCCTCGAGCCCCACGAACTTGCGCGGGTTGTTCGTCATGAGCCGGATCTGGCGCAGCCCCAGCTCGTGGAGGATCTGGGCGCCGATGCCGTAGTCCCGCTGGTCGGGCTTGAAGCCCAGCGCCACGTTCGCGGTCACCGTGTCGTGGCCCTGGTCCTGGAGCTGGTAGGCCATGATCTTGTGGACGAGCCCGATGCCGCGGCCCTCCTGGCGCAGGTAGAGCAGCACGCCCTGCCCGGCCCGGCCGATCGTGTCCAGCGCCTTGTCGAGCTGGGCTCCGCAGTCGCAGCGGGTGGACGAGAAGATGTCGCCGGTGAGGCACTGGGAGTGCACGCGCACGATCGCGGGCTCCTCGGCCGTGAGCTCCCCCATCACCAGCGCCACGTGGTGCTGCTTGTCGATCAGGCTCTCGAAGACGTGGATGCGGAAGGCGCCGTACTCGGTGGGCAGGCTGGCCTCGGCCACCTTGCGCACCAGCCGCTCGGTGCGCATCCGGTGCGAGATCAGGTCCTTGATGGTGATCATGCGCAGGCCGTGCTGGCGGCAGAAGCGCTCCAGCCGCGGCACGCGCGCCATGGTCCCGTCGTCGTCCATGATCTCGCAGATGACCCCGGCCGGGTACAGGCCCGCCAGGCGCGAGAGGTCGACCGCGGCCTCGGTCTGGCCGGTGCGGACCAGCACGCCGCCGTCCTGCGCGCGCAGCGGGAACATGTGTCCCGGCCGGGCCAGGTCGGCCGGCTTGGTGCGGGGGTCGATCGCGGCCAGCACCGTGCGCGCGCGGTCGGCCGCGGAGATGCCGGTGGTGGTTCCCTGCTTGGCCTCGACGGGGACACAGAACGCGGTGCCGAACCGCGCGCTGTTCTCGTCGTCCTGGACCATGAGCGGGATGCGCAGCTCGTCCAGGCGGTCGCCGGTCATGGGCAGGCAGACCAGGCCGCGCCCGTGCGTGGCCATGAAGTTGATGACGTCGGGGGTGACGTGCTGGGCCGCGATCGTGAGGTCGCCCTCGTTCTCGCGGTCCTCGTCGTCGACCACCACGACCATCCGGCCCTCGCGGATGTCCGCGATGGCCTCGGGAATGGGGCTGAACGGGCTCGTCTCCTTGGGCTTCAAGCGCTCCCTCGCGCGCTGAGCAGGCGCTCCACGTACTTCGCGATCACGTCCGCCTCGAGGTTCACCAGGTCCCCCGGACGCAGGCCGTCCAGGGTCGTGCGCTCCAGTGTAAACGGGATGAGCGCGACCGAGAAGGCGCCCGGCCGGAGCGCGGCGACCGTGAGCGAGACGCCGTCGACGGTCACCGAGCCCTTCTCGACCAGGTAGCGCTCGAGCGCCGCGGGCGGCGCGATCTCCAGCACCGCGGACTGCTCCAGCTTCGTCAGCGCGACCACGCGTCCCACCCCGTCCACGTGGCCCTGGACGATGTGTCCGTCGAACCGACCGTTCGCGGCGAGCGGGCGCTCCAGGTTCACCAGGCGTCCGGCGGACAGGCCCGCGCCGAACGAGGTGCGCGCGAGCGTCTCCGGCGTCAGCTCGCAGACGAACGCGTCCGCCGACAGCGAGACCGCCGTCAGGCAGCACCCGTTCACCGCGATCGAGTCGCCCGCGGCGAGGGTCCCCAGCACCGCGCGGGCCTGGATCGTCACCACCACCACCTCGTCGCGCGCCGCGACGGCGCGCACGGTGCCGGTCTCCTCGACGATGCCGGTGAACATCAGCCCCTTCGCACGCGGACGGCAGGGTACCAGACCTCCCCGCCCGCACCGACGACCGCGCCCAGCGCCGGATCCTGCGCGATCAGCGCACGGTCCGCGCCCGGCGCGAGAGGGATCCCGTCGGCGGGAGCCTTTGGATCGGGCCCCCCGAACGCGGACAGGCTGTTCCGGCCTCCGAGCAGCATGGGCGCGCGGAACAGGACCACCTGGTCGAACACGCGCGCGTGCAGGAACGCGCCCAGCAGGGCGGAGCCGCCCTCCACCATGAGGCTCGCGATCCCGTCGAGCGCGCGGAGCGCGCCCCGGGGAGTGAGGGCGCGCGTGGGCAGGACGTCGACGCCCGCCTTCTCGAGCGCCGCCCTGCGCCGCGGATGAGGGCGCGGCCCGGTCAGCACCACCACCCGGCCCTCGGAGACGCTGCGCACGAGCCGGCTGCCGACCGGCGTCCGCAGCCGGCGGTCGAAGACCACGCGCGTGAAGGGGCGGCGCACGCGCGGCTCGGGAAGCAGCAGCGGATCGTCGGCCAGCACGGTGCCGATGCCCACCGCGACCGCGTCGAAGAGCCGGCGCAGGCCACGCGCCGCCCGCCGCTGCCGCTCGTCCGTGATCCACCGGGACCGCCCGCTCGCGGTCGCGATCCGCCCGTCGAGCGACAGGCCGGCCTTGAGCAGGACGAACGGGCGCCGCCGCGCGGCCGCCACCAGGAAGCGCTCGTTCAGCAGCGCGGCGCGGTCGCGCAGGACGCCGGTCGTCACGCGGATGCCCTTGGCGCGCAGCAGGCGCAGGCCACGGCCGCTCACCCGCGGGTCGGGATCGCCGACGGCCACCACGACGCGCGCGACGCCGGACGCGGCCACGAGCGGTGCGCAGGGCGGCGTGCGGCCGGTGTGCGCGCACGGCTCGAGCGTCAGGTACGCCGTGGCGCCCTTGGCCCGCGCGCCCGCCTTCTGCAGCGCGATCACCTCCGCGTGCGGCCCGCCCGCCCGGCGATGGAGCCCCTCGCCGACCACGCGCCCGCCGCGGACGACGACGCATCCCACGACGGGGTTGGGGTTCGTCTCCCCCAGTCCCCGCGCGGCGAGATCCAGCGCGCGCGCCATGAAGCGCTCGTCCGGGGTCATTCGCCGACCAGCGCGTCGACGAACGAAGAGGCGTCGAACGGCACCAGGTCCTCCGCCGCCTCCCCCAGGCCGACATGGCGGATGGGCACGCCCAGCTCGCGCACCACGGCGACCGCCACGCCGCCCTTCGCCGTCCCGTCGAGCTTGGTCAGGACCAGGCCGGTGACGCCGCCCGCCTTCGCGAACTCTCGCGCCTGTGCGAGCGCGTTGCCGCCCAGCGTCGCGTCCAGCACCAGCAGCGTCTCGTGCGGCGCGTCGGGCACCTCGCGCGCCGCCACGCGCGACATCTTGGCCAGCTCCGCCATCAGGTTGCCCTTGGTGTGCAGGCGGCCCGCGGTGTCCACCAGCACCGTGTCGTGACCCCGGCTGCGGGCCGCGCGCAGGCCGTCGGTGAGGACGGCCGAGGGATCCGCTCCCTCCGCGCCGCGATGGAAGGCGGCCCCCGTGCGCTCGGCCCACACCTGGAGCTGCTCGGCGGCCGCCGCGCGGAAGGTGTCCGCGGCCACCAGCAGCGCGGTGCGTCCGGCGGCGCGTTCGGCGCGGGCCAGCTTGCCGATGGTGGTGGTCTTGCCGACGCCGTTCACGCCGACCAGGAACACGACCCACGGCCGGGCCGCCGTGCGCGCGGCCGGGGCGGGCTGCTCGAGCTGGCGCAGGAGCTCCTGGCGCAGCAGGCCGCGCATCGCGTCGCGCCCCTCGGTCCACACCTCGCGGCTGCGCGCGCGCAGCACCTCCATGGCCTCCGCCACGGCGGGCACTCCCATGTCCGCCGCCAGCAGCGCCTCCTCGATCGCGTCCAGGTCGGCGGGCTCCAGCGGGCGGCGGCCGCGCAGCAGGTCGCCCACGTCGGCGTTGAGGATGTCGCGGGTGCGGGAAAGCCCCTGCTTGAAGCGGTCGAGGAATGAGTTGGCCAACGGTCGTCCTTCAGGGATCGGGAAGCGGGCGGCCGCTGCCGCCCCCAACCGGCTCCCGCGTCAGCGCGGGAGGTGCTTCAGCATCTCGGCGGCGCGCTTGCCGGCGGGACCGACGGGGTCCTTCCTGGACACCTCTTCGAGGTTCTTGCGCGCCTCCGTGAACCGGCCCGTCCGGTAGTACGCGTCGGCCAGGCTGATCATGAGGGGCAGGCTCGTCGGCGCCTCCTTGAGCGCGCTCTCGAGGACGGGCACCGCCTCCTCCGGCTTGCCGAGGCCGACGAGGGCCTCCGCCAGGCCCGTGTGGGCGTCCACCAGCGACCTGTTCTTGTTCACGGCGCTGCGGAACCAGTTCGCGGCCTCGGCGTAGCTCTTCTCCTCCAGGAGCGCCTGGCCGAGATTGCGCGCGGAGAGATCCGGCGAGGGGTTGGTGGGGTCGTTGTACGCGGTGACGAACTCGGCCTTGCCCTCCGCCCGCTTGCCCGCGAGCACGAGCGCGGTGCCGAGGTCGTTGCGGACGTCGACGTAGTAGGGGTTGATCTGGAGCGCCTTGCGGAAGGCGGCCGCCGCGTCGTCGTACCGGCCGAGCTGGCTGTAGGCGAGCCCCAGCCCCTTCTGGAAGTACGGGCTCTTGTCGTCGCCCTTCACGGCCTTCTTGAACTCCTCGAGCGCCAGCTGCGGCCGCCCTTCGCGCAGGTGGGTGAGGCCGGTGTTGAAGGAGATCTCCGCGTCCGGGTTCGGGGTCTGGTCCGCGGCGAGCGGCGCGGCCAGGCCGGCGAGGAGGACGAACGCGGGCGCCAGGCGGCGCGTGGGTCGGGTCATGGGCACCTCAATTCCCGGCGGCCGCCGCCGGAGCGGCGCGTCGCGCGGCCACCGACGCGCGCAGCGCCTTGGCCGGCGTCAGCTCTCCCGCCTCGGCCGCCTTCTCGATCGCGGTCACGCAGTTCCCGTCGAACTTCTTGCCCGCCAGGAACCGCAGTCGGGCCAGGGCCGCCTCGAACGTCATCGCCTTCGAGTAGGGTCGGTCGGTGGTCATGGCGTCGAAGGCGTCCGCCACGCTCACGATGCGGCCCAGCAGCGGGATCTGCTCGCCCTTGAGGCCGTCCGGGTAGCCGCTGCCGTCCACGTTCTCGTGGTGCATGAGGCCCGCGCCCGCCATCTGCTTGAGCAGGGGTACCGCCTCCAGGATGTGCTCGCCCTTGCGGGGGTGCTCCTTCATGATCTCGTATTCCTCGTCCGTCAGCGCGGCCGGCTTGCGCAGGATCTTGTCCTCGATGCCGATCTTGCCCACGTCGTGGATGATGCCCGAGAGGTGGACGCGCTCCACGTCCTCCGGCGACATGCCCAGGTGCCTGGCGATGAGCATCGAGTAGAAGGCCACGCGCTCGGAGTGGCCGCGTGTGTAGGGGTCCTTCTCGTCGATCGCGTTGGCGAGCATGCGGATGCTGCCCATGAACAGCTCCTTGTTGCGCGCCGCGGCCTGGCGGATCTGCTCGACCGCCTTCTGGATCTCCTCGCCCATCTGGTTGAAGGCGTCGGCCAGGACTCCCACCTCGTTGGCCGCCTTCACCGAGACCCGGGTCGCGTAGTCGCCGGCGGCCAGCCGGCGGGCCC
This sequence comes from Vicinamibacteria bacterium, assembly GCA_025923995.1. Classification (GTDB taxonomy): domain Bacteria; phylum Acidobacteriota; class Vicinamibacteria; order Fen-336; family Fen-336; genus JAICEW01. The sequence goes on along the minus strand of JAICEW010000013.1, from coordinate 4,161 downwards.
CTCGGGCCAGCTCGTCGATCGGACGGCTGATCTCGCGCGCGAACAGGGTCCCGAGCACCACCGCCAGGAACGCGACCAGCGCGACGAGCCAGAAGGACTGGTCGCGCATCTGGAACGCGGTGTAGAACGCCCTCGCCTCCTCCACCTGGACGATGACGCCCCAGCCGGTGTCGGGGATGCTGGTGTAGGTGCCGAGCATCTTGGCCGGCCCCTTGGCCGTCGCGATCGTGAACGGCACCGTCGCGCCGGTGCGGCCCTGCGAGGCGAGGAACTGCTTCACGATCTCGACCTGGGAGACGTCCAGGTCCTCCTGCGCGCGCTCGGGGTTGGAGTGGGCCACCACGCGGCCCCGGCCGTCCACGACGTACACGTCGAACTGCGCACCCTGGTCGAGCGCGCGGCTCATGATCCACAGCTGCCCCAGGCTGGCCACGACCGCGACCGCGCCCACCACCTCGCTCTCGCCGCGGCGGACCGGCTCGGAGAGGACGATGAGCGGTTCCTTGAGCGAGGTGGAGAAGTGCGGGTGGCTGGCCATCGACTTGCCCTGCAGCGCGCGCAGCACGCTCTCCTGCAGGAGCTGCTCGAGCGCGGGCTCCTGGAGCCGCTGGCCGGCCCGCGCCCCGGCGCCGGTCGTGTCCACGACCGTGACCGAGTAGAAGCGCCCGCCCATCTCGTCCTCGTAGCGGCTGAGCGCTCCGCGCTCGCGCAGGGCGGCCACGCGCTCGGGGAACGGCCGGTCGCCCGCCTCCAGCTCCAGGGTGCGCGCGATGGCGGCCACCTGGCTGCGCAGGCTGCCCACGTACACGGCGACCTGCTGCGACAGGCTGCGCGCCTTGTCGAGCTGCATCTCCTTCTGGTCCAGCTCCAGGATCTCGCGGCTGCGCGAGACCAGCTGCCACGAGGTGCCCACCAGCGGCACCACGCCCACGCCCAGCAGCAGCAGCAGCAGCGAGAAGAGGATGCGCCCGCGGGGGCGCGCGACCGGGCGGGGGGGCAACGTCAGGCCCCGCCGGAAGCCGCGCCGGGCGGCGTGACGTCGAGCGCGGCGAGGGCGGCGACCACCTCGTACGCGGTCACCTTCTTGTCCTTGCCCTTGAGGCCCTTCTCGCCCAGGCTGCGGCACTCGAACTGGCCGCGCACCGCCTCGAAGGTGTTCTCGCCGATCACCACCATCATGGGCTCGGCCACCGAGCTCTCCAGCCGGCTGGCGGTGTTCACGGTGTCGCCCAGCACCGTGTACTCCTTCTTGTTGATGCTCCCGATCTCGCCCGCCACCACCTTGCCGCTGTTGATGCCGATGCGGATGCGCAGCTGCGGGCCCTCGCGCCGCTCGGCGTTGAACTCCTCCAGCCGCTCGCGCATCTCCAGGCTGGCCCGGATGGCCTGCGCCGCGTGGTCCGGCATGTCGAGGGGCGCGCCGAACACCGCCATGATGGCGTCGCCGATGTACTTGTCGAGCGTGCCGTCGTACTTGAAGATGATCTCGGTCATCCGCGACAGGTAGTCGTTCAGCAGGTACGAGACGGCCGCGGGGCTCATCTTCTCGGACATGGACGTGAAGCCGACGATGTCCGCGAACAGGACGGACACCTCCTTGGCCTCCGGCACCCCCAGCTCGGCGCCCTGGGACTCCGACGTGTTGATGATGCGGTTCGTCACCTGCGGCGAGAGGAAGCGGCCCAGCCGCTCGCGCTTCTTCTCCTCGGCCACGATCTTCTGGTTGAGCCGCGCGCGCTCGATGGCCACGGCGGCGTTGTGGCCCAGCGCGGTCAGCAGGTCGAGGTCGTTGAGCGTGAAGCAGTTGGTGAGCATCGGCGAGTCCACGTGGATGATGCCGATGATCTGGTCCTGGCTCCACAGCGGCGCGCACATGGCGCTGCGGATGCCGTGGAAGCGGATGGAGTCGCCCGCGCCGAAGCGCGGGTCGACCTGCGCGTCCGAGGTCAGGATCGACACGCGGTCCTTGAGCACACGGTCCGCGATCGTCTTCGAGATGGTGATCTTGTCCTGGTCGCCGCCCGTGCGGTGCTTCACCACCTTGGGCGTGAGGCGGGCCTCGCCCTCCTCCCGCAGCATCAGGAAGCCGCGGTCGGCGGGCACGTGGTCGAACACGATCTCCATGATGCGGTGGAGCACGTCGTCGACGCTGCGCGCCTCGTTCAGGTCCTTCGCGAAGTTCAGGAGCACCTTCAGGATGCGGTTGAGCTTCGCCGTCTCCTGGGCGTCGGGCGCCTTCTTGGCCTCGGCCACGGCCGCCGACAGGGCGCCCGCGTCGGTGGTGGGGCTGAGCAGCTTCGACAGCTCGCCCACGCTGCGGATGATCGTGCCCGCCTCCTCCGAGAGGGGGCGCTCCTCGTCCAGCACCACCTTGCCCTCGAGGCTCTTGCTGAAGGTGAGCTGGAACTTGCCGAGCAGGATGCGGTCGCCGTCCTTGAGCTGCGCCTCCATGACCGGCACGCCGTTCACGGTCGTCCCGTTCTTGGACTTGAGGTCCGTGATGCGCACGCCGTCGTCGTCGACGACGATGCGGGCGTGCTGGCGCGAGATGCCGAAGTCCTTGAGCACGACCTGGCACTCGGGCGAGCGGCCGATCACCACCTCGCCGGTTGAGAAGGTGTGGGTCTGCGGGAGGTCGCCGTCCTGGTAGATGAGGCGATACATGCGAGATCGCGAGGACGCCTGCCCGGGACGGTCGGCACGCGCTTCGCCGCGACAAGTCTACTCTCTTTTGAGCCTCCTCAACATCAGCGCGTCCACCGCCTCGCGTGCCGGCCGGCCCTCGTAGAGCACGGCCCTCATCTCGCGCCCGATCGGGAGGTCGACGCCCGCGCGCTCGGCCAGCTGGCAGGCGGCCAGGGTGGTGCGCACGCCCTCCGCCACCTGGTGGCTCAGCGACGTGGCCTCGGCCAGCGTCCGTCCCGCCCCCAGCGCCTGGCCCAGCCGCCGGTTGCGCGAGAGCCCGCCGGTGCACGTGAGCACGAGGTCGCCCAGCCCGGCCAGGCCGGCCAGCGTGTCCGCGCGGCCGCCCAGCGCGACCGCGAGCCGCGTGATCTCCGCCAGCCCGCGCGTGACGAGCGCGGCCACGGTGTTGTGCCCGTAGCCGAGCCCGTCCACGATGCCGGCCGCGATCGCGATCACGTTCTTGAGCGCGCCCGCCAGCTCCACGCCCACCACGTCCGCGCTGGAGTAGGCGCGGAACCACGGGGCCGAGACCTCGCGCTGCACCTGCTCGGCGACGCCGACGTCGTCCGACGCGACCACGACCGCCGTGGGCTGGCGGCGGGCGACCTCGAGCGCGAAGGAGGGCCCCGAGAGCACCGCCAGCGGACGGCCCGGCGCCTCCTGCGCCGCCACCTCCGTCATGCGCAGCAGCGTCTCCAGCTCGAGCCCCTTGGTGGCCGAGACGAGCGGCACCCCGGCCGGCAGCAGACGGGCGGCGTCGCGGTAGGCCGCTCGGCAGAACTCCGAAGGGACCGCCATGAACGCGGTCTCCACGTCGCGCAGGGCGGCGGCCAGGTCGGTGGTGGCGACGAGGGAGGGCGGCAGGTCCACGCCGGGGAGGTAACGCTCGAGGCGGTGCGCCTGGCCGATCTCCTCGGCCGAGGCGGCCGCGCGCGCCCACAGCCTCACCTCGTGGGCGGCGGAAGCGAGATGGGCGCCGAGCGCGGTGCCCCAGGCACCGGCCCCGATCACGGCCAGGCGCATGGGCGTCCGTCAGCCTCCCGCCGGCGCGCGGCGGCCGATCCGGCTCTCGGTGCCCGCGGCCAGGCGCTGGATGTTGGCGCGGTGCTTCCAGACGATGAGGAGCGTCATCGACGCGGCCGCGGCCCAGACCGGCGGCGGCGCTCCCCCGAGCGCGGCCGCGACGGCGAGCGACACCGCCCCCAGCATGGAGCCGAGCGACACGTACCGCGTGACCGCCAGCGTGACCGCGAACACGACGAGCGCCACCACCGTGGCGAGAGGTGCCAGCGGCAGGAACGCGCCGGCGCCGGTCGCGACGCCCTTGCCACCCTTGAACCCGAGCCAGACGGGGTACATGTGGCCCACGATGGCCGACACCGCGGCCAGCGACGCCACCGCGATGCCCAGGCCCGATCGCTGGGCGATCAGGGCGGCGACGGCGCCCTTCGCCGCGTCGAGCACGAACGCGACCAG
>JAICEW010000012.1 GCA_025923995.1 Vicinamibacteria bacterium | reverse complement strand
GACGACGGGATCGCGCCGGGCGACGCGGTCGCGCTGATGCTCCCCACGGGGTTCGACTTCCTGCGCGCGTTCCAGGGCATCCTGCTGGCCGGCGCGGTCCCGGTGCCGATCTACCCGCCCGTCCGTCTCGATCGACTCGAGGAGTACGCGGACCGCCAGGCGGCGATCCTGGCCAACGCGGAGGTGCGGTCGCTCATCACGATCGACCGCGCGCGCGGCGTCGCGGGCCTGCTCAAGCCCAAGGTCCCGACGCTCAAGCGGGTGACGACCGCGGGCGAGCTGGCCGGACGCGGGGCCGCGGTCGTCGAGCCGTCCGGGAAGGGCGCCGATCCCGCGTTCATCCAGTACACCTCGGGCAGCACCGGGCGGCCCAAGGGCGTGCTGCTCACGCACGACAACCTGCTCGCGAACATCCGCGCGATCGGCCGCGGCATCGACGTGCGGCCGAGCGACGTGGGCGCGTCGTGGCTGCCCCTGTACCATGACATGGGTCTCATCGGGACCTGGCTGTTCTGCATGCACCAGGGCCTGCCGGTGGACATCCAGTCGCCGCTCCGGTTCCTGAGCCGGCCGGAGCGCTGGCTGTGGGCCATCCACGAACGGAGGGCCACGCTCTCCCCCGCGCCCAACTTCGCGTACGAGCTGTGCGCGCGCCGCATCCCGGACCACGCGATCGAGGGGCTCGACCTGTCGAGCTGGCGCGTCGCGCTCAACGGCGCGGAGCCCGTCAACCCCGACACGCTGGAGCGGTTCGCGCAGCGCTTCGAGCGCTACGGCTTCCGGCGCGAGGCGATGATGCCGGTCTACGGCCTGGCCGAGAGCTCGGTTGCGCTCGCGTTCCCGCCGGTCGGGCGGGGACCGCGCGTCACGAGCGTCGCGCGCGAGCCGTTCGAGCGGGACGGGGTCGCGACGCCGAGCGACGCGCCGGGAGCGCTGCGGTTCGTCTCGGTGGGGGCCGCGCTTCCGGAGCACGAAGTGCGCCTGGTGGACGAGGCCGGCGCTTCCGTCGGCGAGGGCCGCGTGGGACGCCTCCACTTCCGCGGACCGTCGATGACGTCGGGCTACTACCGCCAGCCCGAGGCCACCGCGGCCATGACGCGCGAGGGCGGGTTCCTGGACAGCGGCGACCTGGCGTTTGCGCTGGGCGGCGAGATCCACATCGCCGGCCGCAGCAAGGACCTGATCATCAAGGGCGGCCGCAACCTGATCCCGCAGGAGGTCGAGGAGGTGGTCGCGGACGTGCCGGGCGTGCGGCGTGGCTGCGTGGTGGCGTTCGGCGTGCCGCACCCCACGCTGGGCACGGAGAGCCTGGTGGTGGTGGCCGAGACGCGCGCCAGCGACGCGAAGCAGCGCGACACGATCGCGGCCGCCGTCATCGACGCGCTCAACGGCGCGATCGGCATGCCCCCCGACGTGGTCGAGCTGGTCGCGCCGGGCGCGGTGCCCAAGACGTCCTCCGGCAAGATCCAGCGCCAGGCCACGCGCGAGCTGTACCGGACGGGTGGCCTGGGGCGCAGCGCGGCCACGCCGGTCTGGCGCAAGGCGCGGCTGGTGGCGGGCACGGCATGGGCCGCGGTCGCGTCGCGAGCCGGCGTCGCCCTGCGCGTCCTGTATCTCCCCTACGTGACAGCGCTCGTCGCCGCCCTGTTCGCCGTGTTCTGGGCCCCGGCGATGGTGGCGCCCGGACGCAAGCGCTCCGCGGCCGTGGGACGCTTCGCCGCGCGGCTGCTGGCGCGGCTGGCCGGCGCGCGGATCGAGATCGAAGGGCTCGAGCGCCTTCCGCCCAGCGGACCGGTCGTGATCGCGGCCAACCACGCGTCCTACGTGGACGTGCCCGCGATGCTGGCCGCGCTGCCGCGGCACGTGCGCATCGTGGCCAAGAAGGAGGTCCTGGGCTGGCCGCTGATCGGCCCGTTCGCGCGCAAGGCCGGGCACCTGCCGGTCGACCGCTGGGACGCGCAGCAGGGGGTCGCCGACACGGGCCAGATCGACCGGGCCCTGGGCGACGGCGACGCCGTGCTCTTCTTCCCCGAGGGCACGTTCACCGAGACCGTGGGCCTGCGTCCGTTCCGGCTGGGCGCGTTCAAGGCGGCGGCCGAGCGGGGCCTGCCGGTCGTGCCCATCGCGCTGCGAGGAACCCGCCGCTGGCTGCGCACCTGGTGGGCCCCGCGGCCGGGGCCGGTGCACCTCTGGATCGGCCACGCCGTGCACCCCGAGGGCGAAGGCTGGCGCGCGGTCGTCTCCCTGCGCGACCGCGTGGCCGACCAGATCGCGGCCCACTGCGGCGAGCCGCGCCTGGACCTGGTGGCCGCGGGACCGGAGCGCGCATGAGCGAGTACACGACCGTGCTCACGGCGGACGACATCCGCCGCGCGGAGACGGCGATCCGCCCGCACCTCCCGCCCACGCCGCTGCGTCGCTCGTACGCGCTGCCGTGGCGCGACGACGTCCTGCTGAAGCTGGAGTGCTGGCAGCCGACCGGGTCGTTCAAGGTGCGCGGCGCGCTCTCGAACCTGTCCCGGCTGACGCCCGAGCAGTGCGCGCAGGGGATCGTCACCGCCTCCGCCGGCAACCACGCGCTCGGCGTCGCGTTCGCCGCGCAGGCCCTGGGCGGGCGGGTCAAGGCGACCGTGTACGTGCCGGAGACCGCGCCGCGCGCGAAGGTCGAGAAGCTGCGCACCTTCCCCGTGGACGTGCGCGAGCAGGGCGCGACCTACGACGACGCGCACGCGGCCGCGCTCGGCGAGCGCGCACGCACGGGCGCCACCTACGTGCACGCGTTCGACGATCCGGCCACCGCGGCGGGCCAGGGCACGATCGGCCTGGAGATCCTGTCCCAGCGGCCGGACGTCGGCACGATCGTGGTCCCGATCGGCGGCGGCGGGCTGATCGCGTCCATCGCGATCGCGGCCAAGGCGATCGATCCGAGCGTGCGCATCGTGGGCGTCCAGGCCGACGCCTCGCCGTCCTACCGCGAGTCGCTGAAGCGCGGCCAGGCCCTCCTCGAGTACCCCGCGGGACCCACCGTCGCGGACGGGATCGCGGGCGGCATCGGCGAGCTGGTGTTCGCGCACCGCGCGCTCGTGGACGAGGACGTGCTGGTGAGCGAGGAGGAGATCGCCGACGCGATGGTCGCCCTGCTGGCGCAGGACCAGGTGGTGGCGGAGGGGTCGGGCGCCGTCGGCGTGGCCGCGCTTCGCGCGGGCCGGGTCCACGCGGCCGAGGGACGCCCGGTCGCGGTCGTGATCACTGGCGCCAACGTGGACGCGTCGCTGCTCGAGCGCCTCCTGCACGAACGCGCTTGAGGACGCGGCCGGCCGAGCGCTGGTACGAGGTCGCGCTGGGCGCGCTGGTGCTGGTCGTGGCGGCGGGGATGGGCCTGGCGCTGGCCGGAGCGTCCGGCGCGATGGTCGGCGGCGCTCTGGGGGCCCTGGGCGCGGCGGTGCTGTGGACGCAGGGCCAGCGGCGCCGCGCCTTGCGCCGCGAGGTGGTGGAGGCGCCCTTCCCCGACACCTGGCGCCGCTTCCTGCACGACCGCTACGAGCACTACGAGCGCCTGCCGGAAACGCTGCGGCGCCGGTTCGAGGCGGACGTCCGCGTGTTCCTGGCGGAGAAGCGCATCACCGGCGTGGGCATCGAGGCGACGGACGACCTGAGGCTGCTGGTCGCCGCGTCCGCGGTCACGCTGAGCCTGTGCTGGCCCGAGTACGAGTGGGACCAGCTCACCGAGGTCCTGCTCTACCCGCAGGACTTCGACCGCGACTACGAGTTCGTCGACGATCCCGAGCTGGCGGGCCAGGCGCACCCTTGGGGCACCGTGATCCTGTCCGTGCCCGCGCTCCTCGAGAGCTTCGAGGACCCGTGGGACGCGTTCCACGTCGGCCTGCACGAGTTCGCGCACATGCTGGGGCTGGCGCAGACCGAGTTCGGGGCGGTGCCGGTCGGCTTTCCCGGCGAGCGCGCCCAGGAGTGGCTGCAGGTGGTCGAGAAGGAGCGCGAGCGCCTGCGGCGTGGCAAGTCGGTGATCGACGACTACGGCGAGGAGAGCGACGTCGAGTTCGTGGCCGTGGCGGTCGAGGCCTTCTTCGAGATCCCGCAGGCGCTGCGCCAGCGCCACCGCGAGGTCTATGCGATCCTGGGCGAGTACTTCCGCCAGGACCCCGCCGCGTGGGACGACGAGCGGGGGCTGGTGCTGTGAGCGACAAGCCCCTCCGACTCGATCTCGCGCTGATCCGCCTCCATCCGGAGCTGTCCCGCCGCCAGGCGCAGGCGGCGATCGAGAAGGGCCAGGTCTCGATCGACGGCCGCGTGTCCCGCGAGCCGGGCGAGCGCGTGACCGAAGCGGCCGAGGTCCGCTGGGACCGCAACCGCAAGGCCACGCCCAAGACGCGCATCTCGCTGCCGCTGCTGTACGCGGACGAGGACCTCGTGATCGTCGACAAGCCGGCCGGGCTGCTGTCGGTCCCGACGTCGGCGGACGCGAAGAACGAGGACACCGCGCTCGCGCGGGTGATGGACTACGCACGCCACCGCCAGCCGCACCGGCCGTTCGCCGGCGCCGTCCATCGGCTGGACCGCGACACCTCGGGCGCGCTCGCGTTCGCGCTGAACGCGGAGACGAAGTCCGCCCTGCGCGACCTCTTCCGCGAGCACCGCATCGAGCGCAGGTACGCCGCGATCGTGCTCGGCGCGCCGCGCGCGGACCAGGGCACGATCGACGCGCCCATCCACGACGCGTACGAGGGCGGCCGGCGGCGGATCGCAAGAGGCGACGAGCCCTCGCGCGAGGCGGTGACGCGCTTCAAGGTGCTGGAGCGGTTCGCGGGCGGGGCGCTGCTGGAGGTCGCGCTGGAGACGGGCCGCCAGCACCAGATCCGCCTGCACCTGGCGCACGTCGGCCTGTCCGTGCTGGGCGATCCGGTGTACGGCCGGGCGACGGACAAGTCGGCGAAGGCAGCCAGCCCCCGGGTGGCATCCCGACAGGCGCCCGCCGCACCTCGCCAGATGCTCCACGCGCGCACGCTGGCGTTCAGCCACCCGCGCACCGGCGCGTCCATCCGCGTGGAGAGCCCGCTGCCGCCGGACTTCCGCGAGGCCCTGAAGCAGCTGCGGCGCCCTGAAAGACACGCGCGGCTGCGCTAAGCTGTGCCCCAATGGTCCCGGATCGTTCCGCCTATCCCGTCCGCAAGACGCGCCTCGGTGACGTCGGGCGCGACGCCTCGCTGGCGGCGCTGAGCCCGTCCGACCGCGTCGCCATGGTGTGGACGCTCACCCTGCAAGCCTGGATGTTCAAGGAGGGCGTCACCGATGAACCGAGACTTCGTCGAGATGTTGTCTGCACTCGGCGCGGCTCGCGTGGACTTCATGATCGTGGGAGCCCACGCCCTGGCGGCACACGGGGTCCCACGGGCCACCGGTGATCTCGACATCTGGGTCCGGCCGGAGGCAGCGAACGCCTCCCGCGTTTTGGAGGCCCTGCGGGCGTTCGGGGCGCCGCTGTTCGACCTGACCGCCGAGGACCTGGTCGGTCCCGACACCGTCTTCCAGATCGGCTTGCCGCCGTCTCGCATCGACATCCTCACGGGCATCTCCGGCATCTCGTTCGAGGAAGCCTGGCCCAATCGCATCAACGTCGCGCTCGCGGGCCAGGGCGTTCCCGTCATCGGGCGCGACGACTTCCTGCGCAACAAGCGCAGCGCAGGAAGGCCTAAGGACCTGGCCGACATCGCCCTGCTCGAGGAAGCGGAGAACCAACCATAGGGAGGATCGATGAGGCACCGGGGAGTCCTGCTCCTGGCGCTCCCCTGGCCGATCGCGGCCGCCGCCGCTGACACGCGGCCGTTCACGGTCGACACCCTGTGGACCGTGAAGCGGGTCGGCGTGCCGCTGCTGTCGCCCGACGGCACGCAGGTCGTCTACTCGCTGGGCACGTACGACGCGGACGAGAACCGCGTGCTGGCGGACCTGTGGATGGTCCCCCTCGCCGGCGGCATGCCGCGCCGCCTGACGGCGCACCGGGCCAGCGACGGCACGCCCGACTTCAGCCCCGACGGGACGCGCCTCGTCTTCGTGTCCAGGCGCGACGCCGACAAGGCGGCGCAGCTCTACCTGCTGCCGCTGGCCGGCGGCGAGCCCGAGCGGCTCACCGACATGCCCATGGACGTGGCGACCCCGCGCTTCCTGCCGGACGGGAAGCGGATCGTGTTCGCCTCGCACGTGATCGCCGGCGCCGAGTCGCCCGAGGAGACGAAGAAGGCGCTGGAGGCGCGCGAGAAGAACAAGGTCAAGGCGCACGTGACCGAGGACCGCCTGTTCCGCTTCTGGGACCGCTGGCTCACGGACCAGGAGTTCCCGCACCTGTTCGTGGTCGACATCGAGACGCACAAGGTCACCGACCTGCTGTCCGGCTCGAAGCGGCTGTTCGGCCTGCAGGCGGGCGAGGCCAGCTACGACGTCTCGCCGGACGGGAAGACGATCGCGTTCGAGGCCAACGCCTCCGAGGCGCCGTACCCGGTGCTCAACACCGACATCTTCGTGGTCCCCGTCGACGGCGGCGCGGTGCGCAACCTGACGGCCTCGAACCCCGCGCAGGACAGCGACCCCGTGTGGAGCCCGGACGGGAAGACGATCGCGTACGGCCTGGAGAAGAAGGCGGAGGGCTGGCCGGACCACACGCGGCTGGGGACGATCGACTTCGCCTCCGGCGCCGCGACGATCCTCACCGAGGCGCTCGACGCGAGTGCTTCCGGCTGGCAGTGGACGCCCGACGGCGCGCAGATCGTGTTCGCGGCCGAGGTGCGAGGTCGCTCGAACCTGTACGCGGTGCCGTCCGCCGGCGGGTCCGCGCGTGAGGTCCATCGCGGCGGGACGGTCGCCGGCATCGCGGTCGCGCGCGACGGCCAGGTCGCCTTCCAGCGGAACGATCTCGACCGTCCGCCCGAGGTGGCGGCCATCAAGCTCGACGGCTCCGGCTTCCGCTACGTCACCACGACCAACGACGGCCTGATGGCCGCGACCGCGATGGGCCCGGTGCGCGAGATGACGTTCAAGGGCGCCAGCAACGACGACGTGCAGATGTTCGTCGTGTATCCGCCGGGGTTCGACGAGACGAAGAAGTACCCGCTGGTCCAGCTCATCCACGGCGGTCCGGTCGGCACCTTCGGCGACTCCTGGAGCTTCCGCTGGCATCCCCACGCGTTCGCGGCGCCGGGATACGTCGTGGCCATGGTGAACTTCCACGGCTCGTCGAGCTTCGGCCAGGCCTGGGTCGACTCGATCCTGGGCGCGCACCCGGACAAGCCGTTCACCGACGTGATGAAGGCCACCGACCACCTGATCGCGCAGGGCCACGTCGATCCCGCGCGCCTGGCGGCCGCCGGCGGCTCGTACGGCGGGTTCCTCGTGAACTGGATCGAGGGCCACACGGACCGTTTCAAGGCGCTCGTGAGCCACGCGGGCGTCTACAGCCTGCTGGGCCAGTCGGCGTCCGACACCTACTTCGGCCGCCAGCACTCCTACGGCGGCTATCCGCACACGAACCTGGCCAACATCGAGCGCTGGACGCCCAACCGCTTCGCCGCGAACTTCAAGACGCCGATGCTGGTGCTGCACGGCGAGCGGGACTTCCGCGTGCCCGTGGGCCAGGGCCTCGAGCTCTACGGCGTGCTCAAGACCAAGGGCGTGCCGGCCCGGCTCGTCTACTACCCCGACGAGAACCACTGGATCCTGAAGGGCCAGAACGCGAAGCACTGGTACGGCGAGGTGCTGGGCTGGCTCGCCAGGTGGCTGAAGTAGGACGGGACGGCTAGGAGGCCGGCGAGGGCGCGGGGGACGCCGGCTTCGCGCCGAACTCCTTCAGCTTCGAGAGCCAGCGGTCCTCGAGCCAGTGCGGGTCCCACCACTCGCGCGCGTCCACCTGCTCGCCCTGCAGGATCATCGAGAAGTGAAGATGGTCGCCCCCGGCCAGGCCGGTGGCGCCCGACCAGCCGATCGTCTGGCCGCGCTTGACGGCGTCGCCGGGCTTGACGCCGAAGCGGCTCAGGTGGCCGTACAGCGAGAGCAGGCCGTACCCATGGTCGATCACGACCGCGTTGCCGTAGATGCCGAAGTACTCGGCCTGCATCACCACGCCGTCGTTGGCCGCCGTCACCGCGGCGTTGGCGGTGGTGGCCAGGTCGTATCCGAGGTGGTCCTGCCGGTCGACCTCCTGCCCCTGGTACGAGTAGATGCGGTGGTCGGCGAACTGCGCCTCCACCGAGGACCCGCTGAGCTGCCGGAAGGGCTCGCTCCACAGCCGCTCCGGCTTGCTGCGCTGCGCGAGCTCCGCCAGCACCTTGTTGTTGGCCTGCCGCAGGTCGCGGTTGATCGCCAGGTAGTTCTTGAGCAGGTCGCCCTGGTCCGTGAACGACGGGGTCTGGCTCACGATCTCGGGCACGACCTTGCCCAGGAACGCGCCGTCGACGGGCAGCTCGCGCGTGCGGAACGCCTTCGGGAAGACCTTCAGCGTGAACCCGGCCAGCCCTTCGTTCCCGAAGTCGTCGCGCGCGCGGATGCGCACCGGCGTGTCGGCCTTGGCGTTGTAGGGGAACGCGAAGAGCGCCATGCGCACCGCGGGGTCGGGCGAGCCCGGCACGGGGAAGCCGCGGAAGAAGCGGTCGCCCACCGCCACGCCGCTCTCGACGTCCGGCGGGGTGACCTTGTAGACGACCACGTCGCAGCCTCCCTGGTTCACGTAGTGCTGTCCCGTCAGCACCTCCAGGCGGGGCGGCTTGAGGCGCGCCTCGAACTCCTGCGCGGCGTGGACCACGCGGCCCTGCAGCCAGTCGCCCCACGACGCGTTGCGCGCCTCCACGCGAACCGTCCCGCGCCCCTCCTGGAGGGGGATCTTCGGTTCCTGGTTGGGCGCCCAGCGGACCTCCACCTTGGCCGGCGGCTGCTCGTAGGCCCGTCGCAGGACCTCGTGGCGCGCGCCCTCCTGCTCGACCGTCACCGAGACCGTGCGCAGGCCGCTCAGGTCCGCGATGTCGATGGCGAGCGGCGTGGTGCGCCCGACCTTGTCGAACGGCGAGAGGAACGCGATCGTGGGCCGGGGCGCGGTGATCATGCGCGCGGCCACGTAGACGAGCCCGGCCAGCGCGGCCAGGCAGAGCACGATCACGAGCGTCGTGACGAAGCGAAAGCGCGGGGCGGTCGCCCCTCCGCGATGAGCCAAGCCATCTCCTCCGGAGTCTTGCGGGAACGCGAGCGGGCCGGGAGGCCCGTGCCCATCTTAGCGCGGGCCGCGCGTCAGGCCCGGGCGAGGATCGCGGAAAGTGCGGCCGGGGGCTCGGCGAAGTGGATGCCGGCCTGGTGCGAGAGGCCCTCCCGACGGGACCAGATCACGGCCCCCTCCACCTCGACCTCGATCGGCGCGCCACCCTTGTCTCCCTCGGGCGTCTCGAACGCGACCGTGAGGGCGATGCCGCGCGCGAGGTCCTCGCCCAGCCGCAGGCGGCACCCCTTGTGCGAGAGGTCCATCGCGGTCGCCGGGTGCCAGCCATCGTCCGCGCGGTAGCGCACCGTCAGCTTGCAGGCGCGACGGGCGGTCAGGCGCCGGTTGGACCGGGGCGTCGTCGGCTGGTCGTCCATGGGGATGCGCCAGTATACCCCCCGGAGGCAAGGGGCGTCTCGGTATGGTATCTTTGGCGGCTCATGAAGCGCGCAGCACGCTGGCCAGTCGCCGCGATCCTCCTGACCGCCGCCGGCTGCGGCGGGGGCGGCGGCACCTCCCCGACCTCGCCGGTGTCCCGCCATCCGGTGCAGCTCGTGCTGTTCTACGACGAGAACGGGAACGGCAGCGCGGAGCCCACCGAGAACGCGGCCGTCCCCGACGTGGACGTCGACATCGCCGGCCAGACCGGCCGCTCGGCCAAGGTCACCGGGCTGACGACGGTCCCGGACGTTCCGGACGGCCCGCACACGGTCGCGCTGCGCAGCACGACCGTGCCGCCCTACTACCGCCTGTCCGGCACGCCCCCCTCGGTGTCGGTCCCCCAGGCCGGCGCCGGCACGGTGGCGCTGACGCTGCCCATCGGCAGCAACCGGGCCAACCGCTACCTGACGTTCGGCGACAGCATCACCGACGGCCTGGGCTCGCGCGACATCGACGGCTTCCGCGGGCCGCTGGAGGAGGCGCTGCAGCGCCACTTCGGCCGGGGCGTGGTCGAGGCGGACGGCCTGGGTGGCAGCAAGAGCGACGACGGCTCGGCGCGCATCACGAGCGTGATCAACCGCGTGCGCCCGGCGTACACGCTGATCCTCTACGGCACCAACGACTGGAAGCGCTGCAACGGCGAAGTGCCCTGCCACACGGTCGACAGCCTCCAGAGCATGATCGGCGCCGTGAAGTCGATCTCGAGCCTGCCGGTCCTCGGGACCATCCCCCCGTGCAACCCGCACGACAACCTGCCCGAGCGGAACGAGTGGATCACGCGCATGAACGTGGCGGTGCGCGCGATGGCGGCGCAGGAAGGCGTGCCGGTGGCGGACGTGCACGCGGGGTTCGTCCGCGAGGCCAACGGGCGCCTGGAGGACCTGTTCGTGGACCTGGTCCACCCGAACGACCGCGGCTACCGGGTCATCGCGAACGAGTTCTTCCGGGCGATCACGAGCCGCGCTTCGGGCTCGTCGTCGACGTCGCTGCGCTCGCTGTTCCGACGTCCGTAGGCATCGCGCCGCGCACGGCTGACAGCCCCGCCCGCGGCCGCTATCATCGCCCCACGATGAAGACCGGCCGGCTCATCAAGTTCCAGCGCCCGGGCGGCGAGGTGCAGGCGTACCTGTACCGGGAGGCCGGCCAGTACCACGCCGCGATGTTCCTGTACTGCCCCGAGCGCAACACGAACGGAGAGCCGCTGCCCACGATCACGGGCGCGACCGAAGCGAAGGTCGAAGAGGCCGTGCGGGCCTGGGTGGAGAAGAACTACCCGCGCGCATAGCGGCCGACCTGGGCTCGTGACGGCGCCGCCCGATCGGCGCGCTCAGGCGTACCGCTTCGCGGCGGCGCGGACAGCGGGCGGTTCACGCGCCGCTTCGGGTACGCCGTTCGCGCGCCACCAGCGGCGCCGATCGCTGCGACCTGGCCACTCAACCGGCCGCGCGGCCGGTTGAGTCACGAGCACTCAACATGTTCCGGAACATGTTGAGTCATCGGCGCGCAGGGTCCGCACGGCGCCGATCAGCCAGGGGCTGGTGGCGGCGCCGTCCATTCGGCGCCGATCGCTGAACCCTACGCGGTCACGGCTCCGATCGCCTCGTCGAGGATGCGGGCCGCCGTGTCCGCGTCCTGGTCGTCGATGATCAGCGGCGGGGCGAGGCGGATCGTGCTCTTGCCGCAGCCGAGCAGCAGCAGGCCGCGGCGGTAGGCCTCTTCGAGGATCCGCTCGCGCAGCTCGGGCGCGGGCGTGCGGCTCCCACGATCGCGCACGACGTCCACGCCGATCATGAGCCCCAGGCCGCGGACGTCGCCGACTGCGGGGTGGCGCCCCAGACGGGCGCGGAGCTGCTCGATCAGCCGCGCGCCCACCCGGCCCGCGTTCTCGATGAGGCCGCCCTCGAGCAGCCGCAGCGTCGCCAGCGCCGCCGCGACCGATACGGGGTTGCCCCCGAACGTCGAGCCGTGGCCGCCGTTGTTCCACTGCATGACCTCGTCGCGCGCCACGAGCGCGCCCAGCGGCAGGCCCGACGCGATGCCCTTGGCCAGCGTGACGATGTCGGGCTCCAGGCCGAAGTGCTCGCTCGCGAAGAGGCGGCCGGTGCGCCCCATGCCGCACTGCACCTCGTCCGCGATCAGCAGGATGCCGTGCTTCCGCGTGAGCTCGCGCAGGCGCGGCAGGAACCCGGGATGCGGGACGACGTAGCCTCCCTCGCCCTGCACCGGCTCTACGATGACGGCCGCGATCTCCGACGGGTCCACGGTCGTGCCGAACATGGTCTCGGTCAGCAGGTCCAGGCACTGCACGGAGCAGGTGGCCGGCTCGCGGTTCACGGGACAGCGGTAGCAGTGCGCGTAGTGCGTGTGCAGCACCTCGGGCACCAGCGGCGCGTAGCCCTTGCGCTGGACCGGCTTGCTGGCCGTGAGGCTCATGGCCCCGAAGGTGCGTCCGTGGAACGCGCCGTAGAACGCCACGATCTTCTGCCGGCCGGTGCGCAGGCGGGCCAGCTTGATCGCCGCCTCCACCACCTCCGCGCCCGAGTTGGCGAAGAACACGCGCCACGGCCCGGGGCCGGGCGCGCGGCGCGCGAGGCCCTCGGCCAGCGCGACCACGTTCTCGTAGAAGAAGTCGGTCGCGCACATGTGGAGGAAGCGCTCGGTCTGGGCGCGGATCGCGGCCACCACGTCCGGGTGGCAGTGGCCGGTCGCGGTCACCGCGATGCCGGCCGCGAAGTCGAGGTACCGGTTGCCGTCCACGTCCTCGACCATGGCCCCGCGCCCGTGCGACACCACCAGCGGGTAGTCCTTGCGGAAGTTCTGGGACATCACGCGCTCGTCGCGCTCGATCAGCGCGCGGGCGTTCGGCCCCGGAGGCGCTTCCAGGATGCGGGGGTAGTCGCGATCGGGCATCGAGGCCTCCTAGAGTCCCAGCGCGGACAACACGCGGTCGAGGACGTCCACCATCTCGTCGAGCTCCGGCTCGGTGACGACGAACGGCGGCGCCAGCATCACGGCGTCGCCGTCGACGCCGTTCGCGCAGCCGGTGCTCGGGTACACGATGAGCCCCGCCTGGAGGCAGCGCGCCGTGACGGCGGCGGCGCGGCCCGCCGCGCGCGGGAACGGACGCCGCGTCGGCGCGTCCTCCACCAGCTCCACGCCCCACATCAGCCCGCGGCCGCGCACGTCGCCCACGTGCGGATGCGAGCGCAGCCGCGCGAGCCGCTGCCCGAGCCGCGCGCCCATCGCCTGTGCACGCTCCACGAGCCGCTCGCGCTCCAGGATGTCGAGCACCGCCAGGCAGGCGGCCGCGGTCACCGGATGGTGCGAAAACGTGAAGCCGTGGACGAAGCCGCCCGCGGACTCCAGCGCGTCCACGATCGCGGGACGCGCCAGGACGCCGCCGACCGGCACGTACCCGCCGCTCATCCCCTTGCCGCAGGTCAAGAGGTCGGGCCGAAGCCCGCTCCACTCGGCCGCGAACCAGGCGCCGGTGCGGCCGAAGCCGGTCATCACCTCGTCGTCGATGTACAGGATCCCGTGCCGCCGGCAGGTCTCGGCCGTGCGGCGCACGTACTCCTCGGGCGGGACCGCCGCGCCCGCGGACGCGCCGAGGATGGGCTCGGCCACGAACGCCGCGACGGTGTCGCCTCCTTCGCGCGCGATCACGGCCTCGAGGTCGTCCGCGCACGCGACTCCGCAGTCCGGGAACGTGCGCTCGAGCGGGCAGTGGTAGCAGAACGGCGCGGCCACCTCGGGTGCTTCGACGAGCATCGGCTCGTAGGGCGCGCGCAGGTTCGGACGGCCCGACAACGAGAGCGTGTAGAGCGTGTTGCCGTGGTACGAGACCGACCGCCGGATCACCTTGCGGCGTCCGGGCTCGCCGCGCGACCGATGGTACGCGCGCGCGATCTTCACCGCGGTCTCGTTGGCCTCGGACCCGCCCGACACCAGGTAGAGCCGGTCGCACCCCGCGGGCGCATGTGTGGCGACGCGACGCGCGTACTCCTCCAGCGCGTCGCTCGTGAACTGGGTGCCGTGCACGTAGCCGGCCGTCGCGGCCTGCCGCCCGATGGCGGCGGCCACCTCCTCGCGTCCGTGGCCCACGTTCACGACCACCGCGCCGCCGGCGCCGTCCAGGTACCGGCGGCCGTCCGTGTCCCAGACCTCGACGCCCTTCGCGCGGGCCACGACGGGGAGCGGCCGGCCCAGCACGCGCGAGAACACGTGCGAATCGGTGTGCAGCGCCGGCATGGTTCGGCCATTGTATGCTCGTGGCCTTCCATGGACCCTTCGACCATTACCCTGGGCGGACCTCGCCTGCGGGCGTTCCTGCTGGCCCTGGCCGTCCCCGTGCTGCTGCTCGTCGCCGGCACGGGCGGCTACATGCTGGTCGAGGGCTGGAACGCGTTCGACGCCCTCTACATGAGCGCGATCACGGTCACGACCGTCGGCTATCTCGAGGTCCACCCGCTGTCCCAGGCGGGGCGGATCTTCACCATCGCCTACCTGCTGGTGGGCGTCTTCTCGTTGTTCTACGTCGCCACCGCCATCATCCGTTCGATCGTGAGCGGCGAGGTCAGGGCGCAGCTGGGGAGGCAGCTCATGGAGCGCACGCTCAGCACCATCGAGGGTCACGTCGTCGTGTGCGGCCTGGGACGCATGGGCCACATCGTCTGCCAGGAGTTCTCCAACATGGAGATGCCGTTCGTGGTCATCGACCGCGAAGCGGCCCTGGTCGAGAACCTGAACATCCCACACGGGATCGGCCTGGCCGGCGACGCCACCTCGGACGACGTGCTGCGCAAGGCCGGCGTCGAGCGCGCGCGGACGCTCGTGACCGTGGCCGCGTCGGACGCCGACAACCTCTACATCGTGATGAGCGCGCGGCTCATGAGCGACAAGCTCCACATCGTGGCCCGCGCGGCGGACGAGGAGGCCGAGAAGAAGCTCAAGCGCGCGGGCGCCAACCGCGTGGTGTCCCCCTACGTGATCGGCGGCCAGCGCGTCGCGCAGGCGGTGCTGCGTCCCGCGGTGCTCGACTTCATCGAGCTGGCCACGCGCGAGGACTACCTGGAGCTGCAGATCGAGGAGGTCACGATCGGCCCGCGCGGGTCGCTGGTGGACGCGCAGATCAAGGACAACCGCATCCGCCAGGAGCTGGGGATCATGGTGGTGGCCGTGCGCAAGCCCAACGGCCAGATGATGTTCAACCCGACGCCGGACACCACGCTCGAAGCCGGCGACGTCGTGATCGCGCTCGGCCACAAGGATCAGCTGGCCCGGCTGACGGCCCTGGCCCGCTCGTGAGCCGACGGCCCAAGGGGCCGCGGAAAGCACCTCCCGCCCCGCCGGGCGCGCTCACCCCTTCTCGCCGGCGCGCGTGGCAGGTCGGCCTCGCGCTGTTCGCCGCCGCGCTCGCCATGCGCGTGCTGTTCTGGCAGGCGACGCCGGACCGCTCGTGGCCGTACACGGCCTGGTACAAGGGCGACGCCCCCGTCTGGATGGACTACGCGCACGCCCTGCAGACGGGACGCGCGTTCGAGCTCGGCCTGCCCATCCACCCGCCCGGCGCGGGCTACCTGGTGGCCGCGCTGTGGAACGGCCGGGCCGACGGGTTCGCCTGGCTGCGGTTCGCGTGGGCCCTGATGGGCGCGCTGGTGGTCGCGCTCGTCTACCTCGCCGTGCTGCGCTCGTTCGGGCTCGCCGTCGCCGCCACGGCCGGCGCGCTCTGTGCCGTCGGGAGCGGCCTCCTGATCCTGGGCAGCGCGGTCAACAACGAGGTCCCCTACCTGCTGCTCGTCGCCGGCTCGCTCGTCCTCTGGGAGGACGCGCGGGCCGGCCGCGGTGCAGCCCTCATCGCCTTCGGGGCTCTCAACGGGATCGCGTGCCTCTTCCGCGTCGAGCACGTCCTGTACGCGGGGCTGGTGATCGCGGCGCTGCTTCCCGCCTGGCGCCGCGCCGGCTGGAAGCCGGCCGCGGCGCGCCTCGCCCTGACGGCCGCGGCGATCGCCGCGCCCCTGGTGCCGTGGCACGTCACCGCGTGGCGTGGGATCGCGGCCTTCAACGACGGCCCACGCGTGTTCGACCCGGCCGAGGACGCCGCCATCGGACGCGTGGAGCGCGCGCTGGCTGGCGTCCCCTACCGGCCGGACGCGGAGACGAGGCGCGACGAGCTGCCCGCGTTCCTGCGGCGCACCACGTCCGTGTTCGTGGCAGCGACCGTCGCCCATCGCGGGGGCCACGAGGTCCGCGCGGCGGACTTCGGCATCCTGGAGGAGGCCTTCGGGTACGTCCCGCGCCCCCTCGCCCGCCATCCGTTCGTGTCCGGGTACGGCCCGCTCAACTTCTTCCTGGCGAACCACCCGGGCGCCACGGGCGGTTTCGATCGCTCGCCGCTGGACGAGCCCCCGCCCCTCTCCGGCGGGCGCGAGCGCTATCCCGCGTTCCTGGTCCAGGGGCTGCCGCCCGCCGACCTCGCGTTCGTCTACCCGCCGCACGTGCGCCTGTACAACGAGGGCTACCGGCTGGGCTGGCGGGCGATCCGGGAGCGCCCGGCCGAGTGGCTGCGCCTGTGCGCGCGCAAGCTGCGCATCTGCTGGCAGGGCGCCTCGCTCGGCGTCGGCGGCTTCGGCCTGCCCGTGGGGCTCTCCGGCGTGCGGCGCGCGGTGGACCTGGTCGTGCCCCAGGGCGCGCTCGCGAGCGCCTGGAGCGTGCTCGTGCTGGTCGTCGCGGCGGCCGGGCTCCTCGCCGGATGGCGGCGGCCGGCGCTCCTCCCCTGGCTCGCCCTGCTCGCGAGCAAGCTGGCCGCGACGGTCCTGTTCTTCGGCTACGCCCGCCAGGGCGCGACGACGGTGCCCGTGATCGCGCTCCTCGCCGCGCTGGCGGCCGAGCGGTGGGTCCTCCCGCGCGTGCCCGCGATGCCCCCGCGGCGCGCGGCCGCGCTGGCGGCGACCCTTCTCGCGGCGCCGGTCGTGCTCGAGGCCGGCCGCTGGCTGTCGCGCCCGGACGTCACCATCGAGGGTCGGGCGATTGGCCCGGCCGACCCCTTCCCCGTCCGCGAACATCGCGACCAGGCCGTTCGCGTACGGTAACGGGGCGCATAGAATGCGCCCGGCGACACGGGAGGCACGTTGACCACGGCTGCGACCAGGGCGCTCACGCGCCTGCTCGAAGGGAACGAACGGTTCGCGTCGGGGCGGGCCAGCAGCGACGCGATGGAGAGCCGCGCGCGGCGGGCGGAGCTGGTGGCCGGCCAGGCGCCGTTCGCGATCGTCCTGGGCTGCTCCGACTCGCGCGTGCCGGCGGAGCTGGTGTTCGACCAGGGCCTGGGCGACCTGTTCGTGATCCGCGTCGCCGGCAACATCGTGGCGCCCTCGCAGGTGGGCAGCGTGGAGTTCGCGGCCGAGCGCTTCCGCACGCGTCTGGTGATGGTGCTGGGCCACTCGCAGTGCGGGGCCATCCTGGCGACGCTCGAGGCGCTGGGGCGCACCGAGGGCGCGCCCTCGCGGGGCCTGTCCTCGATCGTCGACCGCATCCGCCCGTCGGTCGAGGGCCTGCTGCGCTCCGGCCAGCCGATGGACTTCGAGACGCTCGTCCACGAGGCCGTCCGTGCGAACGTGCGGGTCGCGGTCGACCAGCTCCGCCACGGGTCCGAGTCGCTCGAGCGGCTGATCGCGGACGATGGGCTGCTCGTCGTCGGCGCCGAGTACTTCCTCGAGAGCGGGCGCGTCCACCTGTTCGACGGGCTCGGGACCCCCTAGGCCGCCTCCAGCCGGCGCCGCTCCGACCTCCGCAGCGCCCACTGCAGCAGCGGCGGCGTGACGATGCTCGTCGCCATCACCATGAACACCGCGGCCGCGTACGTGCCCGCGTCGACCACGGGCCGGCCGTCCAGCATCAGCTTGGCCCCCATGCCGGCGAAGATGAGGCCGACCTCGCCGCGCGGCATCATGCCGATGCCGATGACGAGGCCGGACACGCCGCGCGGGGCCAGCAGCCCGCACACCTGCTTGCCGACGACCGCCGCCAGCGTGAGCAGCAGCGCGAAGCCCAGCACCGACGCCGACGCGAACGCCGACACGTCCACGAGCATGCCCATCCGGACGAAGAAGACCGGCACCAGGAACGCCGACAGCGAGCCCAGCGACTCCTCGAGCGTCCGCTCGCCGCGGGCGACGTGGTCGGCCGCGTGCTGCTCGTCCAGCACCAGCCCGGCCGCGAAAGCCCCCACGATCGGCGCCAGCCCCGCCACCGCCGCCAGGTAGGCGGACAGCAGGCACAGCGCGAGCGCCAGCGCCGCCGAGACGCCCCCCGCGGGCAGGATCAGCGCGGACTTGAACAGGCGCGGGGCCAGCAGGCCTCCGACCAGGAGCGCGCCGACCAGGAAGAGCACCGCCTTCACCACGATCCAGACGATGGTGCCCGCGGCCAGCGCGGCGCCGGTGGCGGCCGCGTTGATGATCCCGGCCACCACCGCCAGCACCACCAGGCCCATCACGTCGTCGATCACGGCCGCGCCCAGCACGATGCGCGCGGCGGGGGTCTGCACGGCCCCGGCGTCCGCCAGCACGCGGGCGGTGATGCCCACGCTCGTCGCGGCCAGCATCGAGCCCAGGAACGCGTGCAGCATCCACGGGTCGTCGGGCCGCATGAGCTCGCCCACGCCGAAGCCCAGGGCCATGGGCGTGACCACTCCGGCCGCCGCCACCAGCGTGGCGCGGCCACCCACGGCCATCATCTCGCTGGCCGAGGACTCCAGCCCGACCTTGAACAGCAGCAGGACGGCGCCCAGCTCGGCCAGCAGCAGCAGCGCGCCGCTGTCCATCACGACCCGCAGGTCGGGCCCGCCGAGCAGGACCAGGTTCCCGAGCAGCAGGCCGGCCAGCAGCTCGCCCAGGACGCCAGGCAGCCCCAGCCGCGCGGCCACCGCCGCGCCCACCTTGGCCCCCGCGATGACCAGCGCCAGCACCGCCAGCAGCAGGGGCACGGCGTCGTGGCCGCCCTCGCCCGCCGCCAGCAGCAGCGGATGGAGCATGACGCGTGATTCTACTGTGCGCGCGCGCCTTGACCGCCGGTCGGGCGCGGCGTTACGGTGGAATCACCGATGGTTGGGGATTCCCCGCAGGCGGCCCCGCTCCTGCCCGCCCGCTACCAGCGCACCCATCTGCCCGAGCCCGACTTCAGCCGGCCGCTGCTCGAGGTGCGGCCGGATCAGCGGGCGCGCGTGCTGGAGAAGCTGACGGTGCTCTACGGCCCCGAGCGTGCGCAGGCGTGCTACGCCGAGGTCGAGCGCCTGATGAAGGTCTACCACGCCCACAAGACGCCCGAGATGCTGGCGGAGGAGCCGACCTTCGACCCCAACGAGCGCTTCACCGAGCGGGACGTCATCCTCATCACCTACGGCGACCTGCTGACCAGCCCCGGCAAGACGCCGCTGCGCGCCCTCTCCGACTTCCTCGACCTCTTCATGCGCGGCGCCATCAACACCGTGCACATCCTGCCCTTCTTCCCCTACACGTCCGACCGCGGCTTCTCGATCATCGACTACACCGAGGTGGACCCGCGGCTGGGGACCTGGCAGGAGATCGAGCAGCTCAGCAGCCGCTTCCGCCTGATGTTCGACGGCGTCTTCAACCACGCCTCCGCCAAGAGCCGCTGGTTCCAGCGCTACCTGAACGGCCGCCCGGGCTACGAGGACTTCTTCGTCGCCTTCAACACGCGCGACGCCATCGATCCCGACCACCTGCGGCTCATCCTGCGTCCGCGCACGTCGGACCTGCTCACGCGTTTCCAGGGACTGCACGGCCCGCGGTGGGTCTGGACCACGTTCAGCCCCGACCAGGTGGACCTCAACTTCAGGAGCGAGCGGGTCCTGCTGCGCGTGCTGGACATCCTGCTCGACTACGTCCGGCGCGGAGCCGACATGATCCGGCTGGACGCGGTGACCTACATCTGGCGCGAGCTGGGCACGCGCTGCGCGCACCTGCGCGAGACGCACGCGCTCGTCCAGCTCTTCCGCGCGGTGCTGGACGTGGTGGCGCCGCAGGTCGCGCTGGTCACCGAGACCAACGTGCCGCACGAGGACAACGTCAGCTACTTCGGCGACGGGACGAACGAGGCGCAGATGGTCTACAACTTCGCGCTGCCTCCCCTCGTCCTGCACACGTTCCACACGGGCGATGTCACGCGGCTGCGCGAGTGGGCGGCGTCCCTGCGCCGCATCTCGACCACCGCGACCTACTTCAACTTCCTCGACTCGCACGACGGCATCGGGCTCTCGGGAGCCAAGGGCATCCTCACCGCCGAGCAGATCGACGCGCTGGTGGAGCGGGCGCTCGCGCACGGCGGCCTCGTCTCCCACCGCGCGAACGGGGACGGCACGCGCAGCCCGTACGAGCTGAACGTGACCTGGTACAGCGCGCTCAACCGCGAGGACGCGGACGAGACCCAGTCGCTGCAGGTCAACCGGTTCCTGGCCAGCCGCTCGATCGCGCTCGCGCTGATGGGCGTCCCCGGCGTCTACCTGCCCAGCCTGTTCGGCGCGAAGAACGACACGGCGCCCGTGCTGAAGGGCTCGGAGGCACGCAGCATCAACCGCAAGACGATCGACGAGACCGCGCTGTTCGAGAAGCTGCGCGACCGCCACTCGTGGGTGCACGAGGTGGCGGTCCGGTTCCGCCGGCTGGTGCGGCGGCGGATCGCGACGCCGGCGTTCCACCCCAACGCGACCCAGCGCGTGCTGGACGCCGGGCCCGGGGTGTTCGCCGTGCGCCGGGGCGGCGCGAGCGGCCCCCCGCCCGTGCTGGCGCTGACCAACGTCACGACCGGGACCCAGGAGGTCGACCTCGCGCGCGACGACCTCGGCTCCCGCGCGATCGCCTGGCGCGACCGCATCACCGGGCGCGAGCGGGGCGCCGTCACCGGCGATGGGTTCCGGGTGACGCTTCGGCCCTACGAGGTGCTCTGGCTCACTCCTGACGACGTCGTCCCGGCGCCGGGACCATGAGCGCGCCGAAGACGAGCACCATGCTGGTGAGCTGCGCCCACAGCACGAGCGACACCGCGAACGCGAGCGGCCCGTAGAACAGCCGGAGGTTCGCGCGGGCCAGGTTGATGACGAACACGTATTTGGCCGCCTCCCAGGCCGTGCCCGCCCACAGCGCGCTGCGCAGCGCGACGCCGCTGCCCACCGACGGCGACGGGATGAGCAGGTAGATCAGGTAGAAGAGGACGTACGTGAGCAGCAGCGCGCTCGCGCGGGCCCCGTATTCCGCGAGCCGCGGCCAGACGTCGTCGTAGCTGCGCGCCAGCACGGTCACTGCGACCGACAGGAACGCGAGCAGGCCGCCGCCCAGCGTCGCCGCAAAGGCCAGCCCCCGGCTCTTGGCCCAGGCGCGGGGCTGGCTGCCCCAGGCCTGCGCCAGCGCCATCTCGACGGGCATGAAGATGCCCGAGGAGCCCCACACGATCATGAGCAGCGAGACGGCCGTGAGCCCAGGGGCCAGCCGACGCAGGCTCTGCACCGACAGTGCGAGCGCCTCCCGCTCGAACGGGATGAGCTCGTGCATCACCAGCAGCACCGCCGAAGAGGCGCGGCGGCCGGGCAGCGACTGCGCCGCGGCCACCAGCACCAGGAGCAGCGGGAACAGGCAGAGCAGGAAGTTGAACGCGATCGCGTTGGTCATGACCATCGTGTCGCGGCCCAGCAGGGTACCGCCCACCTTCCAGAGGCGCCTCCCGACCGCGGCCAGTCCCCTTCCCGGCCCGCTCATGCCCTGCCCGGCCCCCTGAAGCCGAGGGGGTGTAACATCTCGCGCAATTCCGACACTCTCAGGTGTGGCAATCGGGCACTCGTGGCTCGAACGGCAAGAAGGAGGGTAGAACCGTGATCCTGCGATCGCGTGGTCTCCGGCTGGCGCTCGGGCTGGTCCTGGCGGCGCTGCTGCCCTCCTGCGGCGGCGGCACCGGACCGGATCCGGTGAGCACGCCGGTACCGACGCCCACGCTCGCCCCCTTCGTCCTCCTGCAGTCGACCTTTCCCCCGCTCGACCCGGGCGAGATCGCGATCGGCGACTTCACCATCTCCGCTCCCGGCACCCTGCGCGCGACCCTGGAATGGACGTTCGCCACCAACCGGATGGGGCTGATCATCTTCTCGGGCACCACCTGCACCGTGGACGACTTCATCGACCTCATCGAGCAGAACCTGAGCGCCTCGGCGGCGTGCACGCCGCTGGGTGCCAACATCAACCCCTCCGTCAAGCCGGCCGTGATCACGATCAACGTCACCCAGCCCCAGGGGGCGCGCGTATACATCGTCAACCTGGGTCCCACGGGAGAGTCGGGGACGATCCTGATCACCCTGCAGCGCTGACCCCGCGCCGCCACCCGAGGTAGGCGGGCACGCCCAGCGCGATGAGCAGGAGGCCGATCCCCGACTCGACCGGCCGGCTCACGAGCGTGTTGGCCACGAACACGAGCGACCAGGCGATGAACACGAGGGGCACCCAGGGGTAGCCCCATGTGCGGTACGGACGCGGCGCGTCGGGCCGCGTCCGCCGCAGCACCATGACGGCCGCGCCGGTGGCGGCGTGGAAGACGAACAGGGCGAACGTCACGTACGTGTAGAGCTGCTCGTACGTCCCCGAGAACGTCTGGGCGATGGCCCACGCGCCCTGGGCCAGCAGGCACGCGGCGGGCACGAGCGAGCGCGGGTGAACCGTCGCCAGCGCGCGGAAGAACAGCCCGTCCTGCGCCATCGGCAGGTAGATGCGCGCCGCGTAGAGGATGGTGGAGGACAGGCAGCCGAAGGTCGACACCACGACCGCGACCGAGATGACGCGTGCGCCCCAGGGCCCGAACAGCACTCCCGCCGCCGCCTCGCCGATGCGGGCCGTCTCCGTCATGACGCCGATGGGCAGCACGCGCACGTAGAGCACGTTCATGAGCACGTACAGCAGCGTGATCACCGCGGTGCCCCCGATCAGCCCGCGGGGGATGGTGCGTTGCGGCTCGCGCGCCTCGCCCGCGAGCGGCGTGAACCCGTACCAGCCGTCGTAGCTCCACAGCACCGCGATCATCGCGACGCCGAAGGCGGCCATGAGCCCGCCGCTCGGCAAGGGGGCGTCGTAGTCGGGCATCGCCGGCGCGGGTCCGAGCAGCCCGAACACCGCCAGCCCCACGATGGAGCCGATCTTGACCAGCGTCACGGCGTTCTGCAGGCGCGCGCCCTCCTTGAGGCCCAGGCAGTTCACGGCGGTCAGGAAGGCGATCGCGAGCGCGCCCGCGAGCTGCCCCCCGTTGACGGCCCACGTCACCGGCCCCAGCGGCACGCGGAACAGCTCGTGCTTCGTGGAGAAGAACGGCAGGAAGAAGCCCAGGTACTCGCCGAAGCCGACCGCCAGCGCGGCGATGCCGCCGCTCATGATGACGAGGAAGCACGTCCAGCCGAACAGGAAGCCCCACAGCGGGCCGTACGCCTCCTTGAGGTAGTGGTACTGGCCGCCCGCCCGCGGGAACATCACGCCCAGCTCGGCGTACGTGAGCGCACCCGCGAGCGTCAGCAGCCCTCCCGCCGCCCACGCGAGCAGGATCAGGCCCGGGTGCGGCAGCGCCCGCGCCACGTCCGACGTCGTGAGGAAGATGCCGGTCCCCAGGACGGAGCCGATGGTGACCAGGACCGCGTCCCAGGTGCCCAGGCGGCGGACCAGTCCCGAGCTGTCGGCCGGCTCCTCCAGGGCCATGGAATCGCGGGATTGTAGCAGCGCCGCGCGGGGACACCCTCGCGGGCCAGATGGTAGACTCCGCACGCGATGGAAGACGACCTCCGCATCCGTTTGGCCCGCGACCGCACCGACTTCGACACCTGTGTGCTGCTCCAGAAGGTCGTGTGGGGGCTGGCCGACGTGGAGGTGACGGGGGCCATCCAGCTCATCGCCACCACGCACGCGGGCGGCATCCTGCAGCTGGCCGAGACCGGGTCGGGCACGGCGGTCGGCTTCGCCTACGCCTTCCCCGCGCTACGCGGCGGCGTCGCCCACCTGCACTCGGACATGCTGGCGGTCCTGCCGGAGCACCAGCAGCGGGGGGTGGGCGTGCGCCTCAAGTGGGCCCAGCGCGACGAGGCGATGGCGCGCGGCGTGGCGCTCATCGTCTGGACCTTCGACCCGCTGCAGGCCCGCAACGCGAACCTCAACCTGCGCCGCCTGGGCGGCACCGCGGCCGAGTTCTTCCCCGACTTCTACGGCCGCACGACCGCGTCGCTCCACCACGGCCTGCCGACGGACCGGCTCCTGGTGCGCTGGGAGCTGAACGCGCCCCGCGTGCGCGAGCGGCTGGCGGAAGGCGATCCTCCGCGGACCGTCGCCACGCCGAGCCTGCCGCGCATCAACGACGTGAAGTGGCAGGCGGGCTGGCCAGTCTCCTCCGAGCCGCGGCTGGAGCTGGGCGAGCCCGAGCTGCTGCTCGAGATCCCGCCCGAGTGGGACGTGTTGTGCCAGGCGGCCCCGCGCGTCGCCGCGGACTGGCAGGGCAAGGTCGGCCGCGCGTTCCAGAGGTACCTGGGCCGGGGCTACACCGTCGCGGACTTCGCCCCCACCGAAGAGGGCGGCCGCCGCCGTCCGCTGTACCTGCTGCGCAAGGACTGAACCGCCGTGGTCCGGCGACTCGCCTGCGCCGCGATGGCGCTCCTCTTCTGCCGCGCGGCCATGGGCGAGGAGACCCCCCAGCCGTCGCCCTCACCCGGAGCGCCGCCCGCGCATCCCGCGGACGCCGCCACCCGCTTCCCGCGCGAGAACCTGCGCGCGCTGCCGCGCCCCTCCGATCCCTGGTCCCTGCTGCGCGAGGTCCCGGGAGTGTTCCTCGACCGCGTCAACGTCGGCGGCTCCGAGACCGGCCTGCAGTCGCTCGTCGTCGCGGGCGGCGACGGCGGCGCGGGGACGGTCTGGACGCTCGACGGGATCGACGTGACCGACCCCGTCGCGCTGGGCTCGCTCGCAGTCTTCCCGGACATGGACGCGGTCGAGAGCGTGCTGGCGCGCACGCGGGCCGTGGACGTCCGCGTCCACACGGCGGGCGTGCGCGTCGACCTGCAGCTGCGTCCCCCGCCCGAGCGGCTCCGTGGCGAGGTCCACCTGCGCGGGTCGGACGACGCGCTGCAGTCCGACAACCGGCCCGACGAGCTCTCGGGCCGGCCGTTCTTCCGCAACGAGACCGAGCGCCTCAGCGAGGTGGGGGCGGAGCTGGGCGGCGCCCTGCGCCAGGGCACGCTGCGCCTGTGGGGCGCGTTCTCGCGCAACGCGCTCCGCCAGCAGGCCTTCACCGACCACGAGGAGACGCTGCGCGTCACCGACCTCGCGCTCAAGGCGCGCTGGCAGGGGGGTGCGGGCACGCTGGGCCTGCTGGGCCTGCGCAGCGAGAAGGTCCACGAAGGCCGCGACACGGGCCTCGCCACCGAGCCCTCCGCGCGCTGGCGGCAGTCGGGGCCCAGCTACCTGTTCGCGCTGGAGGGACGGCGGCCGGTGGCGGGGTTCGACACGCTCGCGCGCGTCTCCTGGCTCGACGGCGGGTTCCGGCTCGACGCCGAGGGAGGGCCGCAGCAGGACGTCTTCGAGGACTTCCGCGGCGTGCTGAAGGGCTCGTACTACACGTTCGAGAGCGACCGCCCGCGCCTGCAGGCGCTCCTCGAGTCGCAGGGCATGCGCGACGCCTTCGGCCTGCGCCACGAGCTGCTGGCGGGCGCCGGCTATCGGCGGAGCCAGGTGGACACGACGCAGGAGTGGCCGGGGAGCCAGGTCCTGGGCTTCGAGCGGCAGAGCGTCTTCTTCCGCACCTTCGGGCTCACCGGTTTCGCGCTGCCCACGCGCGACCAGTCCGCACGCAGCGTCCACGATCACTTCGAGGCGTACGCGCAGGACCGCGCGCGGCGGGGTCGCTTCGAGATCACGCTGGGCCTGCGCCTGGACCGTCAGGCGGGACACAACCTCGACTCGTCGGTCGAGGCCAACCCCATCCTGCCCCGCCTGCTGCCGGCCGTCTCCTTCCCGGGCACGCCGGGGCGCTTCGCCTGGCTCGACGTGCTGCCGCGCGCCTCGGTCTCGTTCGACGTCGAGGGGCAGGGCCGCACCGTCGCGCGCGCCGCGTACGCGGAGTACGCCGCGGAGCTGGGCGCGGGCGACGTCACCTTCGACAACCCGATCGGGCGCGAGCCGGCGTCCTTCACGTACTACTGGCTCGACCGCAACGGCGACCGCTCGGTGCAGGCGGACGAGCTGGACCTGGCGCGCGGACGGCTGGGCAGCGCCGGGATCGACCCGCGGCAGCCGGCGTCCCTCGTGAGCCCGCACGAGATCGACCCGGAGTACCGGGCACCGCGCACGAGGGAAGTGTCCGGCTCGGTCGAGACCGGGCGCTGGGGCGTGCGCGCCGTGGTCCGCGCCAGCTGGAGGCGCCATCGCCACCCGCGGTACACGCCGCTCCAGAGCCTCACGATGGCCGACTACGTCATCCGCGGCGCCGTCCAGGGCACGCTGTTCGGCGAGCCGTACAGCGTCGGGTACTTCGCGCCCGCGTCGGAGTCGCGGATCGCGCCGGGCAACGGGCGGGTGCTCACCAACCGCGAGGCCTATCGACAGGAGTCCGGGACGGTCGAGGCCACGCTGGCCGGGCGCGCGGGGCCGCGCGTCCGCTGGTCGGCCTGGGGCGCCTACGCCGACTGGCGCGAGTACTTCGAGGACACGGCCGTCGCCGTCCAGGACCCGACGCCGCTGGAAGGCGAGCCGCTGCAGGACGCCGGGCGCGTGACGGTGCGCGCGACCGGGCTGGGCCGGAGCGACCTGTTCGTCCACGCGCGCTGGAACGCCGGCGCCACGCTGGAGGCGGAGCTGCCGCTGCACCTGCTGGCCGCGGCCGTCCTGAACGCGCGCGACGGCTTCCCCATCCCGTACTTCCAGGCGGCCAGCAGCGGCGACCCGACCGCGGGCACCAAGAACGTGCTGGTGGCGCCCCACGCCGACAGCTACCGGCTGCCGGCCGTGATCCTGCTCGACGCCCGCCTCGCGCGCGGCTTCGGGATCGGCCACGGGACGCTGACCGCGACGGCGGACGTCTTCAACCTGCTCAACGAGGGCACCGCGCTGCAGGTCTCGCGCGACGTGGAGCTGCCGGTGTTCGGACGGGCCCGCGAGCTGATGCGGCCGCGCATCCTGCGCCTGGGCCTCGCGTACTCGTTCTAACGCGGGTCGCGTGGTATGTTTTGCGGCTGATCATGAAGGGCATCATCCTGGCCGGGGGCTCGGGCACGCGCCTGTACCCGCTGACGCTGGCGGTCAGCAAGCAGCTCGTCCCCATCTACGACAAGCCGATGATCTACTACCCGCTGTCCACGCTGATGCTGGCGGGGATCCGCGAGGTGCTGGTCATCACGACGCCTCACGACCAGGAGAGCTTCCGGCGCCTCCTGGGCGACGGGAGCGCGCTCGGCATCCGCATCGAGTACGCGGCGCAGCCCCGGCCGGAGGGGCTGGCGCAGGCGTTCCTCATCGGGCGTGACTTCGTGGGCCGCTCCCCCGTCGCCCTCGCCCTGGGCGACAACGTCTTCTACGGGAACGACCTGTCCGAGATGCTGCAGAACGCCGCCGGCCGCGAGCGCGGCGCGACGGTGTTCGCGTACCGCGTCCGCGATCCCCAGCGCTACGGCGTCGTGTGGTTCGGCCAGGGCGGCCGCGCGATCGGGCTGGAGGAGAAGCCGGCCCAGCCCCGGTCGCCCTACGCGGTCACCGGCCTGTACTTCTACGACAACCGCGTGCTCGACGTGGCGGCCGCGCTCAAGCCCTCCGCGCGCGGCGAGCTGGAGATCACGGACGTCAACCGCGCGTACCTCGAGTGGAACGAGCTGCAGGTCGAGGTGCTGGGGCGCGGCATGGCCTGGCTCGACACCGGCACCCAGGAGGCGCTGCTGCAGGCCTCGAACTTCATCCAGGCCATCGAGCAGCGACAGGGCCTCAAGGTGGCCTGTCCCGAGGAGATCGCCTTCAAGCTCGGGTTCATCACGGCCGAGGACGTGCTGCGCATCGCGCGCTCGATGCGCCACAACGAGTACGGCCAGTACCTGGAGCAGCTGGTCGAGGACGCCGCCGGCGCTCCGTGAGGTTCCTGCCCACTGGCCTGCCCGGCGTCGTGATCGTGGAGCCGGACGTCCACCGCGACGCCCGCGGGTTCTTCCTCGAGACCTTCCACGCGGACAAGTACCGCGAGGGCGGCGTCTCCGGGCCCTTCGTCCAGGACAACCACTCGCACTCGGTGCGCGGGACGCTGCGCGGCCTGCACGCGCAGGTGCGGCGCCCGCAGGGCAAGCTGGTGCGCGCCGTCGCGGGCGAGATGTTCGACGTGGCGGTCGACATCCGGCGAGGGTCGCCCACCTTCGGCCAGTGGGTGGGCGTGCACCTGTCGGGCGAGAACTTCCGCCAGCTCTACATCCCGCCCGGGTTCGCGCACGGCTTCTGCGTGCTCTCGGAGCGCGTCGACGTCGAGTACAAGTGCACCGACGTCTACGACCCGGGGGGCGAGATCAGCGTCGCGTGGGACGATCCCGCGATCGGCGTGGCCTGGCCCATCCGCGAGCCCATCGTGTCGGACAAGGACCGCCGCGCGCCCCGCCTGGCGGACCTCACCGACCGCCTGCCCGTCTTCGACCGCTAGGAGGTCTCGATCGGCAGGTCCGGGTTCGAGCTCCACTCGCTCCACGAGCCGGGGTACAGCCGCGCGGGCAGGCCGGCCAGGTGCAGCGCCAGGATGTCGTGGCAGGCCGTGACGCCCGAGCCGCAGTAGACGACCGGCTCGGTGCGATCGGCACCCAGCCCGGCGAAGCGCGCGCGCAGCTCGTCCGGCGAGAGGAAGACCCGCTCGGCGCCGTTCGTGAGGTTGCCCGTGTACGGCGCGTTGACCGCGCCCGGGATGTGGCCCGCGCGCGGGTCGATCGGCTCCGTCTCGCCCCGATAGCGCTCGGCCGCGCGCGCGTCGATCACCAGGCGCGACGCCGAAGGCGCCCGCAGCTCCTCCTTCGACGCGAGCAGCTCGGGCCGCAGGCGGGCGGCGAACGGCCGGGGCGCGACGGTGGGGACCGCGGTGTCGAGCGGCCGCCCCTCGGCCGTCCACTTCGGCAGGCCGCCGTCCAATACCGCGGCGCCGTCGTGCCCGTGCGCGCGCAGCAGGAACCACAGCCGCGCGGACACCGAGCCCCACTGGTCGTCGTAGGCGACGACGAACGTGTCGGGCCCGATGCCGGCCGCGCCCATGACGCGCTCGACCTGCTCGACGGACGGCCAGGGATGGCGCCCGATGGGGCCGCCGCGACGGCCGCCGGGAGCCGAGAGGTCGCCGTCGATCTCGAGGTAGATGGCGCCGGGGATGTGGCCGGCCGCGTAGGCGTCGCGTCCGCGCCGGGCCGGGTCGAGATACCAGCGGGTGTCGACGACGCGAAGGCCGTCGTCCCCCAGGTGGCCGGCCAGCCACTCCGTGGAGACGACGGCGCCGGCGCTCACTTGCCCGACTTGGACATCTTCGCGAGCGGCGACTCCACCTTCTTGTAGCCGCTGGGCAGCGCGAAGACGGAGGGGTCGATGGCGCCGGTCTTGACCGACGTGGCCTCGCGGCTGGTCGTGGTGGTCTTGGTGAGGATCTTGACCGTGGTGGTCTCGGCCAGGGGGATGCCCTTCACCTGCTTCATCTTCTCGACCAGGTCCTTGGCGCCCTTCATCATGGGGTTGCCCAGGGTCATCATGCTGTTGCGCGCGTCGATGGCGGGAGTCGGGAACGGGACGGCCTCGGTGTTCCACATCTCCTGCTTCATCATCTCGCCCATCGAGAC
The DNA here is from genome assembly GCA_025923995.1 of Vicinamibacteria bacterium. Lineage (GTDB taxonomy): Bacteria > Acidobacteriota > Vicinamibacteria > Fen-336 > Fen-336 > JAICEW01. The sequence continues at coordinate 13,103 of JAICEW010000012.1, read as the reverse complement.
CGTGTACTGCTTCGTGTCGTAGCCGGCGATCTTCTTGGTCGCCGTGCCGGGCGTGACCGTGACCTGGGCGGCGACGCCGCCCATCATGCTGCCCATCTTCTCGCGCATGGCGGGCGGGAGGTTCTTCATCGACTCCTCCATCTTCGCGTTCATCTGGGCGATCTGGGCGGTCATCTCGTCGCGCGTCGTCTCCCAGTACTCCTTCTTCTTGTGGTCGATCGACACGAGGCGTCCCGAGGCGTACTCGATGATGAGGTCGCCCTCGGGGTTCGCCATCCGCAGCTTCTCCGAGCTCACGTACTGCGTGGACGTGCCCTTGGGCTGGCCGTTTTCGGTGATGTTGTAGACGATGGTCACGTCCTGCGCGGCGGCGGCGGCGGCGATGACGAAAGAGAGCGCGACGGCCCCCAACACACGGTGACTGCGCATGGTTCGACGCTCCTTCTGAAAGACGACCGGGCAGGATAACACGCCGCTCGGGAGGCGGTCAGGCGGAGCGGGCGCTGCCCGCGACGCTCTTGCGCGCGACCAGGCGGCGGGCCACGGCCGGGTTGAGGCGGGCCAACTCGCGCAGGAAGGACTCGACGTCCACCGTGCCTTCGACCAGGAACTGGTGGACCTCGCGCGCGTACTCGGACACCAGGTCCGGGCGGTTGGTCGCCTGCCGGTGGATGACCGTGCGCGTGTGGAGGCGGCCGTCGGAGATCAGCTTCCGGACCAGCGAGACGCGCGAGGGGCTCCACAGGCGATACCCCTTGCGGTTGCGGGGAGGCTCGGGGACCTTCCCGTCGTAGAGCCAGTTGAGCAGCGTCTGCTTGCTGACCTGCAGCTGGTTCGCGACCTCGAGCGTGGTCAGGTACTTCATACTACACTTCGATTCTCGCCTCGCCCCCGGGGACCGTCAACGACACGCCAGGATTTGGCTCCTGCGGTGGAAACCGGGCCGCGCCATGGCAGAATCGCGCGCCGGCGGGCGGCAAGCATGAGGAATAGGAGGCGGCCGGCCGGCGTTCCCCTACGTGGGACCGGTCCGGCGAACCGAGAGTGAAGCGGGAGGAGCGATTCGAGGCGGAGGCCCTCCCTCACCTGCGGGCGCTCTACCGCACCGCCTATCGCATGACCCGCAACGCCTCCGACGCCGAGGACCTGGTGCAGGAGACCATGCTCCGCGCCTTCCGCGCCTACGACACCTTCACGCCCGGGACGAACATCCGCGCCTGGCTCTACACGATCCTCTACCGCGTGCGCACGGACAGCTTCCGCAAGGCCGGCCGCTCACCGCGCACCGTGGAGCTGGTCGACGAGGGGCCCGCGGTGCCCGCCCCGCAGGAGGCCCTGGCCGGCGGGCAGGAGGAGCTGACGCGGGCTCTCTCGGCGCTGCCGGAGCCCTTCCACACCGCGGTCGTCCTGCGCGACCTGGAGGAGCTGTCCTACGAGGAGATCGCGCAGGTGCTGCGCGTGCCCATCGGCACCGTGATGTCCCGCATCCATCGCGGCCGCGCGCAGCTGCGCGCCGCGCTCACCGGAGGACGCACGTGAGCTGCGATCCCGTCCGCGTCACCGGTTACGTCGACGGCGCTCTGGGGCCGGCCGAGCGCGCCGAGCTGGAGGCCCACCTCGGGACGTGCCCGTCCTGCCGCGCCCAGGCCGAGCAGGAGCGCGCGCTGAGGGCGCGCCTGCTGAGCCTGCCGCACCCGGAGTTCCCGAAGGCCCTCGAGTCCACGGTCCGCGCGCGCCTGGTGTACGCGCCCCGGCCCCGGCGCGCCTGGAGGGTGCTCCTTCCGCTGGCCGCAATGCTCGTGCTCGCGCTGCTCTGGGTGCGCGGGGCACCGGGGCTGATCGCGACCCAGCTCGCGTGGGACCACGGGCACTGCTTCGGCAAGGAGAAGCTGCCGGCGAAGGTCTGGAGCAGCGATCCCGCCGTCATCGAGCGCTGGTTCGAGGACCAGGGCACGCGCGTGCCGCGCGCGCCCGAGTCCGTCCTCGGCCTGACGCTGGTCGGGGCGCGCTACTGCATGCTGATGGACCGCCGCGTCGCGCACATCTACTACGCCGACCGCGAGCACCGGCTCTCGATGCACGTCGTGCCCGGGCCCGTGCGCTTCCGGTGGCCCCAGCGCCGCGAGTCCATGGGCCGCACGGTGCAGCTCCTGCACAACGGGGGCCTGACGGTCGGCCTCACCAGCGAGCAGCCCGACGCGGTCGACGCGTTCGCGCGCGCTCTCTCGGTCCAGACGGCCGATCTTGACCCCCCGCCGGCCCGCTGATACCATCTTCCTTCCAACCTGTGGGGCTGTAGCGCAGCTGGGAGCGCGCGTGAATGGCATTCACGAGGTCACGGGTTCGATCCCCGTCAGCTCCACCAACTCCAGCAACTACTTATGAGTACGCAGGACGGCCGAGGCAGGCTCGGAGCCGCCTTTGTGTCACGCTTGTGTCACTTTTCCTCGGAGCGTCGCGGAACGCCGTGGGACGGTCTGCCGCCTGAAACGCGGGTCCGCCTCCGCAGGGGTGCACGGTAGTACCATTCGCCGTCGCACCAGCCTTGGAGGCGGGCGCTTGGCGAGATCGCGTCGGCAGTCAGTCAGCAGGGATGTCCATGCCACCCGTCGTCGCTAGGCTCAATCGACCGCGCGCTGGCTCGATTGGCACCCGCTCTCGCAGTTGCCGTCAACGGAACAGCGAAGTCGTCGACCGGTGGCCACAGGCTGCGGCTGTCGGCGGCGCGCCGTCCAGCACTGAAGCTTCAGGGCCAGTACATGGGCTACTTGCGTAGCCTGAAACCAAGGCAGAAGGCGCGGGTCATGGCGCTACGGACAACGAAGGGTGTCCGCGCCGCGAATGCTCACGTCCTGGTAAGTCCCTTACCTTCTCGTGCGTTCTTGCCATGCGACGAAGGCGCTGCGTATCCTCGGGATGGTCACCGGCTGTGACCTGAGGACCGATCATGTCACTCGCGCTACCGACGCCCGTGGCCGCCTACTTCGCGGCCGAGAGGGAGCAGAACCTCGACGCGCTGGCTGGATGCTTCACCCAGCGTGCCGTCATACGTGACGAGGGGCGGACGATCGAAGGCCCGACCGCCATCCAGCAGTGGATGAAGGAAGCCAAGGCGAAGTACCAGCACACGGCCGAACCGATCGAAGTCGCGAGCCGTGGCGGGAATACGGTCGTCGTCGCGCGAGCGGCCGGGAACTTCCCCAACAGCCCTCTCGACCTCGAACATGTCTTCACGATCGAAGGCGGGACAATCGCGTCGCTGGAGATCCGATGAGCGCCTCCATCGACCTCGACGGCCGCAAGGCGCTGGTCACCGGTGCATCGAAAGGCATCGGGCAGGCCGTCGCGGCTCGTCTGCGAGAGGCGGGCGCAACTGTCCTCGGAACCGCCCGCAAACCGCCTGGCCACGCGACCGCCGGCATTCTCTTCGTGGCCGCCGATGTGGGAACCCGAGACGGCTGCGCCGCGGTGGCGGCGGCGGTTCGAGACCGTCTCGGAGACGTGGATATCGTCGTCCACGTTGTCGGTGGATCGTCAGCGCCAGCGGGCGGCTTTGCTGTCCTCGACGACGAGGAGTGGCGGCGTGCGCTCGATCTCAACTTGTTCCCCGCCGTGAGACTGGATCGCGCTCTCCTGCCTGGGATGCTCGCGCGAGGTTCGGGCGTGATCGTCCACGTCACGTCGATCCAGAGTCAGTTGCCGCTCCCCGAAGCCACCATGGCCTACGCGGCAGCGAAAGCTGCGCTCTCGAACTACAGCAAGGGACTCTCGAAGGAAGTCAGCCCGAAAGGCATCCGAGTGGTGCGGGTCTCGCCCGGCTGGGTCGAGACGGAAGCCGCCGTAGGCCTCGTACAAGGGATCGCGCGGGAGAACCACATCGACGAGGACGCGGCGCGGAGCCGACTGATGGCTTCACTCGGCGGCATCCCCATCGGCCGTCCGGCGAAGCCACGAGAAGTGGCAGACCTCGTCGCTTTCCTCGTGTCGGCTCAGGCCGCGTCGATTACCGGTACCGAGTTCGTCATCGACGGAGGCTCGGTGCCTACCGCCTAGCGCCTCGCCGCCCTCGGCTTCCCTTCAAGGCGGGCCCGACCCGCCTTGACGGTGATACTCGATGTCGTTCCAATGTGGCGATGCAACACAGGACCAGGTCACGCCGCGCTCCTCCACCAATGGCGACCGCGAACGGTAGGTCGCACACCCGGATGTCGGCGGCGAAGGGCGTCGAGGAGGCACTGAAGTTCCTCGCGGGGCGGTGGAAACTGATGATCCTGTTCCAGCTCTTTGGAGGCGAGGTCCGTCGCTTCTCGGAGCTGCAGCGCGCGATCCCCTCTATATCGGAGAAGATGCTGAGCCAGCAGCTCCGCCACATGGAGGCCGACGGCCTCGTGGCACGGACCGCGCACCATCAGATTCCTCCGAAGGTGGAATACCGCCTCACCGATTGGGGGCAGTCCTTAAGCCCGGTGCTCGACGCCCTGCTCCGCTGGACCGCGCGCCACGCTGCTCTGCCAGACGGGCCCACTGGAACCTCCGGCGCCGTCAAGCAGCGGGAAGCTTAGCTATCGTCTTTCGCCGCGCAGAGACGCGAGCCCCGTCGGCGATTGCGTCGTGCCCCGACGCACGTGCGCGGTGCAAGCAGGGAGAGATACGACTGCTGCACGACGATTCACCTGGCTGCTCGTCGGATCAGCACGGATGTGCCGAGAGGGCGATGAGGTCGACCCGCTATCCGGTGTGATCGGCCCGCCGCCACCAAACGAACGTGGCCACCCCGCCTGCCAGCGAAGTGAGGCCGACGAGGACGTAGCTCGCGGGCCCGAGCGCCGCCGCCGGCGGCCCGGCCATACCGCTGAAGAGAGCGCCGGCACGGACCACGGGAATCGCGAGCGGAGCACGTCGATCAGCACCCGCGATAACGTGCGCTGACCCGCGCGAAGCTCGGCGACGGTGATCATTCCTGATCCGGATGACGCCCGCCGGCCGGCGTCGCGCTTACACTGCGTCGCGTGTTCGGTCGCAAGGCCCGGATCCGCAAGGCAGTCGATCGAGCGATCGCTCGTCTCGAGCGAGCGGACGATCTCGCCGATCACGCCCCGATCGAGGCGCTTCCCGAGGACCACCGGGCGCAGGCGTACGGCTGGCTGGCGAACGTGCTGTTCGAGGGCGAGTGGTACCCGGCGGCCCAGCACAGCGTCGCGCGCGCGCTCGCGCTGGCTCCCGACGACGTCGAGCTCCACCAGCTCGCGGCGTCGATCGCGATCGAGATCGGTGATCGCGACGAAGCGATCGGCGCGCAGCGGCGTGTGGTCGCGATGCAGCCGAGCAATGCACCGAGCGCCGCCGCGCTCGCCGCGATGCTGATCGACGCAGATCGCGTCGCGGAAGCGATCGAGCTGTTGCGGCCGCTGCGCGACCTCCACGACCCCGTGCTCGAGACGCGGCTCGCCGAGGCGCTGTTCGTGACCGGCGAGGCCGCTCAGGCGCTCGCGATCCTCGACGAGGTCTGCGATCACTACGATGTACAGATGAAGGAGCTCGCCGGCGCCGACTGGCAGGCGCTCAAGGAGCGCGCGGACGAGGCATCCCGCCTGCGCGACGATGTCTATGCCGAACTGCACGGCCGCGAGGCGACGATCGAGCTCGCGGCCCGGGCGGGCAACCTCGACGCGCGGGCCGGCGTCAACTACAAGCTGCTCGGCGCGCGTCTCGCGGCGACGGGCGAGCGGATCGCCGACGTGCTCGAGCTCGAGACGCCCGAAGCGACCGAGCGGCGCGGGCGCGCGCTACTCGACGACGATCCCGACAGCGCGCCCGGCCTCGTGCTCGTCGGCTGCGCCGAGCTGCGGCGCGGCGAGGTCGCGGCCGCACGCGCGACGTTCGAGCGCGCGTGCGAGGCCGACGGGCGATGCTTCGCCGCCTTCATCGGGCTGGGCGCCGCGATGGACCACGAAACGCACGCGCTGCATCGCCGCGCGGCGCAACTCGCGCTGCCGAAGGCGCTGCCGGCCGAGCTCGAGGAGGTCGTGCCCGACTGGCCGGTGCTGACCGACGCCGAACGCCGCGTGGTGTGGCTGTCGGTGCAGACGTTCGCGCCGCGGCTCGCCGACCTCGCCGAGCGCGACGTCGCGATCCGGATCCTGCCGATCGACGTGCGCGCGACCGACGTCGGGCTGTTCGAGGACGCCGCGGGCGAGCGCGCCGACGATCACCGCAGCTACGACGCGATCACCGGCGTCGCGACCCACGGCGGCGCGATCGCGAAGATCGAGGAGCTGCTCGACGTGGGCGAGGACGGCTTGACGTTCGCACACGAGCTCGCGCACCTCGTGTTCTTTCATCTCGCCGAGCACGAGGCCGAGCCACTCCTGCACCTGTACGAGCGCGCGATCCAGCTCGGCTACGCGCACACCGAGTACGCGCTGTCGAACCCCGACGAGTTCTTCGCGGTGTCATACGCCGACTACCTGCGTCACCGCCACGAGCTGCCCGGTGTGCCGCTCGACGACGACGCCGGAATCCAGCACGACCTCCGCGCCTACTTCGACCAGCTCGCTACGGCCTGATCAGCCAGATCAGATGGCGTCGGTCGCATGATCCTGTGGCGGGTTGGTCTGGAAACACGGTCATTGATCCGGGTAGTCGCTTTCCGCGTCTCCGCGGCCAGGAACCCGCCCTTTTCGTCCGGGGGCCGGGTCCTCGAGATACCGCCTCGACACGGTCGTCCGCAGATCCTTCCCCCAGCGTGATCACGCCCCGCCAACCGGAGGTGTCCAAGGTAGGAAGAATGGTAGTATGCGGAGTATGCAGACAGGACGGATCAAGATCAGCGTCTCGCTTCCCCGCGATCTCGTGGCGCGAATCGATCGCGCTGCCCGCGCAGAGTCTCGATCGAGGAGCCGTGTCCTCGAGGGCTGGCTCCAGGCCACGGCTCGGGAGAACGCGGCGCGAGAGTTGGAACAGGCCACCATCGCGTATTACCAGACCATGACATCCGAGGACCGCGGGGAGGACGAAGCGATCGCGGCCGCGTCGTCCCGCGTCGCCCGGCGGCTGCGTGTGGACGACTCTCCGGAATCGCGATCGCCACGCCGCAGGAAGAAGTGACGGTGGAGCCGCCCCGTCGCGGCCGCCTGTACTGGGTGAGCCTGGACAAGCGCCGGCCCGCGTTGGTCCTCTCGCCAGACTACCGCAACGATCTCGCCAGCGACGTGATCGTCGTTCCCTGCTCGACGCGCCTGAAGCAGGCGCCGACGCACGTCCTGCTCCGACGCGGCCAGGGCGGGCTGCCCGAGAGCACGGTGCTCAAGTGCGAGCAGATCACTACGCTGCCGAAGACAGACGTCCATGGGCCGCTCGGGGGATCGCTGCCGCCGGGCCTTCTTCGCGCCGTGGAGCGCGCCGTCCTCCGGGCGATCGGCGTGCCGGTTCCCCTGGAGCCGTCGTGAAACGCTCACGGCTCAGCCCGGCGACCAAGGAAATGGCATTCACGAGGTCACGGGTTCGATCCCCGTCAGCTCCACCAACTCCAGCAACAAGTTAGCCAGACGGCCGTAGCAGCGCCCGTCGCGCCGTGTCCACCTATTTCGGCGGGAGCGCCCTGAGCGGTCGCCGTCAGGCGACCCCTTGTCATTCTTCGTCCTCGGGGCGTCGCGATGCCGAATGGCGCCACCTCGTCGTGGAGCGAAGCCATCCAGCCCTCGAGGCCGAACGTCGAAGCCTCGTAGGCAGATCCGAACTCGAAGCCGACGAGGCCGGCCGTCGTCCGCAGCACCAAGAACACGCGCGTCGTCTTTCGAGCCAGCTGCCCGTTGGCGCCGAGGATCAGGACGTTCGTCATCTCACATCCGCTCGACGATCGCCAAGAGCGCACCTCGGGTTTCAGGGATGCCATTCACGAGTTCGCTCATGGACCTCTCGTGGATGTAGACCTGCGCCCTCAGGATCCGGCGGCACGACTGTGACGCCCGCCTGGTGTCGCCATCCATCCCTTCCCCGGCGCGTCATTGAGCCCACGGCGTGCCAGGGAGACGGCGCGCTCGCTGAGCGCCGGAGCAGTGAGCGTCCGCGTCACAGCAGCGCGTTGAACAGGTAGCCAATGAGGATGATCGCAACCGTGACGACGCCGACGAAAGTGGCGATCAGCTGAGGCCTCAGGACGCGCCGGAGCATGATCGTCTCGGGCAGGCTCACACCCACGACCGCCATCATGAAGGCCAGGGCCGTGCCGAGGGCGGCCCCCTTCTCCACCAGCGCTTGCAGGACGGGAGCCATCCCCGCCGCGTTCGAATAGAGCGGGAGCGCCGCCACGACGACCAGCGGCACCGACCACCAGGGCCCGTCCTTGCCCATGTAGGCCGCAAGGGCGTCCGCCGGAACGTAGCCGTGGATGCCCGCCCCGACGCCGATGCCCACCAGGACATACACCCACAGCTTCACCAGGGTCTCGCGAACCGCCTGCCGGGCCTGGCCGAAACGCTCCTCCCAGGAGAGACCGCGCGCCTCGTCGGTCCCCTCTCGAAAGGACGTGCGCCACACGAACTCCTCGACGTAGCGCTCGAGGCGCAGCTTCCCGAGGAGCCATCCGGCCGCGATGGCGACCGCCAGGCCGGAAGCGACATAGAGGCCCGCCACCCTCCATCCGAACATGCCGAACAACAGGACCAGCGCCACCTCGTTGATCACCGGCGCTGCGATCAGGAACGAGAACGTCACGCCCAGAGGGATCCCGGATTCCACGAAGCCGATGAACAGGGGGACCGCGCTGCACGAGCAGAACGGCGTGACGATGCCCAGAGTGGCCGCCAGGCCATTGCCGAGGCCCACCCGCTTCCCACCGAGCAGCCGCCGTGCCCGCTCGGCGCTGAAGAAGGACCGGACGACCGTGATGAGGAAGATCATGCCGGAGAGGAGGAGGAGGATCTTCGGCACGTCATAGAAGAAGAACGCTACCGCCTCACCCGAGCGGGAGCCACGCGGCAGTCCGAGGAGGTTGTGCGAGATCCACCGGGAAAGGGGCTCGACGACGTTGTAGGCGGCCACCCAGAGTAGTGCGGCCAGCGCGACTTCAGGCCAGGGACTCCGGTGCGTCCTGACAGGTGCCGCTCCCCCCGCTTCCGCGGGCGCGCTCCGATCGGCCAGGACGGTCACGCCAATCCCAGTAATCGGCGGACCTCCTGGGCTTTGGGGATCCGTCCCGATACGACCACCTTGCCATCGAACGCGATGGCCGGTGTTCGCATGACTCCGAGTGCGGCCATGCGCTCCACCGACTCGTCCTTCTGTACGAGGCACTGCAGGTGCGCCTCGTCCACCACGTCGCGTACGACCCGCAACGTCTCGAAGCAGCGGGCGCAGCCGGGCCCCAGCACTTCGATCACGCTCACAGACGGCGTCATCTTCCCTCTCCTCGCCGACCCCTTCGCAGGGTCGAGACTGAAGTGGACGGAGTGCAACGACGTTGCCACGAGACGACTCGAGGTTCGCCGCGACGGCGATGCCTGTCGCGCGCAGCGACTGCGGCGGCGGCGGGCCAGCCGCGCAGGCATTGCGTGCCACACCACTCTCGATCGGGTGCGTTGGCGAGAACGGCCTGAACCCTTCGTCCACGGTCTGGCTCTCATCGTGCGCAGGAGGTGTGATGAGGGCTCGGGCCGTGGGAGAAGTGACGAGATGGGCAGGGTTTGCGCTCCTCACCCTCATCGCTTCGGCGGTCCCCCTGAGCGCTCAAGAGGTGCCTCTCTCGCTTGCGCAGGCCCTGGATCTCGCACAGCAGCACAACCCCGAGATCCGGGCGCAACGGGCCAGGACGGAGGCCGAGGCCGCACGAGCCGAGGTGGTGAGCAGAACGAGGTGGCCGCGACTCTCCGTGACCTCGGGCTGGTCGCGCAGCAACACCCCGGCGCTGGTCTTCGCCCAGAAGCTGAACTCCGGGGACTTCACGCAGGACGACTTCGCGATCGACCGGCTCAACTCCCCCGATGCCCTGTCGCATCTCACGACGACCCTGGCGGCCGAGGTGCCTGTCGACGCCTTCGGGTCAATCAAGGCCCGCGCTGAGGCCCAATCCTCGATCGGTCGGGCGGGGGAAGAGCAGGCCAACGAGAGCGTGCAGGAGCTGCGACTCCGGGTGGTGGAAGCCTATCGACGGACCGCCCTGGCTCAACGAGTCGCGGAGGTCGCGGAACGCGCCCTTGCCAGCGCTCGCGCCCGCGAGGCCGACATGGAGGCGCGGGTCGATGAAGGCGCGTCCCTCCGCGCGGACCTTCTTCGGGTGCGAGCCAGGCGCCGCCAGCGCGAGGCCGACCTGGCCGAGCGGCGAGCCGACAGCGAGGTCGCCCTCGCGATGCTCTCGCGGGCTCTCGGCACGGACCCGACCGTCCCCTACCGACCCACGGAGCTGGTTTCTGCCCCCCCGCCGCTGGAGGGTGACGGCCCTTCCTGGCAATCACGTGCCCTGACCAATCGGCCGTCCCTCCGGATGGCGGCCGAGCGCCTCAAGGCTCAGGGCTGGTCCCTGCGCGCCGAGGAGCGGGCCAGTTGGCCGGAGCTCGCAGCCTGGGGCCAGTTCCAGGACGACCGCAGCGCCCTCTCGGGCGGGGGCCAGTCGGGTGCGTTCGGGTTCCTGATGCGCTGGAAGGTCTTCGACCCGACCCGCGGCAAGCGCGTGGCTGCCGCTGCGGCGGAGTCCCACGCAGCCGATCTCGAGGTCCGGGCAAGCCGCGACCAGGTGCGACTGGAGGTGGAAACGGCGTGGCGGAGGGCGGCGTCCTCTCGAGACCGCTACGCCGCTGCCGCCGGGGGTGCCGAGGAAGGACGCGAAGCGCTGCGAGTCGTCCAGGAACGGCGGCAGCAGGGCATGGCGACGCTCACCGACGAGCTGGAAACGGAGGCGGCGAGCCTGGCGGCCGAGCTCGACGAGCTGCGCGTCGCCACCGAGGCCGCCATCGCCGACGCGGCGCTGCTGCGAGCGGCGGGAGGACTGTGATGCGTCCATGGCCCATGCGAGGGACCCGGGGCTGCCTGGTGATAACGGCAGCGGCCGCGGCCATGGGGTTGGCCGCTTGCGGTCGCGAGTCTCCGCGACCAGCTACCCGCGAAACGCACGCAACCGCTCAGCCAGTCCGGACGGCAGTCGTGGAGCGCGCCGGTGGCCCCGGCCGCACGGCGGTGCCCGCCACCGTGCAGGCAAGACAGCGCGCCGCTCTTGCCGCTCGCATCCCGGCTTCGGTGGTGGCCTTGCCGTGGCGCGAAGGCGACCGAGTGCCTGCGGGGGCGCTGCTCGCCCGCCTCGATGACAGAGCCTTGCAGTCGGGCCTCCTCGCGGCGGAGTCGGCGGCCAAGGCGGCGGACGTCGATCTCGCCCGAGTGGAGACCCTCCTGAAGAAAGGCGCGGCGACGCCGAAGGAGGCCGAGGAGAGCCGCGCACGTGCGGCGGCGACGGCCGCCGCCGTCGCGGGCGCCCGCGATAGCCTTGCGTACGCCGTCCTCCGCGCACCCTTCGCCGGCACCGTGGCGTCCAGGCCCGCCAACGTGGGGGACGTCGTGACCCCAGGGACGACGCTCATCGAGATCGAAGGCACTGGCGGCCTCGAACTGCGAGCCACCGTCGAGGGAGGTCTCGTCTCGGACCTGCGCCCTGGCCTGGCCGTGGTGGCGCTGGTCGACGGCCAACCCGCGCCCCTCACGGCGACGCTCAGGGCCGTCTCCGCTTCCGGCGATCCCACCACCCACCGCTTCGAGGTGAGAGCCGACCTGCCCGCGGCGGCAGGACTGCGCTCGGGCCTGTTCGCGCGGCTTCTCGTTCCATCTCCGGTCGGCGCTCCCCGGCTGCTCGTTCCCAGCGCCGCCGTCTTTCAGCGCGGCGGCCTGCACGGGCTCTTCGTGGTGGCTGAGCGCACGGCCCGGCTGCGCTGGGTGGCGATCGGGGCGACGGACGGGCCGTCGACGGAGATCCGGGCCGGGATCGACGCCGGTGAGCGCGTGGCGGTCGAGCCCGCCGGCCTCGTGGACGGCGCGCCGGTGGCGGAAGTGGCGGAGGCCCGGTAGTGCGCATCGGGCTCGCGGGGCGGATCGCCCATGCCTTCCTCGACAGCAAGCTGACGCCGCTGATCATCGCCGCGTCCCTGGGTCTGGGCGCTCTCGCCCTGCTGGCGACGCCGCGCGAAGAGGAGCCGCAGATCCGCGTCCCCATGGTGGACGTGGCCGTTGCCTGGCCGGGGGCGGAGCCCGCCGAGATCGAAACGCGCATCGTCGAGCCTCTCGAGCGGTCGATGTGGGGCCTCTCCGGCGTCGAGCACGTCTACGCCGCCGCCCGCTCCGGCCTGGCCCTCGTGACGGTCCGCTTCCGCGTGAACGAATCGAACGAGGAGAGCCTGGTCAAGGTCTACGAGCGGCTGTCCGCCATGGGCGGAACACTGCCAGCCGACGCCTTGCCTCCTGCCGTCGAGCTCCACTCGATCGACGACGTGCCGTTCCTGACCCTGACCCTCTGGAGCGAGACCTCCTCCAGCGACGAGCTGCGCCCGCTGGCCGCGGAACTGGCCGAGGAGCTCTCCGAGATCCCCGAGACGAGCAAGGCCTACCTGATCGGCGGACAGCCCCGCGTGGTCAGGGTGGAGCCCGACCCGGGCCGCATGGCCGCGGCCGGCGTGAGCTGGATCGCGCTCTCGGGAGCACTCCGCTCCGCGGCAGCCAAGCAGGCCGCGGGGACGATGGTGCGCGACAACCGGGAGACGCGGATCCAGGCGGGTCCGCTGTTCGAGACCGCCGAGGACGTGGCCCGCGTGGTGGTCGGCCTGCGAGCGGGCCGGCCGATCTATGTGTCCGAGGTTTCCAGGGTGATCGACGGCCCCGGCGAGAACACGGACGCCGTGTTCTTCGCGGTCGGGCATGCCCGAGCCACGACCGAACGGCCAGCCGGGCGTGAGTACGCAGCCGTGACCATCGCCCTGGCGAAGCGACCGGGCGCCAATGCCACGCACCTTGCCGAGCTCGCCCTCAGCAAGGTCGAGACGCTTCGCCCCCGCCTCCTTCCCTCCAGCGTCCACCTGGAGGTCACCCGCAACTACGGTCGGACAGCGGAGGATAAGTCCAACGAGCTG